>JACZJB010000215.1 GCA_014860805.1 Anaerolineales bacterium
GTTCATCATTCGATGCTTGAAAATCTGTCTCACCCCATAGATACGGTCATCACATCATAATATGTGCCCGCGCCAAAGCCGTCAAAGAGAATATGGTCGCCCGGATGAATATTTTTCAACTGGCGCAGGAAAGCAATAATATTCGAAGCCGCGCTCACATTCCCGAAATCATTTAATAGCCACGGCATCGGAAAATTAATGCCAAGCTTCGACAGATGTTTGGCTTTTAAAGCATTGATCTTATAGTTCGCATGATGGACAATTCCCATGGAAATGGATTTACCGGAGGTCCCAAGTTTATCCATGAGAGCCTGATAATCCCTGTAAACATCCTCTACCACCTGCACCCCTGTGCGCACAAATAACTTGACCATACCCATCAAACCAGCCATCTCGATAGAATCGCCATTCTTCGGCTCATTCATCAACCCCGCCACACGAATATGATCGGCATCCTCCTGCACTACGTCGACCAGCGAATTTCCTAAAGCCTGCAAGCGTGAATGCGGATAACTCATCCGCACCGCCAGCAAACCTTCCTGGTCATAATTTTCATAGCTCCTGCCTGCCAGGAATTTCATATTCGCGCCTGGAACTACCCCAATCACTCCCATACCATTACCAAATAACTGCAGGGCATTCTTATCTTTGGCATCGCATATAAAACGGCTTAAGCCTTCAATGCCGCCAACCAACACTTTCCTGCCACGCAAATGTTCTGCAATATTAATTTGTCCGGGTTTCGAAAGATGTGGATTCAATGCCAAATGTAATGCGCCCATGGATCCGTCGCATGCTTTGTGCACGCTAACTTTCAACGCAGTCTCAGGAATACCAGCCAGAAGTGAAATCCGCGAAATGTAATCACTGGAAACAGGCCCGCTCATCCCAATCAGAACACCTTCGACCTCTGACGCATTCCAACCGCAAACCTCCAAAGCCTTGCGCAACAGGCGGGCGCCGACTTCCACTTCCAACTCAAGATGCTGGGCTTCGTCCAAATCATGAATATGTTGTCGATACTCAAAGCCTAATTCAGATAAATTCAAAATATCATCCTTGCCGAGCGGCATTCCCAGACGATGCTCCACTAACGAAGGCAGGCGTAAATTGTTATAACTTTCTCCCCAGGACCCGTAGGCGCCGCCAATCCCTAATTCAGCACTATACATCCCTTCCAACCCAACGGGCACACCGCCCGCAATTGGAATTATTGACTTCTCCACGTTAGGGCGTTCATAAAATGATAGACTCTGTAAATTTTCAGACATGGCAACAAACTCCTTTTAATAACTCGCCTGCGCAAATCTTCTGCAGGCCTAAAGAAAGAGAGGCGGTTCTCAACCCAGCCCGAGCAAGGGTATTTAATATTGTTAATAAAACCCCAATTATTCTGAAAAGCTACTCCGTCTACAATTGAAAAGAGTACAATTGTGCGATACACATCACGGACTGGAGGTAATGCTTATGCGCCCCGATTGGGATTCCTATTTCATGAAGATAGCGTACGCTGTTTCCGAACGAAGCACTTGTGACCGCGCCTTTGTCGGCTGCGTGCTCGTGCTGGATAAGCGCATCCTCACAACAGGCTTCAACGGTTCACCCGCAGGCCAGGAACACTGCGACGAAATTGGGCACCTGATGGTGGACGGACACTGCGTCCGCACCATTCACGCCGAAACCAACGCCATCATTCAAGCCGCATTGCATGGCGTCTCCACCAAAGGCGCCACCTGCTACGTCACTCACCTGCCTTGCATCAACTGCACCAAAGCACTCATTAACGCAGGCATCGTCAAAATCGTCTACAGCACCGCCTATCGTACCGACGAAAATGCCATGAACTTCTTAAAAGGTGCAAATATCGAACTTGCACAAAAGGAATTCAAGCCAGAATAAAATAGGGAACTTTTCATAAGAAGGTTCGTCTTTCAGGGTGGAGAAAAAATGAAAAAGACGAACCTTTCACTGTTTATTTTAACTATCTTACTATTGGCAGCCTGCGCTTCTCAAGCATCCCCTGTGACCATACCAATCCCTACTCAAGAACAGACGCCTCTTCCCCCGCCCACAGTTGCCTCCATTCCAACAACAGAATCCAACGTTCAACAGACCCCTCCCTCCGCGTGGAAAGAAATCCGCGACCCGCGTTTTGGATTCGGTCTCGCCGTCCCCTGCTGGTGGATCGTCACACCCATTCCTGCTGAAGGGACTGGTGGCGTGATGACTACCAAAAATTATGATGATGCGTATTTCACGGCAAATTCCAATAAAGGCTTTTGGGACTGGCCCAATGGCACGCTTAAAATTGATATTGTCGTCTTTGAAAATATCAACCCCTCACTTTCTGATGCAGATGCCTACATGGCAATGGTAGATACAAGTATGGAAGAACTTGTTTCAGCTGAAATCCAAGAGACGGGCGCACATACTGCTTCTATCTTAACCTTGCGAAATCTGGTTAACCAAAATGACCCGCCAATTCGTGTATTCCTATATCGCCTTGCTCCCGAAAAGCTGATCTTGATCAACCCCATTCCACAAGCAATCATAGACACACCTGATTTTCAAGCAATCCTCTCGTCCATTGTGTTATCGCCACAGGAAACTGTCGCCATCCCTGCATTCGCACCTGCTGCCACACCTCTCATTAACCAATCTTGCGCACAATAAGCATCTATGAATCAGGGAGCATACCTGAAGGGTATGCTCCCTGATTCCAAATTTATCTCACACGCTCATGGGAAAGGATCAACTTCAGCATGGATGTTTCGCAGTAAAAAATACGATAGACCCCACCCTCTGCAAAATAACGACTTACGTCCTCGCCAAACTTGAACTCCGTTTCTCCAACATATACAAAATAGGTCGTACCTACTCTCGAAGATTCCTCATCAAACTTTACGGATCCTTCGGCTTTCTTCAAACTTGCTTCTGAAAGGCGCGCCGCGCGGCGGTCGGCAAAATAAATGCTGATGGCAAAAATACCAGCTACAAAGGGGACAACAAGAACAAGCACGATCAGATATGTTGGGTCCGACAAGAACGCAGCCCGCGCACGTTCATTTGACAAACTCATCGCCAAAATCATGCACAAACCAATAAACGGAAAAACGATCGCGATCTTCGCGTTCCCACGCTGCATACCGCTGATCCCCTTCGCGAATCCTTGTATCCACTCTTTCTGGCGTGGAGTGATAAACCCGTTACGGTTCGACTTCAAATCCTCATCTGTAAAATCATAAAATGTAAGCATCAAAACATCATCCGATCTGGAATACGAATGGGCATAGCCCCTGCACCCATTCACCTTTTTGAAGCCCATTGACGGGGCGCGCCATTGCACGCTGCAACAACACGCCATCCATTTTACAGATTTCGGAATGTTTCTCAATCACCTTCCAGTACGGGCAGCGCCCAAAAATCACCCGCGGACCTTCCGCGCCCGCCTCCCAGTGCGCCTGATAATGCATGTCGTTCAATTTTTCGACGAGCATTGCCAATCGCTTTGCGACTGGAAGATCGGAAAACTGCCCCGCCTCTAATATAAGACTCGCCAGCGCTTCTACGTTGAGCTTTTTGCCTGCCACTGTTAAAAGAGCATCCGCCAACGCGGGCAGATTATCTCCCAATGCAGACTGCGCCAGGGAATACATCTTTTCGGGTCTGCCGCGTCCCTCACGGTTATTGACAGAGACAAATTCAACTCGCCCATCCGAACACAGCACGGACAAATGATGTCGCACATTCGGCGCAGTCATTTTCAACGCTCGTGCAATTTCGCGGGCAGAGGCGGAGCGAGTCTTTTTCAGGTGATTCAATACTTTTTGGCGGACGAGCATAAGAAGCCTCCAGCGATGAGAAAACTAAAAGGAACAGAATCAGATGCCCCAAGGCATGAGGCGCAGACATGTCATTTATTTCCCGTGATTATACTCACTTCTTTATTTTTACAAATATATATTTACATAATTCAGTTGACTTATGCCACCTCCCTGCTATAATCCACGTTTGTGACGAAAAGTACCGCATGAATTTAAATTGGGAATCCACGTACGCGATCGCCATGGAGTTGCGCCGCCAGCACAAAGATGTAAACATTGAAGAAGTAAGCTTGCAGCAAATTTATAAATGGACACTGGAACTTTCGGAATTTGAGGATGACCCCGCTCTCGCGAACGATGACATCCTTTATGCAATTTATCAAGACTGGTTCGAGGAGAACATTCATGGAAAATGAAAAATTAAGTTTACCGAACTACAACATCCCCGAAGACCTTGAAAATGTTGTAGCCATCACAACGCTTGACCGCCTGTATAACTGGGGCCGCCGCTCATCCGTGTGGCCGCTGATGTTCGGCCTGGCTTGCTGCGCCATCGAAATGATCGCCGCACAAACCGCCCGCTACGACATGGCACGCTTTGGAATGGAAGTCATGCGCCCCACCCCGCGCCAGGCAGACATGATGCTCGTGTCCGGCACAGTCACCAAGAAAATGCTGCCCGCCATTATCCGCTTGTACAACCAAATGCCCGAGCCCAAATATGTTGTGGCAATGGGCGCATGCGCCTCGAGCGGCGGACCTTTCAAGGAAGGCTATAACGTGGTCGCAGGCATTGATAAATTCCTGCCCGTGGACGTGTACATTCCCGGCTGCCCTCCCACTCCGCAGGCGCTCATCGCCGGCATGATCAAGCTGCAAGAAAAAATTGACAAGCAATCCATCAAGAAAGTCCGCTGGTATGAAAAAGGCAAAGTAGATTCAAATTACGTTCCCATGCCAGTTCTTGGACCTGACTTGATCGATGTTCGCCGCAATGCGGAAATTAAGCAGGCTGCTTCACAAAAGACGACACAGGAGAGTGCATAATGGCTGCTCCCGCCTCAACCCAGACCGTTGACTTGGTTGCTCGTTTCCCAGACAGTGTCTCCGCTGATGCACGCCCCGGCTACACTGGCTTCATCGTCAAAAAAGAAAACCTCCTCGAAGTAGCCACCGCCATCCGCGACGAATTTGGATATGACCTGCTCACCGCCGTGACCGGCGTGGATTACATCGCCGAAAATAAAATGGAAGTGGTCTACCACGCCTACAAAACAACCGGCGGGGCTGGTCTTACTTTCAAAGTTCAGGTTGACCGCGTTGACCCTGTAGAAGTTCCCTCTGTTGTCGGCATTTGGGCTGGCGCTGATTTCCAGGAACGCGAAGCCTGGGATCTGCTGGGCATTAAATTTACCGGTCACCCGGATTTGCGCCGCATTCTAATGTGGGAAGGGTATGAAGGTCACCCGCTGCGTAAAGACTGGAAGGAACCCTTCTTTGAAGAAGAAGCCAAGCCGTTCAAGAGCCGCTGGCCTGATGGACAACATACCTTTGCAGAGAACAAGAATCCCTTCCGCGATAATTTGAAATTCCCTGAAGGATTTGACCCCGAAGCCTACCAGCCCGAAAATGAAGATGATCTGTATGCCTCTCTTGAACGCTTTCGCTCCAAAGGAGAAAACGACAGATTAAAGACTGACCACATCGTCGTGAACATGGGTCCGCACCACCCCTCCACTCACGGTGTGCTGCGGGTGGCAGTCACATTGGATGGTGAAACCATCACTGGGCTCAAACCCGTGATGGGCTATCTGCATCGCAACCATGACAAAATCGGCGAACGCAACACCTATCTCCAGATCATCCCGTACACTGACCGCCTCGACTACTTCAACTCGATGAGCAACAACTTTGGTTATGTAACCACCATCGAAAAGCTGATGAAGATCCCCGTAGCGGAACGCGCCGAATACATTCGCGTGATCATGGCGGAACTAAGCCGTATTCAAAACCACCTTATCTTCATCGGCATGTTGATGAACGATCTCGGCACCATGTACACTCCCTCTCTCTATGCTTTTGAAGAGCGTGAATTAGTTCTCGATATTTTCGAAGCTGTCTCTGGTGCGCGCATGATGTGCAACTACTTCCGCTTTGGCGGGGTGGTACGCGACATCCCTGATTTTGCCATGCAGAAGATCAAAGACCTGGTCTTTGACCGCCTGCCTGCCAAGACCGATGAAATGGAACGCTTCCTTAACGAGAATGAAGTGTTGGTTGCGCGATTGAAGGGCATCCACGTTCTCAATGCTGAAGATGCGATCAAATATTCTGTGACTGGCCCTGTTCTCCGTGCTGCGGGTGTACCGTATGACCTGCGCCGCGCCGAACCCTACTCCGTCTATGACCGCTTCGATTTCGATGTGGCTGTCCGCCACAATGCCGACATGATGGACAACTACCTCATCCGCTTTGACGAGATTCGCCAGTCGCTGCGGATTTTGGAACAGGCTATCAAACAGATCCCCGAAGGGCCGATCAACTCACAGAAACCGGCATACCAGGTTCGAGTTCCGGCAGGCGAAGCGTATGGCCGCATTGAGTCACCCAAAGGTGAATTAGGCTTCTATGTTGTATCCAACGGCAAGCCGAATCCATATCGCTACCATGTACGTCCTGCTTCCTTCGTCAACTTGCAGGCTGTCGAAAGCATGTGCATCGGCGCAAAGATCGCCGACTTCGTTGCGCTCCTTGCAATGTTCGACATTGTAATGGGCGAGTTGGATCGCTAAACAGGAGAATCAACTTATGTATGGTAAAGGCATTCTTAAAGGATTAAGCGTCACCTGGAAGCGATTCTGGGATACGTACACCGAAGATATTTCCTGGATGGTGCGCGGCAAAAAACGCTACAACACACAGGAAGGTATCGCTCATCGTTCCAGCAAGGACACAAAAGGCATCTTTACGGTTCAATACCCCGAAGAGCAGTTGATCCAGCCCGAAGAATTCCGCTACGTGCCCTTCCTTGTGTACGATGAAGGCGAAGAAGGCAAGAAGGAAATCCGCTGTACTTCGTGCGGGATTTGCGCGAAGGTCTGTCCTCCGCAATGCATTTGGATCGTACGAACGAACGATCCTTCCACGGGCAGGCCTGTTCCTGTTCCGACAAATTTCTACATCGATATGGACATTTGCATGAACTGCGGTTTCTGCGCGGAATATTGTCCATTTGATGCCATCAAGATGGACCATGATTTCGATATCGCTTCGTACGAGCGGAATGTTTACAACCTCGAAAAACTGCTCAAGCCCGCTTCCTATTACAACAGCATCCGTCCCGAGAATGCTGCCCGTGAAGATGAAGCCCGCCGTGCAAAAGAAGCGTTGAAAGCTGCCAAGGCTGAAGCGAAACCAGCAGCTGCTGCATAAAACAACCTCGTCATTGCGAGGAAGGCTTAGCCTGACGACGCTTGCGCCGCGCGCCAGTGTCGAACGGAAAAACACCGCCCTTGCAATGACGTAATATTTTAATTAGGTAAAACACACAATGACAATAACAAAAGAAGCCGTATTAGCCGCCCTGAGTACAGTGCAGGAACCTGATCTCGGTCAAGACCTCGTTACATTGAACATGATCCGCAATTTGGAGGTGGAAGGTGAAAAGGTCAGTTTTACAATCATGCTCACCACCCCCGCCTGCCCCCTGAAGGGTAAGATCGAAGCGGATTGTCGCATTGCGCTCAAGACAGTCGGAGCAAAGAATATTGAAATAAAAATGGACTCGGATGTACCGAACGATGGTCGCATGCGTGGACTGGTCAATATGCCTATCCGCAACGCGATTGCGATTGGTTCAGGCAAAGGCGGCGTTGGAAAATCAACTGTCTCGGTGAATATTGCTGTGGCGTTGGCGAAGGCTGGCGCCCGCGTCGGTTTATTGGACGCGGACATTTACGGCCCCAACACTCCCACCATGCTCGGTGTGGACAAACTCCCCCCGCCCAATGGACAACGCCTCATCCCTGCAGAAGCGTATGGTTTGAAAATGATCTCAATGGGTTTGCTGGTGAAGCCCGGGCAACCTCTCATTTGGCGCGGACCGATGCTCAACTCTGCCATTCGTCAATTTCTTGGCGATGTGGAATGGGGCGAGCTGGATTACCTAATCGTTGATCTCCCGCCTGGCACGGGCGATGCGGCGCTCTCACTCGCTCAAGCATTGCCGTTGAGCGGTGCAGTGATCGTGACCCTGCCGCAACTTGTCTCCCTTGAAGATGCCAGCCGTGGTCTGAATATGTTCAAACAGTTGGAAGTTCCCATCCTCGGCGTAGTCGAGAACATGTCCTACCTTGAACTGCCCGACGGCACCCACATGGATCTCTTTGGTACAGGCGGCGGCGAAAATCTGGCAGAAGCCACAAAAACGCCTTTCCTCGGAAAAGTGCCCATTGACCAGAACGTCCGCATTGGCGGCGACAGCGGCAAGCCGATTGTAGACAGCCACCCCGATTCAGTAGTAGCCAAAGCCTTTACAGACATATCGCAAAAAATTGCTGCGAAAGTTTCAATTGCCGCTCTTGGAGTGAATAACACCCTGCCGATCAACATTGTGGAATAGCCTAAAAGCCCCGACAGTTCAAAAGTTGTCGGGGCTTTTTCAACTTTCTTCTGCCATCCCTACGGTATAATTGCCCTCATGAACCCAACTATTATCGGTGTACGATTTACCAAAATTGGCAAGATCTATCACTTCAACTCTAACGCTGTGCCCGATGTGGGCGTCGGCGAGCACGTCATTGTGGATACTTCACGCGGCAAACATCTCGGCGAAGTAGTACAGCGAGTGCAGGAAACGCCTCCGCAACCCGAAGGCGGCTGGAAATCCGTAGAGCGGCGCGCCACCCCGCGTGACCTGCTCCTCCAGCAATCATGGCAGAACAAGCAAACCGAAGCCATGATCAACTGTCGCGCCCGTGCTTCCGAGATCGGGCTAAGCGACGTAAAGATTATCGCCGCTGAATATAACTACGATGGCTCACGCCTTGCTTTCCTGTTCAGCACAGAGAGCGAAGAAAAGGTTGACCTGAAATCGCTCAAGAAGGATATGCACGAGTTGTACCCCAACACCCACGTTGAAATGCGGCAGATCGGTCCGCGAGACGTGGCGAAACTGCTCGGCGGAATGGGCGCCTGTGGGATTGAAACCCGCTGCTGCTCCAAGTTCCTGACGGACTTCTCCCCCATCTCCATCAAAATGGCAAAAGAACAGGGCATCTCTCTCACACCAAATGAGATCACTGGCATGTGCGGACGCTTGCGCTGCTGTCTCATCTACGAATACGAACAATATGTGGAAGCTCGCAAGACCTTGCCCAAGCGCAACAAGCGCGTGGTCACACCCAAAGGCGAAGGCAAGGTGATCGACATTTTGCCAATGAGCGACAAGATCATGGTGCTTATTGAAAGCGGCACAGACCGCCCGCAAATGATGACATTCTCCCGCGAGGAAGTTGAACCGTGGGACGAACTCGAAGCCCTGCGTCGAAAAGCCCAGGCTCCATGTGACCGTCACGAAGGCGGCGGCTGCACCTGCGGCAAAGCCAAAAACAACAAGAATTAATCTTACGGATTACGAATACAAAATTCGTAATCCGTAATTCATAAACCCATGACCCTTCAACCTGAAAACTGGACATCCCCTCAAAACATTCTGGTCATCCTTGCCCACCCAGACGACCCAGAATTTTTTTGTGGCGGAACGCTTGCCCGCTGGGCACGCGCCGGGCACAACATCACCTACGTTCTTCTGACCTGCGGCGATAAAGGCTTCAATCCCACCACGCATCCCGAAATGACCCCTGAAAGTTTATGCGGAATCCGACACGTGGAACAAGCCAACGCCGCAAAAGTGATCGGAGCAAACCCGCCTCACTTCATGGACCTGCCAGATGGCTACCTCATCCCAAGCCTTGACCTCCGCCGTGACGTTGTCCGTGAAATTCGCAGGCACAAGCCAGATATCCTCGTCACCTGTGACCCGCAAAATCTTTTTGCTCTCTACGGCATCAACCATCCCGACCACCGCGCCTGTGGACAGGTTGTCCTTGACGCCGTTTTCCCCGCCGCTGGAAACATCGTGTATTTCCCTGAATTGCTCGCGCAAGGCTTTCAACCACACATGCCCAAGGAAGTCTGGTGCTCGCTGACCAATCAGCCCAACACCACTATCGACGTGACCGAAACATGGGATATCAAACTCAACGCCATCCTGGAGCACAAGACTCAGGTACAGGATGTGGACAAGCTCATCGAGCGGCTCAAGTCCCGCCGCGCCGAAGACAGCACAGAAGAAAATCCGAGATACGAAGAAAAGTTCAGAGTCGTAAAATACGGATAGCTCAGAGACTGCTTTGCAATGACATAAAGTCAAAATGAACATCATCAACGTCGGTTACCAATCCACGAACTATTACGCAATAGATATTAAGGGCGGAAAATTGCTTGTTGATTGCGGCTGGCCAGGGACACTTCCGCAATTTTCAGGGGAACTCAAACGAAAAGGAAATTCGATTCAGGATATCAAATATCTGCTTGTTACCCACTTTCATCCAGACCACGCAGGACTGACTCAGGAATTGAAAAACCTTGGAATCAAACATATCCTGCCAGATGTGCAGATCGATTTCATTCCGCAAATGACAGAATTTTTCGCGGGCAAGAAAAACTATCCCTACGTGCCCATTTCAACGAATGACAGTATCCACTTGCAGGTAGGAGAGAGCCGTAAATTTCTTGCAGGAATCGGCTTGCAGGGAGAGATCATCCACACCCCCGGACACAGCGACGATAGTGTCACATTGATCCTTGACGAAGGTTTTGCTTTCACGGGCGATCTTCATCCATGGTACGTTGCAGCGGAAGAAGATGTCGTCACAAGGGCGAGTTGGGATACAATCCAAAGGCATAAGATCAAGACCATATTCCCAGGACACGGAAAATAAAAAGGAGACACCATGACTGACTTTATGAAAAAAGCTCAAGAGCTTTTCCCTTACACCCAGGCGATGCGCCGCGATTTTCACATTCACCCAGAACTCGGTTTTCAAGAAGTCCGCACTGGCGGAATTGTTGCCAAGGAACTTGAAGCACTCGGGATTGAAGTGACGAAAGGTGTGGGCAAAACAGGCGTGGTGGGGTTCCTTGAAGGGACAAAACCCGGCCCAACCATTTTGCTGCGCTTCGATATGGACGCCCTGCCCATCACTGAAGACACAGGCGCAGAGTACTCATCGGTCAATGCGGGCGTGATGCATGCCTGCGGACATGATGGACATACAGCCATTGGATTGACGGTCGCAAAAATTTTGAACGAACATAAAAACGAGCTGGCTGGCAATATCAAATTCTGCTTTCAACCTTCGGAGGAAGGAACCAACGGCGAAGAAGTCGGCGGCGCATTAATGATGATCCGTGACGGCGTGCTGGATGGCCCCAAAGTGGAAAAGACCCTCTCGCTGCATTTATGGAATGACAAGCCGCTCGGCTGGATCCATGTTGCCAAAGGACCCGTGATGGCTGGCGCAGAACTATTCATGGTTAAGCTCACAGGCAAGGGCGGCCATGGCGCATCTCCCGAAACGACCATCGATCCCATTGCCTGCGCCGCGCAAATTGTCACTGCCCTGCAAACCATCGTTGCGCGCAATGTTCCGCCGCTCAAACCTGCTGTAGTCAGTGTCACATCGCTTCATTCGGGCACAGCCTTCAACATCATTCCACAAACCGCTGAAATCTCGGGGACCATTCGCACTTTCGATCCCGATGTCCGCAAGCTCGTACTTGAACGCTTCGACCAGATCGTGCGCAATATTGCCGCATCCATGAACTGCGAAGTGGAAATCACACTCAAACAGGTCACAGCCCCCGTCATCAACAACGGCGAAGTTGCCGAAAGCGTTTTTAATTCAGCGCAAACCATCTTTCCCTCCACAACCATCGAATCCAACACCTACCTCACCATGGGCGCGGAAGACATGGGCTACATGCAGGAAAAAGTGGACGGATGTTACTTTTTCATCGGCTCTGCCAACAATGAAAAGAATCTCAACTACAACCACCATCATCCGAAATTCGATTTTGATGAACACGCACTGGTCAATGGCGTGGCATTGATGTCTTCCGCTGCAGCAGACTTGCTGAAATAACAGGCAGCGCCTCATACCCAACCGACAGTTGCCCATATTTCAAGAAACATTCTTAAGGCTGAATCAGTGTATGCTTAAACCATGAAGCACAAACGGAATTGGGTCATTGGCATTATTTTGTCCGCAACAGCGGCTTTTGTCGCATTGCAAAATGTAGCCGCGCCAACTCATGAAGTTGAAACACCGCAGGCAGTGATCACAATTACTGCCTCGCTTGAGCCATCCCCGACTGCGGACGACACAGGCAATTGCGGATATATGTGGGCGTATCACGATGACCCCGAGTTGACAGCCAAAGTTGATGAAGCGGTTCACCGACTTAACCCAGCCGCCAGCGCAAGAGCGCAACAATTCGGTGAGGACTGCGTCTACGCAGACGGCCGCTCCACCTTCAGCGCAATGGAGACCGATTTCTATGTCCAACTCCCCGTGGAAGACCTGGCAGACAACGATCTATTTGGCAATTGGATCGCCCAGGTGATGACGATGGTGACGCAAATTCCGCGTGAAGAACTGCAGGGAAGTAATTACGGTTTCGTAGAATTTTCATTCGAGAAAAGCGACACCGAATATCTCATCGTACGCGTGCCGATTCAGAAATATTTGGAAGACAGGCAGGGAAAGACCGGGAACGAGCTGCTCCAATTGTTTATCGAAACCCCTTAGCTTTTCAAAGAACATCCTACCCACCTCAATAGCCGCCAAATTGGTGGCTATTTTGCCCTTGACAAGTGTACGGGATTATCGTATATTACGTTTAGTAATTACTAAACGTTCTAAAGGTGATATATGACAACCAAACTTTCCCAACTCAAACAGGATTTCACCGAAGGCTTAAGCCAGATCAGCCGTTTCTGGGGCTTTCCCAAAGGCATGGGTGCGATCTTCGCGGTTCTCTACCTTTCCCCTGCCCCTCTGCCCTTGGATGAGATCGTCACCCAGACGGGACTCACCAAAGGCGCGGTCAGCACCGAAGTACGGACATTGGCGCGCATGGGGCTTGTTCACCGATCTTCCAGGCTCGGTGACCGCAAGGATTATTACGAAGCAGAATCAGACTTCTATAAATCCATCCGTTCGATATTGAAGGAAAGACAAAACAGCGAGTTTGACCGCGCAGTCCGTTCGGTGCAGGAAACCCTGGAGAAATTAGAATCAGGCTCAGTGTCAGGCGACGAAGCGGAGGTGGCGTTCGTGCACGAACGCGTCAAAGCGCTCCAGGAATTTTTCAACGCAATTGATAACCTCGCCAGCGCTGTCATAAAGTTGGAAAGTTTAGGCTTTGGAAATGTCACCAAAATATTATCTGTATTGAAATGAGGAAACAATGAACACAATTCTTTTCTATTTACTGGAAGTAATACTCACACTCTCTATCAGCATGCTGGTCTTTCGGTACCTGCGCCCGTTTCTTAATCGCATCCTCGTGGACATGTGCGGCACTGAAGAGCGGGCGCAATTCTGGACGGTCTTCTCCAGTATCGTTTTGGTCGGTCTGCCGCTTTTGTTCGCTCTTAACTACCAGCCTGAGGCGGTCAAAGCAGAAGAATTATTCTTTGAGATTACCCACCGCATCAGTGGAAACATGCTCGGTTTTCTGCTGGCATTGCTTGTCATTGGTTGTATCGTTTCATTTTTCGCTCTGGTCGCCCCACGAAGAAAGGAGACAGAATGAAAATCGCAGTCACTGGCGCTTTCAGCTACTCAGGCAAGTACATCACAAAAAGATTGCTTGACCGCGGCGAGGAAGTTATTACGCTGACTAACCATCCAAACCGCTCCGATCCCTTCAACGGAAAAGTAAAAGCCTTTCCATTAAACTTCGCCAACGAAGAAGAGTTGGTCGATAATTTGCGCGGCGTGGACGTTCTGGTCAACACCTATTGGGTCCGGTTCGACAAAGGCAACAACACCCAACCCAACGCTGTAGAGAATACAAAAATTTTAGTCAACGCAGCGGCAAAAGCTGGCGTGAAGCGGATTGTCCACATCAGCATTGCGAACCCATCCGCCGAGTCACATTTACCTTACTATTGGGGTAAGGCAGCCAACGAGAAAGCTGTGATCGATTCGGGAGTATCCTACGCGATCCTGCGTCCTACGGTCCTGGTCGGCAGGGAAGATATACTCATCAACAACATCGCTTTTCTCCTGCGCCGCTTTCCATTCTTCCTCATCCCTGGGGATGGCTCGTACGGAATCCAGCCAGTATATGTCGAAGATTTGGCGGATCTCGCTGTAGAGGCTGTGTATAGCAAGGAAATTTACACGATCGATGCCGTTGGTCCGGATGCGTACACCTTCAAGGAAATGGTTCAGTTGATCGGTGCAACCATCGGCGCAAGGCGACTGCTGATCTCCGTCCCGCCTCGATTGGCTTTGCTGGCCACACAGTTCCTGAGTCTCTTCGTGAAAGATGTCATCCTGACCCCCGAAGAAGTGGACGGCTTAATGGCGAATTTGCTTGTCTCAAAAGAACCTGCCCGCGCCAAAACAGCTTTCAAAGATTGGTTGAAAATCAATCAAAATACTGTTGGCGCAAGATATGCCTCTGAGCTGGAAAGGCATTACTCATAAAACCACAAACCTATTTTCGGCTCGCCTTGTTCACCCCCTTTATACTCTGGGGAATCAGCCTGCTTGTGATCCTCCCTGTATCCATGTTCAACATTGAAATTTCAGAAGCATGGAATCTAATTTTGACACCGGTCGCCTTCTTCGCGATCGGTGTCATCCTCTGGTTCTTCCCCTACACAATTCTAGCGATCGGTTTGTGGATTTGGAGCAAAAACAGATCAACGGCTGAGCTCCGCAATATGGCGTTGACTTCGCCGCTTTTGTTCTTCATTCTCCTATCCCTCGAAGCGGCGCTGGTAAATCTGCCTGCAGAAAGCATCATGGAATTCACCAAGAATCTACTCGAACAATCCCTGCTGCTGGGAGTTGTAAGCCTGGTCTTTGGGTATTTATGTGTGGGAATTGCCTTGGGAATATTTAAAATGCTGCAAGCGAAAGAACTCATCGCAAAGGAAGCGCCATTGCTTACTGGAAACTAATCGATTGCAACAACCCCGCCGCACCTGGGACTGTCCATGCAGCCGTAGTATTTTTTTCCTGAATTTTCGCCGTTGCGGTGCATTCTTAAAACCATCATCTTCCCGCATACAGGGCAATTCGGCACCGTGTCAGACGGAAGGTCGATGCGCAAGGCCTTTGTTCCCCCAATCTTGGCAACGGCCAGTTGGAACAAGGCAACAATATCACCCTCGTCATATTTTTCACTGGACGGAATGTGCACCAGCGGAAGACCTGCATCCGTAAACAGTTCATCCATGAATTTGTCTGCTTCGCGTGTAGTTTCCTTTGCAATCGGCTTCACGATCTCAACGCCAAACGATGGCGCAAAAGTTCTCGAGTCACACAGCAAAAAATCAACATGCTTGCGGAAAAACTTATTGAAGAAATGTACGTTCTCGTTCGGCCGCAATATATAAAAAACATCGTTCAAGGCAACTTTCGGACAGATCACATACCGATTCCCCATCATTCCAGCAAGCACACGAAAAAGAGCCAATTCCGTCGACGTCAGGAATGGCTCTCGTAAACGATAAGGCAATCGTGCTGTGTCCGCCTTGGCTTGTGTCATAGGTTGATTATAAATAAGATATCCTCACCAGACAAGATTAAAATTCGATTAATTTCGACCGCATCATCCCCCGCCTTGAGTTGGACACAAAGAATTGACAAAATTTAAGCTGTCAGTTTTCGCTCCATAAATCTACAAAAAGGATCTAGATCAACCAACTCAACGAGAAGAATGCCCATTCAAAATGGAATTCAGAAAGTCATTTTCTTCTTCCTTATTGCTCACTTCTCCATCCAGCCATGCAGCGCGGATTTGATGCAAGATCTCCCCAAACCGCGGACCTGGTTCAAGACCGCGAGCCTTCAAATCGTCACCTGTCGTATGCGGCTTGACATGCCGCCAAATCGACAGAAAATCCAAAAGCGCATCTTCGCGAGTGACAAGGTACACCACGTAAATGGAAAGCAATGGCAGCTTTTCGAGGGCATAAGTCCACACACTGGGGCTTGAACCAGTCAGGAAAGGCAGACTCTTCTTCAATTGAGATACCGCCCAAATAGAGTACGTTTGGTCGGTCGTGAAGTACAGGCGCTGCCCAATGGACAGAATTTCACTCTCTGACAGATCCATTAGCCAGAGCATGTAGGCAACTACAGTTCGGCTTGCTGGTATGTCAAGAGTGGGGTCCATCTCAAGAAAGTCAGAATAATCTGCATTGAACAACGGAAGTTTGGGATGGATCTTTTTGAAAACACCAAACTCGCCCAGACGCAATATCATCTGCGATGAATCTTTCTCTTCGAAGATCAAGTCCAATTCGTGGCGGATACGCTCACCGCTTAATTTTGGGATAACATCAAGAGCTTCCGGGTTGACAAGGTTCAACGTTAAAGGTTCAAGATTAAAGGAATAACGAGCCTCATAACGGATGGCGCGAAAGATACGAGTGGGGTCATCCACAAAGGAGCGTGGATGCAGAACACGGATTAGCCCATCTTCAAGATCAGCTTGTCCACTGAGAGGGTCCAGCAATTCGCCAAAGTGATCTCCGTCAATGCGGATCGCCATGGAATTGATGGTGAAGTCGCGGCGGTGCAGGTCATCGTCAATGGTGGATGGAATTACAGTCGGCAAAGCGCCGGGACGTTCGTAGGTTTCCTTGCGAGCAGTGATAAGGTCAAGGGTGTCGGATGAGTTGGGCAAGTGCCAAATTGCGGTGTGGAATTTGTCGTGCAAGGTAAGTTTGCCGCCAAATTTTTTGACGAGGGATTCCCCAAACCTGATCGCGTCACCTTCGACGATGATATCGAGGTCATTGACAGGCTCACGAAGCAAAAGGTCTCGCACGAAACCGCCGACGATGTAGCAAGGCAAGTCCATGGCGGCGGCTTGGGAGGCAATGTCCGAGAGTAAAACCTGCTTTTCGGACGGAAGCAGGTTTGGGTCGCGCATGAGGCGGAGCAAGTCATCCTTTTGCATATTTCAATTTTACCCTTATATAATGCCCTCGTTCAAAAATAACGCTTGAAAGAAAGTGCGATTTTCGAACGTTAAGGGTATAATCGGCGCTATGAAATTGAACCCGAACCCGTCCCCTCGAATGGATAAATCTTCCAGGTCTGGCTAGGTTCGCTTTTACGCGCTCAAACGGCTCCCAGACTTGGCGAGCCGTTTTTATTTACAGAGGTCAAATGCCAATTACAATTGCACAATTAACCGAGGAAATGAATAAATTAGTCAAGTCAAAGGGCTGGTATGAGAAGGACAGCAAACGCCCGCAAACGCCTCGCAATTTGGCGGTGTCGCTTTCCATTGAGGCTGCGGAGATTTTGGAGCATTTCCAATTCGGCGATGAGATAAAAGATAGAGACGAATTAGGGAGTGAACTGGCGGACGTGATGTTATATCTTTTGCAATTGGCTTCTGTATCTGGCATTGACCTCGAAGAAGCGGTGTTGAAGAAAATAGAAGTGAATAAAACGAGAAGTTGGGATGTTGAAAAATAGTTGCAAGTTGAAAGTTGAAAGGTTACAGGTTGAAAAACTTTCAAACCTTAAACTTGCAACCTTCAACAAGGTGAACTTATGAACATAACTGTTTTTGGCGGCGCACAACCAAAGGAAGGAACACAAGCCTACGAAGAGGCGCGTGAACTTGGCATGCTCCTCGCCCAGCGCGGACACGCCGTGTTGACTGGCGGATACATGGGCACGATGGAAGCTGTCTCACGCGGGGCGCATGAAGCGGGTGGGCATGTGATCGGCGTAACCTGCATTGACATTGAAGAATGGCGCAAATCCAGGCCGAATCAGTGGGTGAAAGAAGAAAGGCGAAAACAAACTTTGACCGAGCGTTTGACAGGCTTGATCGAAGGCTGTGACGCGGCAATCGCCCTGCCTGGCGGAGCTGGCACATTGGCTGAAATTTCGCTGATGTGGAATTTGATGATCGTGGAGTCCCTGCCCCCGAGGCCGCTGACACTGATCGGGCGCGGTTGGCAGTCCACGTTTGATCGGTTCTTCAATGAGTTTGAGACGTATATGCCCATACATCAACGAGAGTTGTTATACTTTGCGGAAGATGTAAAAACTGCTGTAGAAAAGTTACAAGGTTGACAGGTTGCAGGTTGAAAGTTTTCAACCTGCAACCTGCAACCTTCAACCTTTAAACCTGACAAGAGGACAAAATGGCTGAAGATAAATTGACAACGCGCGCGGAAGATTTTTCAGAATGGTACAACCAACTCGTCATTCGATCGGACATGGCAGACTACGCCCCGGTGCGCGGCTGCATGGTCGTAAAACCCTATGGATGGGCGTTGTGGGAAAACATCACATCCTATCTTGACAAGGAATTCAAGGCAACGGGACATGTCAATGCAGCGTTCCCAACTTTGATCCCCATGTCTTTCTTTGAAAAAGAAAAAGAACATGTGGAAGGTTTCGCTCCTGAACTCGCAGTCGTCACGCACGGCGGCGGCGTGGAATTGGAAGAAAAGCTGGCAGTCCGCCCCACCTCCGAAACGATCATTGGTCACATGTATGCGAAGTGGGTCAAGTCGTGGCGCGACCTGCCCATTCTCATCGTGCAGTGGGGTTCGGTCTTGCGCTGGGAATTGCGCACAAAACTTTTCCTTCGCACAGCTGAATTTTACTGGCACGAAGGTCATACCGCACATGCATCTGCTGAAGAAGCCAAAGAGGAAATGTATCGCATCCTCGACATTTACGAAAAGTTCTGTCTCGAAGAAGCGGCCATTCCGGTTATCAAAGGCACCAAGAGCGACACCGAACGATTCGCGGGTGCGCACACCACCACATCCATTGAAGCGATGATGTGGGACAAGCGCGCTTTGCAGTCTGGCACGTCTCATTATTTCAGCACCAACTTTGCCAAGGCGTTCGAGATCCAATTTCTCAACAAAGATAACACCCTGCAATTCTGCGAAACCACTTCTTGGGCCATCTCGTCCCGTATCATTGGCGCGATGATCATGGTGCATGGCGACGATCAGGGACTTGTGCTTCCTCCCCGCCTCGCGCCCATTCAGGCTGTCATCGTGCCCATCTTCAAAAAAGAGGATGAGAAAGCCAAAGTGATGGAAGTTGCCGACCGCGTCTTCATGGAACTTAAAGCCGCTGGCATTCGCATCAAAATGGACGACCGCGACAACGTCAGCAGCGGATTCAAATTCAACGATTGGGAAATGCGCGGGGTTCCCGTGCGCGTGGAGATCGGCCCCAAGGATGTCGAAAAGGGAACTGTTGCCCTTGCCCGCCGCGATAAGCCTGGCAAGGAAGGCAAGACTTTCGTCCCACAGACGGGTCTGGACTCCGCCGTCAGCGGATTGCTGACCGATATTCAGGCGTCACTCCTCAAGCGCGCCACCGAATACCGCGACGCCAACATCCATAACCCCAAGGATTATGAAGAGCTGAAGAAAGTGGTTCAGGACGGCTGGGCATTCTCGTACTGGTGCGAATCACGCGAGTGCGAGACAAAGGTCAAGGAAGAAGCCAAAGCCACCACACGCAACATTCCTTTCAACCAGCCTGAAACAGAAGGCACCTGCATCGTTTGCGGCAAGCCCTCCAAGAGAAAAGTATATTTCGCAAGAGCGTATTAATTTCACGTAGGGGCGGGGTTACCCCGCCCCTACAACATGACCCATGCCCGCCATAGACCTCGCCCGACTTCGCAAGCAAGCCAACCGCCTGGCAGATTTTTTCTTCCTGCCAGATGAGTTCATGAAGCATCTGCGCGAGATCCTGGATTTTTACGTCAACTACACCTTACGCACCAAAGAAAATGTAGCCCCCGGCTCCAATCTAAAAACGTATCGCACGCCGCCCGCCGTGCTCACACATATTGAAAATGAATTGAAGACAGTGGCGGAAGAAAATCCGCATTTCGCGCTGGAGCTTGCCGATGTCCTTTGGGACGAAGGCGCCCTCGAAACTCGCCTGCTCGCTGCCTTCCTGCTCGGAAGAATCCCGCCGCAGGAAGAACGCCTGCTCCCCCGTCTGACGGCATGGACCCAACAGATCCGTGACCCCGAAGTACGCTCGGCCTTGTTATCTACAAGTCTCACGCGCATGCGCAAGGAAACGCCCAATCAATTCCTCACACTTGTCCGCGAATATCTACACCCAGAGCGGACCCGCACCTGGTCAAACGGCATCCAAGCCCTGCTGCCCATGATCACAGACACCTCCTACACCAACCTGCCTCCCATCCTCGACCTTGTTGAACCTATCATTGAAGAAGCGCCGTCCACGATACAAAACGATCTCACTGATTTGATCGTCGCGTTATACCGTGCCTCTGCAAACGAAACCACTTTCATGCTGAAGCACATCCTCACCACATCCGAAAACCCGATGACAGTGATCACCATGCGGCGTATGTCATCATCCTTTCCGCCTCCGCTGCAGCGGGAACTGCGCGAATTAATTCGTCCGCAAGCGCTGACGGTGCAGCGACCTGCTCCAGAAGAACCAGATGACTTTGTGGATGAAACCGCGTTCGCAGAAGTAAAACCGAAAGGACCAGCAAGGAAAAAGAAAATGGAAAACTCCAGAATTATCTATTTGCACGGCCTGGACAGCACCAGCCAAAGCGGCAAGGCGCGCCAATTTGCGGAAAAATTCCCTGGCATGGTCACGCCTGATTTCACAGGCTCCTTCAAGGAACGCATGGAACAGCTCAAACCGATCCTTGGCCGCAAGAAAAACTGGACAATCATTGGATCATCGTATGGTGGATTAATGGGAACAGTCTTCACCAGCGAGCATCCGAGTCAAGTTCGGAAATTAATATTACTCGCTCCTGCGATCCTTCAAACGCCAGATGGGATATATCACGATCCGGCAAACGGTGAACCTCTTGAATTATCAGCAAAGTCGAAACAAGGCTTACAAGTAATTTCTGTTCCAACCATCATCATCCACGGGACAGCGGATGATGTCGTCCCGCTGGAGCCTGTCCGCGAGATCGCGGAAAAGCTATTTACCAACCTGCAATATATCGTCGTGGAGGATGGTCATCGTCTGCACAAAGCGTTTGGGGAATTAGACTGGGAAGAGATCCTGGAATAACCCATGAAACAACAAATCTACTGGCACACCACCGTTCACATGCCTGACGACTCGAATCTCACTCCCATTCCTGCGGATGTGGATTTTGCGGTCATCGGCGGCGGGTACACGGGGTTAAGCGCCGCGTGGACATTGGCACAGCAGGGTGCGAAGGTGGTTGTTCTGGAAGCGGAGACAATTGGCTGGGGTGCAAGTTCCCGTAACGGCGGCATGGCGTTGACGGGACTCAAAGTGGGGATGGCGACAATCATCAAGAAATATGGCCGCGAACTGGCTAAGACATTATTTCAATATTCACTTGATTCGGTAAATACCGTTGAGCAGATCGCCAAAGAAGAAAACATCGATTGCGGGTTCGCCCGATATGGTCATTTGCTGACGGCGAACAAACCCAGGCATTACGAAGCCTTGAAAGACGAAGTGGATTTCATGGCGAAGGAATTCAACCACAAAGTAAGGCTGGTCCCAGCCAGTGAGTTGAAAAGCGAGATCGGGTCGAATGTCTATCACGGGGCGTTGGTGGACGAAGTGAGCGGGGGGTTGAACCCTGCCCAATATGTGGCAGGTCTCGCGGCAGCGGCTGAAAAGGCTGGGGCAATGCTCTGCGCGCGAGCGCGAGTGGACAGGCTGGAGCGAGGAGAGAAGCGTTTTGTCATCGAGACGGAAAGGGGTTCGTTGAGTGCAAAATCCGTTTTGGTGGCAACATCCGGTTACACGGGAAATGTCACAAAGAAATTGCAGAAAAAGATCATCCCGATCGGGTCGTTCATTATTGCCACCGAAAAATTATCGAATGAACTGGCGAATGAACTCAGCCCGCACAACCGCATGATCTTTGACTACAAACATTTCCTGAATTATTTTCGGCTGTGGGACAACCGCATGATCTTCGGCGGACGCGCAGCATTCTTCCCTGAAAATGAAAAGACGATTGAGCAAAGCGCGGAAATTTTGCGGCGCGAGATGGCAGGTGTGTATCCGCAGTTGAAGGATACAAAAGTGGAATACGCCTGGGGCGGCACGCTGGATTTTGCCTTCGACCAGATGACGCACGTCGGCGAAGTGGACGGGATGTTCTATTCGCTCGGCTATGCGGGGCACGGTGTGGCAATGGGGACACACCTGGGCAAGACCGTTGCCGAAGCCATGGTGAAGGGAAATATCAAAGAGCATCCCTTTGCGCAGTTCGATTTTCCGAACGCGCCATTGGGGTTGTACAACGGCAATCCGTGGTTCCTGCCGTTTGCAGGAATGTATTACAGGGTTTTGGATTGGGTGGAGTGACCAATGAAGTAACAGTCCCTTTGGGGAAAAGTGACTGTCCCCTTTACGCAAAAAGGGATAAAATTGCGCAATCATTTTTTCAGACAGAGGAGAGACTGCCATGGCAAAGACCAGCAAGCCAAAGGAAATGGAAGGCGAAGTTTATTATCCATCTGAAGAAGTCCTCGCGCAGGCGCGCCTGAAAGATTGGGATGCGCTCGCCGAAAGAGCAGGCAAGGACCTGCAAGGCTTCTGGGCTGACGAAGCCTCTGAGTTGGAGTGGTTCACAAAGTGGGACAAGGTTTTGGACGATTCCAACAAGCCGTTCTTCAAGTGGTTCATTGGCGGAAAAACCAATATCGTTCACAATGCAATTGACAGACATCTAAAAACACACCGCAAGAACCAGCTTGCCCTCATTTGGGAATCGGAAGACGGCAAGCTCGAGCGTACATTCTCCTACTACGCCATGAACCGCGAAGTTTCGCGCATGGCGAATATCATCAAATCGATGGGGATTCAAAAAGGCGAGCGCGTCACCATTTACATGGGACGTGTGCCTGAGATCGTCTTTGCGATGCTGGCTTGCGCGAAGATCGGCGCGATCCACTCGGTGGTGTTCGGCGGCTTCTCCGTCGATTCGCTGCAGGGACGCATCGATGACAGCCAGTCGAAGCTGGTCATCACCTGCGACGGTTCGTATCAAAACGGCAAGATCGTCGAGCTCAAGAACATCGTGGATGAAGCGATCAAGCGCTGCCCCTCGGTGGAGAATGTGATCGTCGTTAAGCGAACAGGCCAACCCGTAGGAATGGAAGCGGGGCGCGACCATTGGTATCACGACCTATGCTCGCTTCCCATCGCCAACGGCAAATGCGTAACTGAAGTCCTCGACGCGGAAGACCCGCTTTTTATTCTTTATACGTCCGGTTCCACAGGCAAACCGAAAGCCATCCTGCACACGCATGGCGGCTACATGGTCGGCACGTATTCCACACTCAAGTACGTTTTCGATATCAAGGATGAAGACCGCTGGTGGTGCACCGCCGACCCGGGCTGGATCACGGGACATTCCTACATCGTGTACGGCCCGATGATCGCAGGCGCGACTTCAATGCTGTTTGAAGGCGGCCCGACCTTCCCGTACCCGAACCGTTGGTGGCAGGTCGTCGAACGATACGGGATCACTGTCTTCTACACGGCGCCGACCGCCATCCGTGGATTGATGCGCTTTGGAGAGGCGTGGCCGAACAAGCACGATCTTTCTTCCCTGCGCCTGCTCGGTTCTGTCGGCGAGCCGATCAACCCCGAAGCATGGAAGTGGTATTACCGAGTCATCGGCAAGGAAAAGTGTCCGATCATGGATACGTGGTGGCAGACAGAGACCGGTAACTTTATGATCACGCCGACTCCCACTGTCCCGCTCAAGCCAGGCTCTGGCACGCGCCCATTCTTCGGGCAAAAAGCCGAAATTGTGGATGAACAAGGCAATCCCGTTCCTGACAACACGGAAGGCTATCTCACTTTATTGAATCCGTGGCCCGCCATGCTGCGGACGATCTATGGCGATGACGAGCGCTATGTCAATCAATACTGGTCGAAGTACCCAGGCCGCTACACCACAGGCGACTCAGCCAAGCGCGACGCGGACGGTTATTTCTGGATCATTGGGCGCGTGGATGATGTGATCAAGGTCTCTGGTCACCGCCTCGGCACCGCGGAAGTTGAATCTGCGTTGGTCAGCCACCCTGCGGTTGCAGAAGCGGCGGCAATCGGCCTGTCGCATGAAGTGAAAGGACAGGCGATCCATACTTTTGTCATTCTGCGCTCTGGCTTCGCCCCGTCTGCCGAATTGGCGGAGGAATTACGCCAGCATGTGGCCACCCACATGGGACCCATTGCCCGCCCTGAGGATGTGAAGTTCCTCGACAAGCTGCCCAAGACCCGCTCGGGGAAGATCATGCGCCGCGTGTTGAAAGCCCGCGCACAGGGTCTGCCTGAAGGCGATATCTCAACGTTGGAAGAGTAAGAGCAGTGAATAGAACGTAGTAATTAAGAACCTCCGAGGCAGCAAGACCTCGGAGGTTCTTTCGTTCAGGACAGGGAGTTCCTTATGCCCTCATGTCTTTGCGAGCCCCGAGGCTCAAACGCTGAGTGCCTCAACTTTATGGGGATTGCGTCAGCGGAAGAACGCCTCCCCCCACTCGCTGCGCTCGGGGGCTGTGTCAGAATGACATATTAAAGATCTAGTTCAAGTCAAAGTGTACCAGCGTCAGTTTGCCTGATTCAACGACGACGATGCGTTCGTACAAGATGCTTGAGTCGGTGAAGGCGATGCGGTATCTTCCAGGCGGCAGATCGCTTAAAGCAAAATCTTCGGTATTATGTTCGAAGCCTTTTGGATAGGTGGAATAATAATATTTCTTCTCGGGGGTATCCGTTCCTGCGGCGTAACGATAGATCACCAATTGACGCTCGAGTTTGGCATCGTCATTTGCATTCAGCGTAATGGATATCGCCCCCATGTCCGCCTGCAAAGGGAGCCACAGTTCGGGGTTCTCGGTGGAGAAAAAATCCGTGCCGTCGCCGCCCGTGCGGACTTCAAAGTGCAAGTGACTGCCTATCGCCACACCCGTATTGCCCACGGCGCCGATACGATCCCCAGCGTTAACCGCGTTTCCTGCTGTGATAGATATCTCCGACAAATGCCCATAGAGAGTGAACAAGCCATCGTCATGTTTAATGACGATCAGGTTTCCATAGTAATCATCCCAGGGTGTGTAGATGCGTTCATGGTCACGCCCCGCAAAGATGACCCTTCCCGCAGCGGCGGCATAGACGGGACTGCCGTGCTTGCTTGCAAGGTCAACGCCGTGGTGAGGATCACGATTGCCGTTCTCGGTGGAGCCATACGGATAGCTGCGGGCAATTGCCAGAGGAGATTCTGAGCCGAGCGGGTTCTGGAAAACAGATTTCCAGTCCACGAGGCAGAATTCGGCTGTGTATGGGTCGCAGGGAATTGGGGTCGCCGTTGCGGGGATGGCTGTGGAAATTGGCGCAGGGAAAGTCGCGTGGCTTGGCTGGATCGTTGGAAGCGGCGGGGATTGAGCGGGCTTACAAGAAGAAAGAAGAAAGAAGCTGAGAAACA
>JACZJB010000216.1 GCA_014860805.1 Anaerolineales bacterium
GGGAATTCTTCTCCTCATACTTGTTTTTCTCTTCAGCGGCCAGGAAATTACAATCGGTTCGCAAACCTTCTCGACCATTAAAATTGACGGTCAATTTATTCTAAACGAGATCGATTTTATTGCAGGCGGCCTTGGTCAAACCCTGCTCATCTCCATCCTCTCCATCATGCTGGCAATCGTTCTTGCTTTACTCGCGGCCTTGGGAAGACTTTCCACGATTCCACCCATATACGCAATCAGCACTTTTTATGTTTCGCTCATTCGCGGAACTCCCCTTTATTTACAAATCTTCTTCTTCTTTCTGGCGCTGCCGCAACTTGGCATCATCCTTTCTGGTGTCTTTGCAGGTGTGCTCGCGCTTGGCTTGAACTATGGCGCATACATGTCTGAAATTTTCCGCGCTGGACTTGCATCTGTGGGGAAAGGTCAGCGTGAAGCTGCTCAGGCGCTGGGCATGACCCCAGGTCAAACCATGAACCGCATTGTCCTGCCTCAAGCGCTTCGATTTGCAATCCCTCCCGTTGGAAATGAATTCATCGCCATGACCAAAGACTCAGCGCTTGTATCCGCTACAGGTTTCGTCCATGAACTGATGTGGCGCGCTACAAAAGTGGGCCGCGCCCAATTCCACAATCTGGAAGCGTTGATCATGGCCGCTATTTTTTACTGGCTGGTGACGCTTGTACTTTCCTATATTCAAAACAAAATCGAAACCCGCCTCTCCAAGGGAGACCGATAACATGGACAACAAGACAGCCTTCGAGTCTTTACCCATCGTAAAAGTATCAAACCTTGACAAATTTTTTGGCCGCCTGCATGTGCTGAAAAACATCAGCATTGAAGTTCCCGAACGACAGGTGGTCTGCCTTATCGGCCGCAGCGGTTCCGGGAAAAGCACACTTCTTCGCTGCATAAATTTTCTTGAAGAACCTTCACACGGTGTAATTGAAGTGGACGGTGTGCGAGTAGCTGGCGGTGAAAAAGGCAGGGAACACCGTCAATTAGTTCATGATGTGCGCCTTAAAACAGGTATGGTTTTTCAGGAATTTAATCTGTTTCCACACATGACCGTACTTGAAAACGTTATTGAAGGTCCGGTAATTGTCAAAGGAATGGACCGAAAAAGAGCCATTGAACTCGCAGAGCAAAACCTCGACAGCGTGGGATTGTTATTCAAAAAAGATGAGTATCCCATGCGCCTCTCCGGCGGTCAAAAACAGCGCGCTGCCATCGCACGGGCACTCACCATGGAACCGCGCGTCATGCTCTTCGATGAACCCACATCCGCGTTGGACCCGGAATTAATCGGTGAAGTTTTAAACGTGATGAAAAAGGTTGCCCTGGAAGGGATGACCATGATCGTGGTCACTCATGAAATGGGTTTTGCCCGCGAAGTGGCAGACCGTGTCATTGTGATGGCTGAAGGTGAATTGATAGAAGACAACAAGCCAGAGGAAATTTTCAACAATCCCAAAGACCCACGCACAGAAGCCCTCATCGTCAGGTACAGGACAGGCGGCGATTAGGTAAATGACAATTGCCATCACGCGCCAAGTCAGCTCCAGGTTTAATGAATGCGAGATCACTCACATTAACCGTACCCCAATTGACCTCGACATTGCCCGCAAACAACACCAGGAATATGTTAAGACGCTGGCAGAAATTGGCTGTCAGGTGATTGAACTTCCTGAGCAAAAAGATTTGCCTGATTCAGTCTTTGTAGAAGATACCGCTTTCATCCTGCCAGAAGTAGCTGTCATCACCCGTCCCGGAGCTGATTCACGCAGACCCGAAACAGAAACCATCATCCAGGCATTATCCCCGTACCGCCCACTTATTCATGTTTCTGCTCCCGCCACGGTAGATGGCGGCGACATCCTTGTGTTGGGAAAGAATATTTATATTGGCATGTCCACACGCAGCACGGTAGAAGCGGCAAAGCGGTTACAAAGCCTACTGGATATCTATGGCTATAAAGTCATAGCCGTTGAATTATCAGAATGCCTGCACCTAAAAACAGCTGTCACACAAGTAGACGATAAAACTTTATTAATCAATAAGAAGTGGGTTAATTCCATGTATTTTGGTGAATATCAGCTAATCGAAGTGGATTCTTCCGAGTCTTTTGCAGCAAATTGTCTCCCAATAAAGGATTTCATCATCTACCCTAATACATTCCCTAGAACGCAGGAAAAGCTCGAACAAAGAGGCTTCAAGGTTAAGAGTGTCCAACTGGATGAGCTGGCAAAGGCGGAAGGGGCTGTAACATGTTGCAGCTTGATCATTGAATGAACCTATCCGCAGCCATATCTCAGTGCTGGAATCAAAAACATCCCTGCGACAGGGATGTTTTTGTGCGCTGGAGAGGACTTGAACCTCCACGTCTTACGACACACGCACCTCAAGCGTGCCTGTCTGCCAATTCCAGCACCAGCGCAAGCAGGCAGTATTATAATCGTGTTGCTTTTCTTGTCAAGCAAAACCCATTAACAATTTTAATGACCGAAAATCACAGGGTTTCACCCGCAACTTCTGCAACCCACACAGGGATTAATCATTTCATAATTCAACGGTCGAATATCATTCAAGCTATTCGGTGAAAAACCCAATGGTAGAATTTTGGTAAAATCGACCTCGTTGAGGGCCTATTTTTTTGTTCGAAGGTATTATCCACAAGGAGACATCATGGCTAAAATCGTTGTAGATGCAATGGGGAGTGACGAATTCCCGACCCCGGACGTGGAAGGTGCAGTTATGGCTGCACGCGAATACGGCGTTGAGATCATATTGGTCGGGGATGAAGCGCTCATAAAACCTGTACTTGGCTCTCAAAACATAGACGGCTTAAACATACGCATTGTCCATGCACCCGAGATGCTGACTATGCAAGATAAAGGTGAAAACCTTGTCCTGAAAGCTCGCAGCAAAGATGCCAGGAATTCAATGGCTGTTGGCATTGACCTCGTGAAGACTGGCGAAGCGGACGCATTTGTCAGCGCAGGGAACACTGGCGCCGGTATGGTGACGGCTCTGTTCAGGCTGGGACGCATCCGCGGTGTGGATCGCCCTGCGCTTGCGCCGATCTTCCCCACTGCGACGGGTACTTGTGTTGTGCTCGACATAGGCGCCAACCCCGACTGCAAACCCGAGAACCTATATCAATTTGGAATCCTTGGAAGCATTTACGCGGAAAAAGTGCGCGGCGTAAAGAATCCCAAAGTGGGGCTGGTGTCCAACGGCGAAGAAGAAGGCAAGGGCAATGAATTGGTAAAGGGCGCCACACCTTTATTCAAGTCGTCCAAGTTAAATTATTTCGGCAATGTGGAAGGCAAGGAAGTGATCGGCGGCAAAGTAGATGTAGCAGTCACCGACGGATTTACAGGCAATGTTATGCTCAAATCCTCCGAGGCGGTTGCCAAGTTGATCACCGACAAGATCCGCGAGATCATCAAAAATGGAAATATCCTCACAAAGATCGGCGGCCTGCTGGTCAAACCTGCATTGGGCGAAATCAAAAAATTATTGGATCCCAGTGAACAGGGTGCAGCGCCAATGCTCGGAGTAAACGGGCTGGTCTTCATCGGTCATGGCCGCTCAGATGCGTTCGCCATCAAGAACGCAGTCCGTGTGGCAAAGCATGCTGTGGATGTGAAAGTGTTAGATGCAATGAAATCTGCAATCGAAGAGAGTTTAAAAAATTAATCATGAAGATCATCAAGAACGAAAAACTTATCAAACGCAATGGCATTATAGGCCAGTGGACAAGCTTTGGCGCGCTGGTTGTGCTTGGGCTGGGGATGTACATCTCGTTCACCAAGCCTGACCTGTTCACATATTCCCTCATTTGTCTTTTAGCGGGATTTATCATGACCCAAGTTGGAATGTACATGGGCAGCCGCTGGGGACGATCCCCTCGCCCAGACGAGAAGCTTGACAGCGGGTTAAAAGGAATGCACAGTGAATTCACACTGTATCACTACACAACACCCGCATCGCATCTACTGGTCGGGCCGTCAGGTATCTGGACACTCCTGCCATATCACCAACGCGGAAAGATTTCCTTCGAAAAGAATCGCTGGAAATTGCGCGGCGGCGGGTTTCTGCAAGGATATATGCGCATTTTCGGCCAGGAAGGGATTGGCCGCCCTGACCTTGACGCAGAAAACGAAGTACGCGCAATAAAAAAGTTTTTGAACAAAAACATGGACGAATCTGCCGTTCCTGAAGTAAAGGCTATTTTAGTATTCACAAGCGACGAGGTCGAATTGGACGCGGGGGATTCGCCCATCCCTGCCATGAGGTTAAAGCAACTCAAGGAATTCATGAGGCAGGGTTCCAAAACACGGGCGCTTTCCCAGGACAAGCTAAACCTTATCACCTCAAGTATCGCCGCAAGCAACGAGTCGCCTAAATGAACACAACCAAGAAGGTGACCTTAAATTTTGTGATAATTTTAATTCTGGCGGGCGGGATCTGGTTTCGCTTAACGCAATACGGGAACCTCAGATTGTCCGTAGCAATGCCAGATACTTCAACATTCATCACATCAGCAAGCGCTCCTTTTTTGTCATTTGAAGATTTCTCGTCAAGAAGACTGTTTACAACCAACTTGCTTTATCGATTAAGCCAAGGCGAAGAATGTGCCAATCCTGAAATAAGCAGCCCATATGACGGAAAGGAAATTGAACGCAGCATCTATAAATGTTTTTCAAGTATTGTTTTGATACAAAATCTACTATCTGTGATCGGATGGAGCCTTTTAGCATTAACCACTGCAAAATGGATTAAGACGCCAATCTATAAAATTGCAGCCATGGCTATTATTTTATCTTTTGGCTTCTCCCCGCAAATTGCAGAATGGGACAGCGTCCTCAGTTCGGAGGCTCTTTCAATCTCCCTGCTGACTCTCGTCATTGCTTTACTTCAGGAAATTGCATTTGGTGTCGCGTTTCACAAAAACCATCCAGAAAAAAATAAAACTACTGGCGCACTTATTATCGTATGGACACTGGTCTTCCTGTTATGGTGCTTTGTCCGAGACGTGCAACTGTATGCCATTATTGGAACATTAATCCTAACAATACCCTTGCTGTATTTTCAAGAGATACGCCAAATCAAACTCATCATCCCTGTATTGACAGCAATCAGTCTGGTTTTTGTGTTGGGCACCAAGACAGCGCAAGCAAGCGATAGATGGCAGCCGTCAATCGAACATGCGTTGACATATCACGTGCTCCCCTATCCGTCGCGAGTAGAAGCGATGATGAACAGAGGCATGCCGTCCCCGCAGGCAATTGAAGAATTCAAAGCCTGGCTCAACACCAGGGCAAACAAAGACTATGGGGTGTTTCTCATAACACACCCTGGCTTTATAGTGTCAACAATCTTTGATTTGTCAGGATACTTAAATTCCGATTTCTTACAACCCTACTTCACCATGGAAGCGAATAAACTTCGCGACAAAATGCTTGTTGTTGGAGAAATGTTTCATCCTCAAACAAATGCAGTTTACTTAATCTCACTCCTTCTTGTATTTTCATTGACATATTCAGCTATTACTCTTAAAGACAGGTCCACTATGGCTTGGGCATGGCTGGCATCCTGGATTTTTGTCTACTCGAGCGTTTCCCTTATTTTAAGTTTGTTTGGCGACACAGATGGGACACGCAGGCATATATATCCATCGGTCGAGTTATTCCGTCTGTCAAACTGGCTGTTTTTAATCGTCCATTTCGACTTAGTTAATCAAAAGTTTCAAACTAGTAAATCAAAATAATCCAAAATTGCGCTTGACCAAAGCAAACGGTCATTCTCTCCCAAAATATTCAACTCCTAAATCATGGTACACTTGTTCTAATATGACCATCATCGTCTCTCTAGACATCGAAACCACCGGCCTCGACGAAAATCGCGAGGCCATTATTGAAATTGCCGCCGTTAAATTCAATGGCCGCCGCATCGAAGATGAGTTTTCCACGTTGATCAATCCCGGGAAACCCATCCCTGACTTCATCACCGGATTGACAGGCATTGACAATTCCATGGTGCGGCAGGCTCCGCGCGTGCGGGATATTGCGCATGAACTGACAGCCTTTGTCGGCGATGCGCCAATTCTCGGTCACAATGTCAGGTTCGATATCGGCTTCCTGCGCAAAGCAGGTCTGTTTGAATTTCAACAAACATTGGACACGTACGAACTCGCATCGGTATTGATGCCAACTGCGAGCCGCTACAATCTCGGTTCACTTGGTCAGCAGCTGAACATTCCACTGCCAGCCACCCACCGCGCATTGGACGATGCTCGCGTCACACAAGCCGCGTATGTGCGCCTCTTCGACATCGCCTGTGAACTTCCTCTCGAAACCCTGACAGAGATCGTCCAGCTTGGGGATTTTGTAGACTGGGACGCAGGCTGGGTTTTCCAACAAGCCCTGCAAAAAAGATCCAAACAAGGAACTCAAGCCAAGCGAGTTAAAACCGCCTCTTTTTCTGGACCTATATTTGACTCAACAAAAAGAGAATCATCCGCGCCGATACAGAAAAACGAAGAGCCAACGCCCATCGACCCGGAAGAGGTCGCCTCGGTTCTGGAGTACGGCGGGCCGTTCGCACAATATTTTGAATCCTACGAACACCGACCCGAACAGGTGGAAATGCTCAAGGCAGTGGCAAATGCCCTTTCAACCGGCAACCATCTCCTGGTCGAAGCGGGAACCGGCGTAGGTAAATCCTTTGCATATCTCGTGCCAGCAGCATATTTTGCCATGCAAAACAATACTCGCATCGTTGTCTCCACCAACACGATCAACCTGCAAGATCAGCTCATCAAAAAAGACCTGCCGAACCTAAAGACCGCCCTTAATCTTGATTTGCGCTCTGCCGTGATGAAAGGCCGCAGCAATTATCTATGCCCGCGCAGACTGGATTTCATGCGCTCCCATGGGCCAAAAGATGCCACTGAAATGCGCGTGCTGGCAAAAATTTTAGTGTGGATGCTGGAGAACACAAGCGGCGATAGAAACGAAATCAATCTCACTGGGCCAACCGAGCGCGATGCATGGATGCGCCTTTCCGCCGAAGATGATAACTGCACCACCGAAACCTGTATGGGACGCATGGGCGGCAGTTGCCCGTTTCAACGCGCGAAGCAAGCCGCACAAAATTCACACATCCTCGTGGTTAATCATGCACTGCTGCTTTCTGACGTTGCTTCAGGGAGCAAGGTGTTGCCCGAGTACGATTATGTGATCGTGGATGAAGCACATCACATGGAATCCGCCATTACAGGCGCGCTGTCATTCCGTTTGACTCAGAATGATATCGAACGCATGATGAAGGAACTCGGCGGATCATCCAGTGGAGTGCTTGGCCGCATCCTGACAGACCTGCACAACTCGCTTCGTCCATCCGACTTCGGCCTGTTGCAGCAAAAAATCAAACACGCCACCGATCAGGCTTTTCGCGTGGAACAACTTGCAAAGCAATTTTTCAATGTATTGAGCGAGTTTGTCGCCATTCAGCGCGAGGGACAACCGCAAAGCAATTACTCGTGGCAGATGCGTATTCAATCAGCCACACGCACCCTGCCCGGCTGGGACGATGTGGAAGACATGTGGGGGCAGACGGGAGAGACTCTGGCCTTATTGGTTAAATCCCTTGAAGAACTTCACAAGGGACTGGGGGAACTGGTCTCTGAAGGTCATGACAGCGTGGAAGATATCATGGGAAATATGAGCAGTCTCATCCGTCGCATGACCGAAGCGGAAGCGGCTGCCTCTGGCTTGATGCACAAGCCATCCAACGAGTTGATTTATTGGGTGGAAGTTAATCCACGCGGAGAAAGATTGTCGTTGAATGCCGCTCCATTACGAGTCGGTCCGCTTGTTCAAAAACATCTTTGGCATGAAAAAGCCAGCGTCATCATGGCATCGGCCACGATGACCACACACGGCGAATTCCAATATATCCGCAACACACTTGCCGCTGAAGATGTGGACACGGTTGCACTTGGATCACCCTTTGACTATGAATCCAGCACTTTGCTGTACGTAGCCAATGACATTCCCGAGCCGAATGTGCACGGCTACCAGCAGATGTTGGACAAAACCATCATTGCCACTGCCAAAGCCACAGGCGGACGAATGCTTGTGTTATTCACGTCTTATGCGGCGCTCAAGAAAACGGCGCAAGCCATCACAGGTCCGCTGGCGCGTGAGGATATTTTCGTGTACGAACAGGGTGAAGGCGCCTCGCCAAATGCTTTATTGGAATCATTCAAATCCACAGAGCGGGCAGTATTGCTTGGCACACGTTCGTTCTGGGAAGGCGTGGACGTGCCGGGCGATTCGCTTTCTGTGGTTGTCATCACCAAATTACCCTTCGATGTGCCGTCTGACCCCATCATCGCGGCACGCTCGGAATTATACGAAGATTCGTTCCACGAATATTACCTGCCCGAATCCATTTTGAAATTCCGCCAGGGGTTTGGACGTCTCATCCGCACTGCATCGGACCGCGGCATTGTCGCCATTTTGGACAGGCGTGTGCTGACCAAACAATATGGCCGCTTATTCCTCGAATCGTTGCCGCCATGCACTGCAAGGCAGGGAGCGGCGGCTGGACTGGCAAAGATGGCCAGTCAGTGGCTGGGAACATAACCTTAGAGATACTCAAGAGGATGTATGCCAAATATTTATTTCATCCTATTTGAAATCATCATCTATGTTCAATTCGCGCTCTGCCTGCTCAAACTTGGTTTCGGCATTCTCTTCGGGCTGATGCTGGAACTGGCAACCATCCGCCAACTCAACGCCTATGAATACGGGCGTTTTATCTGCACGGTAAATCGATAAAAGATATTTTCTCAACTGTAAAATGAATATTCGGAATTACCTGTCGCGAATAAATTTTGAAGGGGAGCCTGATTTATCAGTAGAAACAATGCGCGCGCTTCAACTGGCGCATATGAAAACTATCCCTTTTGAAAATTTGGATATTTCACTCGGGCGCAAGATCAAATTGGACTTGGAAAGTCTATGGAACAAAATTATTGTCCAAAAGCGCGGGGGGTTTTGCTATGAGCTTAATGGCATGTTCGCCTGGCTGCTCAAAGAGATCGGCTTTGAAATTACTTATCTTAATGCCCGAGATTATCACGAAGAAGATAATACATTTGGAATCGATTTTGACCATCTTACTTTGATGGTGCAAATTCAGGACGAATCCATCCGTTGGCTGGCGGACGTAGGCTGGGGCGATTCTTTCACACAGCCATTGAATATTGACAGTGCAATCTGGCAGGAGCAAGGTTTGCGCTCCTATCGTTTGGAACCATTCAACAATGGATACCAATTATGGCAAAAGGGGTATGGCGGAAAAATCGAGAGACAGTATTATTTCGATTTAATAGCACACAACTTCCCGTTTGAGTATGAAGCGGCTTGTGTTTATCATCAAACTTCCCCCAGTTCCATCTTCACAAAGAATAGAATTATCAGCCGCGTTACAGAAGACGGCCGCGTTTCGTTGGACAACAATGAGCTGATCATCACAAAACAGGGACAGCAAACAAGATCACAGGTAAGCGAAGATGAGCGTGGGGTTTTACTAAAAGAATATTTCGATGTGATCTTATGACACTAGGCAGGCTTCAACCTTCGCAGGATGGATGACAGATCATCCAAAGAGAGAAAAGCTTCAACAACACGGGGGTCAAAATGCGAGCCAGAAAGTTCACGAATATTTTGCTTCACCTCAGCGGGCTCGATCCCCTTTCGATAAGGACGATCTGACACGAGCGCATCCCACACATCCACCACAGAAAAGATGCGCGCGGCGAACGGAATATCCTCACCTTTCAAACCGCGCGGATAGCCCGTGCCATCCCATTTTTCATGATGACAATATGGAATATCCAGCGCTGGATGCAGAAATTTAATTGGATTCAGCATCTCATATGCATAAAGGGGATGCTTTTGTATCAGGATCCGTTCTTCATCCGAGAGTTTTCCGGGCTTAAGCAAAATCCCGTCTGGAATGGCCATTTTGCCAATATCATGCAAAAGCGCTCCGCGGGTAATGTGAACGATATCAGCCTCTTTCACTCCCATACCCCGCGCAAGTGTTTGAGTCAACGCAGTGACGCGCTTGGTGTGGCCCTCTGTTTCTTTATCCCGCAGATCCAGCGCGCGCACCCAGCCCTCCAGCGTGGCTTGATACGCGATCTCCAACTCGTCCTTGCTCGCCTGCAATTCATCAAACAAGCGCGCATTGTAAATTGCAATCGCCGCCTGGTTTGCAAACGCAGAAATCAAATCAAAATTTTCCTGCTGGAACACTCCTGAATGGGCACGATTATCCACATAAATAACGCCAATGAGCTTGTTTTTTATATTAAGCGGCACGCACAAAATAGACAACAAGTGATACGCTGCAACGCTGAACTGCGCTTCAAACCGCGGGTCTTCCTGGGCGTTTGTAGTGAGGACAAGTTTTCCCGTCTCCACTACGCGATTGATAACGGTCTTGCTGACGGCGAACTGATCTTCATCAAGATCGACATGGTCCAGCCCGCGCGCCACATGAACTTTCAAATCTCCATCGGGCTCACGCAGCATGAGAAAACCACGCTCTGCATGCATCAACCGCACCAGTCGATCCATCACCTCAGACAAAACCCGATTCAATCCCACCGAAGAGTTGATAGCGCTACCGATCTGCACCAACGCCTCAAACTGGGAATCGCGAGTCTGGATCTGCTTCGACACAGTACTCTTGACCTTATTTAAAGTGCTGACAGCCTGTGTCAGGTCACGCAGGTACTGTGCAGTTTGACCATCACTGGAGTTTGCAATGTTTTTCATCACACCAGACAGCAAATTGCTTATTTCCCAAAGCTGATCCTGAACAATACTAAAGTCAGACGATTGCTTCATTCGGCGATTCCTTTTGAGTCAACAGCAAATCATTCACAAACACCATCAACCGGCGAATCCATTCTACAATTCAAAGCGAGATTACAACTCAACTATAATTTTGGCAAAACAATGGATTGTTGCTTCTGATATTTTCCCTTTTTGTCCGCATATGAGACGGAGCATTCTTCATCTGCCTCAAAAAACAACACCTGAGCCAGTCCCTCGTTAGCGTAAATTTTGGCGGGCAAAGGCGTAGTGTTGGATATCTCCAGGGTGACGAACCCTTCCCACTCAGGTTCGAACGGCGTCACGTTGACGATAATGCCGCAACGCGCGTAGGTAGATTTTCCCAGACACACGGTCAATACTTTGCGCGGGATGCGGAAATACTCCACTGTGCGCGCCAAGGCAAAGGAGTTGGGCGGGACAATGCACACATCCCCCACGAAATCCACCATGGAATTGGTGTCAAAGTGCTTTGGATCCACAGTTGCGGAAAACACGTTGGTAAAAATCTTAAACTCATTGGCAACACGCACATCGTACCCATACGAGGAGACCCCGTACGAGATCACCCCGTTCCGAACCTGATTATCCACAAAAGGTTCGATCATCTTGTGTTCAAGCGCCATCGTACGAATCCAGTGATCTGGCTTCAATCCCATTTCTCTCTCCTTGACCTCATTTTTATAATCCTGCTGATTTTATAACAAAATTGTAAAGTTTTAATTGCAATTTCCATATATAATCCGCCCACAGTCGTTCCGTACTTATCCCAAAATGAATGAGGTAGATGCATGAAAAAGTTTTTTGGTTTTTTAGCCAGTGAAGTTGCACTAGGAACCTTGATCGCATTACTGAGCGTTTCAACAGCTGTCGCCAGCTACGAAGGCGCGATGGCCGACTCGGAACAGAACAAGTATGAGATCCTGGGAATGCAATTCCTGAATGACGGCAATGCAGAATATCTTACAGCTAATCAGCAAATTACGCAGGACTACTCCTATTATGACAACTGGTACCTGAATGTGGATGAACGACCCGAAATCGCCGCGTATTACGAAGGCGATTTTTCACAGTCGCTGCAGGATGCCATTGCCCGCGATAACGGCATTTGGGACGATGCCTATTATGAAGATATGTACACCTACCCCAATGAACTCTCCAACGAATCAGACACCAATTTTGAAATTGGCTCCCAATATGATGAAAAAGGCGACAGGCTCCAACTTGTCATGCTCATCATGGCACTTGGCCTGGCACTTGCCGCCTGGGGCTCCCTGCTTGGCGCAGAAAGCAACATGCGTATCATGTTCTCCCTGTTTGGGCTGATCTCCTTCCTTGCAGGCATGTCTTTATACATCTACTACACATTCATATCGCCTGCTGTTGTTGCCATTTAATCAAATATAGAAGAGATTAAAAAGGCGAGTCTAAAGATTCGCCTTTTTAATTAATACTCTCATTGGTATAATATCCTATATGACATCACAAACGTACCGTCAGACGATTAATGAATGGCGCAAGGAACGGGATGAAACCATCCGTAAAAAAAATGGGTGGCTTGCCCTTTCGGGTCTATATTGGCTGAAACTTGGGAAAAACCAAATTGGCTCCGATCCAAAATCCGAAATTCAACTACCCGAGCGTATTCCGCAAAATATCGGTTCAATTGAATACAACGGCAGATCTGTCACATTCCGAGCCGCACCCGGTCAAGAGGTTCAGGTTAATGACAAACCGGCGGATTTCGCCATCCTTCAGCCTGACATTTCGGAAAACCCAAGCTATCTTCAATTGCAGGATATTCAACTCGTCGTTATTCAACGTGGCAATCGGATGGGCGTCCGTATATGGGATAACCAACGCGAAAAGAGACGCTCTTTCCCCGCCCGCACCTGGTACGACATTGACGAAAATTTTCGCATCCAAGCATCGTACACAGCTTACGAACGCCCCAAAATGGCCTATTTCCCCGATCTCACCGGTGAAAAATCAGAATTCCCTGTTGACGGGTATGTATCCTTTCAATTCAACGGAAATCATTACCAGCTGGATATCAACAAGGAGGAGGACGGCACATTCTTCGTCCGCTTCTGGGACCCCACCGCCAAAAACAATACCTACCCGACGGGACGTTACCTGATTACAGACATAGAACCTGATAATAAAATCTTCCTCGATTTCAATAAGGCATATAACCCCCCCTGCGCTTTCACAGATTTTGCCACCTGCGTCTTCGCCCCCGAACAAAACCACCTGGACTTCGATGTAACTGCTGGCGAAACCTACCAGCATCAAGAAGGATAATAAATAATAGAAAAACGCCGCTTCCGCGGCGTTTTTCTATTTCACACAAACAGGTTTGTAAAGAAATCTGGCACAAAAAATCCGCCGATTCCAAATCCCCACTTCAATACACAACAACTGATGAAGATCGCTGCGCCCAGCCCCAGCATAAAGTAATCGCGCGGAGCGTACGTCAGTGTTTTGATCCACGTTCGTTTGGAAGTGCCGAATGCGCGAAGATCCATCGCGTCGATCACTTCCTCACCTGTCACTGTGGATTGCATCACCACAGGGATGATCAGCGGCGAGAGGCGGCGGATGCGCTCCACCAACCCACCCTTGAGCGACTCCATTTCGTACCCTCTTGCACGCTGGGCATCCACTGTAATGGTGAAATCCCGTGCAAAAGTCGGCAGGAAGCGGAACGCCAGATCCATTGTGAACGAGACATTATCAGATGCGCCCATCCGTTTGAACGCAGTTCCGTAGATATTCGGGTCCATCGTGTACGGGATGGGAATGGCAAGAATCGCCATCGTCAACATGCGTATGATCTGGTTGAGCGCAAACCACAGCTTGGAAACCGTAATCGGCACCATCCAGCCAAACCAGTCCAGAACGGGGACGTAGAACAAAATTGGGGATTCGATATTGGTCACCGAGGAAGGACCGCCGCGCCCCGACAATACCCCATTGATTCCAACGATGAATATGACAAATACAAGAATGAACGCCCACCCCCGCTTGACATCCTTCCATTCGATTCGAGCCATAAAATACAGGGTCAATGAAATGGCAAAAATCGGAAGGATAATGCGGAGATCCCAGATCTCAGGGATGGTTAGTGCAAAGATGATGCTAAACAGGAAAATGAGTCTGGTACGGGGGTCCAGCCGTTGGATAAAGGTATCGCGCAGACGGTACTTCCAGGTGACCAACATGATTTTTTAGCGACCCCTGCGGGATGCAACAGCGGCAAATGCGATCATTAAGACGGGCAAGAGGATCACGGTCACAACAGTGTTGCCGAGGAAGGCAGGTGTGAAGTAGCCAAATAACGCGGTATTGAGGTCAATGCCTCCCATGAACATCTCGGTAAGCGAGGCAAACAACATACCGACCGCAATTCCTGCAACGCCGTAACCAACTGCCTTCATGATGTCTCCACGAGCGCGGAAATCTTTAATGGAAGCCATCACCAAACCGGCCACGAGGCCCATTAAACCATTGCCAAGGCTCCAGTGCCAGTAAAAGCCCCAGCCGCTCAACGCGTCGCCGAGGGTGTTGCCAATGAAGCCTGCCAGCAAGCCAACCCACGGACCATACGCCGAGGCGAAGAAGATCAACACAGCCACTGCAGGGCGGAAGGTGACATTACCAGCCGCAGGCAGGGGGAAAATGTTGGTCGCCCAGGAAAATACACCATACAAAGCTGCGCCGATAGCGCCGTACACAACTTGACGGGTTCCGAACTCCCAAGTGCTCTTGTCGTTCATGACTTCTCTCCTTTTGAACAAATGATTTTGGATGAACACTGACCCTGTATAGATAACCCTGCTCACGCTTTCACGTTGCAGGGCAGATCACTAGGCAAACCCAGCTAATGATTCGGCGGGGAGAAAACGTCCCGTTTTGGGGAGCAGGTCGAGGTTAAGTTGCAGAAGCGAGGTGGGGCGCACACGGTATTTTGTCAGGAAATCCACATCCTTCAAAACATCCTCTGGCGCACCATCTGCAACAACATGTTTATCGCCAAATAACAATACACGGTTCGCATACGTCACTGCAAGATCGATATCGTGCGTGATGAAAAGTGTGGCATCAAAATTGGCAGACAAAAGCGAAGAGCCGCCATCATACGTGCCGCACAACGCCTCCATAAAACGTGTGTAATTCGCAAAATCCTGCCCTGCGGTCGGCTCGTCCATCACCAAAATTTTCGAGCGCATGGCGAGCACCGCCGCAATGGTCGTGCGCTTTTGCTGACCAAACGACAACGCAAGCGGCGGATATTCTTCAAATTCTTTCATGTTTACAGTAGCGAGGCTTTCCACAATAGACTTCGAGATCAATTCGGGTTCAAAACCCAAATTCTTCGGACCAAACTCAAGCTCCTCATGAACGGTCGGCGCATAGAGCATGTGTGTGGGGCTTTGGAATACATACCCTAGCACGCGCGCAATTTGCGCCACACTCATCGTGCGGGTATCCCGCCCCTCCACCAGCACGCGACCCTTCGTCGGCTTGAGAAGCCCAATGGCGTGTTTCACCAAAGTTGATTTGCCCGCCCCGTTTGGGCCCAACACCGCGATCAAATCGCCAGGATAGATCTTCAAATTCACATTTTGCAGGATGAAAGGGTATTCCTCATCGTAACGGAAATCCACATCTTCAAAGACGACTAAAGGCTCGCTTCTTTCCCTTTCCTCAGGTCTAGGTGACACAACAGGGGCATTATCCAACGCCTTGACTCTCTGCACCACCCACGGCGCAGGCAGCTTGACCTGGGTGTAGTCGATCTCATTCGGCAAATTTTTGATGGGACCCAAATACTTGATGCGTCCATCTTCCATATACAACAAGCGATCAGGGGTGATGGAGATGGCATCTTCGACACGATGCTCCACCAAAATAACGGTCTTGCCTTCATCTGCCAGACTGCGGAACACTGCCAGGGCTTCATGAGCAGATGCAGGGTCAAGCGAAGCGAGGGGCTCATCCAGCAGCAAAATGGACGGGCTCATAGCTAACATACCCGCCAATGCAACCTTCTGCTTTTCACCGCCAGAAAGGTTGAAGGTTTCGCGTTCGTGCAAGTATTCGATATTCAGACGCTTCATCACCTGCTCAACACGGGAAGCAATCTCCTCGCGCGGCAAGCCAAGATTCTCAGGCCCAAAGGCTATCTCATTGAACACATTGCTTGCCACGATCTGGCGTTCAGGGTCTTGCAGCAATGTACCTACCACCTGCGACATTTCGGCAATTTCCATCTCAGCAACGTCACGCCCCTGCAAAAGCACCTTACCCTTGCGTTCGCCGCGATAACTGCGCGGAATTAAACCATTGATACAACGCGCCAAGGTAGTCTTGCCGCAGCCGCTTGAGCCCGCAATTAAAAGCAATTCGCCCTGCCGAAGCTCGAATGAAACATTCTCTACTGCAAGCTCAGGGCGAGTGCGATACTTAAACGACAAATTTTCAACGACAAGGGGAAAATCACTCATGGACTAGTTTCAATACTCTCGATTTTGATTTTATAATTCCAGCCCCTATTATCAAGACAATAAACAGGAATGTCAAGTGGGAGATTATGTACCCATTCGGGTACTCTATTATCCATCCAGCGTGCAGACAATTACTCCGGCAGCACCCTGGGGAAAACCACCTGAAATGAAGTTCCTTTTATCAAACCCGCCCGCAGGAAAATCTCACCCTTCAAAACTTTCGTCACAAGGTTGTGGACAATGGCTAGCCCAAGCCCTGTCCCGCCATTGGACCGCGCAGTAGTAAAGAACGGTTCAAAGATATGCGGCTGGTTTTCAGCGGGAATCCCTCTGCCGTAGTCCTGGACGGTCAGGCGATAATGTTTATCATCCGCCAATTCAATGGTCACATCCACATATCCCCCGGTTCCATTGGGATAGGCATGCCGCTCAGCATTGGTCAATAGATTGATCAGGATTTGAGACAGCACGCCGCGATACCCCATCCAATTCTTGTGTTCAAAAGACAGCCTGTTGACATAGTTCACCCCGATCTGACTCCGCTTCAAGCTGACCAGCATCAAATTGACATTTTCTTCCACTGCCTCCGAGATGTCGAACAGTTCTTTCTCATCGATCAACTGACTGACAGAAATTTTCTTGAAATCCTGCACCAGCTTGTGAGCACGTTCCACATTCCGCTGCATCAACTCCAACGACTCGGCAATATCTGCCGCACGCTGAAGGGTCACCTCTTTGGGAGAAGCCAACTCACGCGCCATGATATTTACAGCGGTATTAATGACACCCAGCGGTGTATTGATTTCATGCGCCAAACTTGCCACCATTTCCGTCAAAGCGCGCTGCTTTTCAACTTCCATTTGCGAGGCAAGAATCCGTTGAGCAAGGATCCGCTCAAACTCGCTGCGATTTACCGCATGTATTTGCTCGCTCCATGCAGAAAAAAACTCAACGACCTCTTCCGGGTTTAACTTGCGGACAATCTCCATGATCGATTCGCGGTCGATCACAAGAAGTTCGGAATCCGTAACAGCCGTGGCTTGGTCACGACAAAGCCCCGTGCTCAAAACAGCATTCTCACCAAAAACCTGGTGTTCCTTCAGAACAGTCGAGTGTATCTTCTCCCCATCTTCATCCTCCCACACGATCTTCACCTTGCCATGTAGGATTAGATACATCGCCGCTGAATTTTCTCCCTGACGGAAAATTATCGTATCAGCCTGCACGTAGATATTCGTAGCAATCTCGGAAATCAATATCAATTGCTTCTCTGAAAAAGAAGCAAAAAACGGCGATCTTCTTAAAACCTCAAGATTGAACTCTTTTTTTTCGTTTGTCATTGTCAGCATGAAGCCGCCTAAAGAAATAGATGCTATAAAAACTCTTCGCATTCATTGTATTATTTCTTCCGCCTGGCGGCCCTAATTGCAACCTTCTTAACAGACTTGTTTTGGACACTGTTTGTAATATTTTTAGCGGCTAACTCGCAATCACCTCAATTAATGACCCGTAATTTGCTGGGATAACCTTTGGGGAAATAAATGATTCGGTGATAATCGCTGGATCTTTCATCCCGTGTCCCGTGCAGACTATCACAATCCGCTTGCCTTTCGCTTCAAACTTCCCGGTAGCTGATTCTGCCAACAAGCCAGCCAGCCCTGCAGCTGACGCAGGCTCCACCCAAACCCCTTCTTCCGCCAAAATCTTCTGCGCTGCCAATATCTTCTCATCCGGCACTGCGATGATCATGCCGTTTGATTCGCGCGCCGCATCCAGCGCCTGCTCACCGCGCGCTGGCTTGCCTATACGAATAGCAGTAGCGACTGTTTCTGGTTTTTCGACTGGGTGTCCCAATACCAATGGAGCAGCCCCGGCAGCTTGTACGCCCAGTACTTGCGGCAATCCTTTTTGGTATTGTTTGAAACCTGCCCAATATGAGGTGATGTTTCCCGCATTACCGACCGGCAAACACAACCAATCCGGTGCAGATCCAAGATCGTCGCAAATCTCAAAAGCTGCTGTTTTTTGTCCCTCAATACGAAACGGATTAATGGAATTAACCAAGGCGATTGGAGTCTTTTGAGTGATTTCAACCACCAACGTCAGCGCGTCGTCAAACGAACCTCGAATTTGAATCACCTCTGCGCCGTAGGCAATTGCTCCAGCCAACTTCCCGACAGCTACTTTACCCTCGGGAATCAAAACGATAGAACGCAGACCCGCCCGTGCAGCATATGCGGCAGCAGAAGCGGCCGTGTTGCCCGTGGAAGCGCAAATCACCGTCTCTGCGCCACGCCCAACCGCTTCGCTGATGGCAGCAGTCATTCCGCGATCTTTAAAGGAACCTGTGGGATTCAATCCTTCAAATTTGACGAACAACTCGCAGCCAAGCTGCCTGCTTAAACGCGGCATGGGAATCAACGGGGTGTCCCCCTCGAGCAGAGAAATATTTTGTGTGTGAGCAGGCAAGCCAAGATACTGCCTGTAGCGATGGATTAAGCCTTGATAGGTCATAACAACTCCGAGTTAAGAATGAAGCGATTATACCCATCGCAGCCAAAAATTGCATAAAAAACATAATTTGCGGCTGCGGTATTATATAATTATCACATGATAAAAATTCGAGTTCCAGCTACATCTGCCAATTTGGGTCCAGGCTTCGATTGCCTGGGGCTCGCATTAAATGTTTGGAATGAAGTTACATTCGAGGCTGCCGACAAATCAACTTACCATGCCATCGGCGAGGGTGCGGAAAAATTAAATAAAGGCACAAGGAATTTATTGACAAAAGCATATACGCTTGTTTATGAAGTCTGTGGAAAAAAGATGGGTGGCGTGCAGATTTCAGCTCAAAATGAAATCATAATGAGCAGCGGGATGGGATCAAGCGCCTCAGCAATTGTGGCGGGGTTGTTTGGAGCAAACGAGATGCTGGGAAGACCATTAGACACAAATGAACTCTTGAGACTCGCCAACAACATGGAGGGACATCCTGATAATGTTGCGCCTGCAATACTGGGCGGGCTGGTTGTTTCCATTATGGCACAAGAGGAGATTGTCACAAAGCGATACGAAGTTCCTACATTGACTTTAGTGATCGTAAAACCCCGCGTGGATTGGCCGACGCGCACAGCCCGTGCAGTTTTACCCAAGTCAGTTTCCCGCGCAGATGCAATCTACAATATTGGCCGCGCAATCCTTGTAGTTGATGCATTAAGAAATGGCGACCTTGGCTTACTTCAAAAAGTTATGGAAGACCGCATCCATCAGGCGTATCGCCTGCGGCATATTTCAGGCGGCGCAGCCGCCTACAAAGCTGCAAAACACTTTGGAGCGGCAGCACTTTCTGGAGCAGGACCATCAATTATCAGTTTTGTCCCGCCGGAAAAGGCGGAACAAGCAAGGCTTGAAATCGCAAAAGTATTTCACGAACGAGGAATTGAGACAAAAGAAATTGTGACAATTCCATCCAGCCAGGGTGTTCATAAAATAAACTAAATCCCGATCAAGAATTTGATCGGGATTTATATCTCAAAACTACTACTTCTTTTTGCCCTTAGGTTTTGCTTTCTTTGCCGGAGCTGCCTTCACAGAGGCAGGTGCTGGCTGTAGTTCAACTTGCAGCTTTTTATATGGGGTACGCAAACTGACGGGCTGGACATGACTGTTACGTACACGAATATTGATCATTTCCACAAAGACGGAGAAACCCATTGCGAAGTACACATATCCCTTTGGAATGTGCTGGTGCAGACCCTCTACAATGAGGGTGAACCCGATCAACAGGAGGAAGCTAAGGGCAAGGATCTTGATAGTGGGATGGCGCTCCACAAATTCACCAAGCGGAGTGGCGACAAAGACCATGACAATTGCAGCTATCACCACAGCTGCTATCATGATCTCAATATGCTCCACCATTCCAACGGCAGTGATCACCGAATCCAATGAGAACACAATGTCAAGCAGCATGATCTGGATGATAACGCTGGCAAATGTTGCGGAAACTTTTGCCGACGCCTGTCCTTCCTTGCCCTCCAGCTTATCGTGGATTTCATGTGTGCTTTTCCAGAGCAGAAAAAGGCCGCCTGCGATCAAAATCAAATCGCGGCCAGAAACACCGATAGCCTCCCCGCCAAACCAGGGAA
>JACZJB010000217.1 GCA_014860805.1 Anaerolineales bacterium
GCTACGATTTTGATAAAACTTCATACCCCGATGCTGAGATCGTTTATAAAATAATGCGCGGTGATGCCGTGCTGGCTGTAATAAAGAAACCTTGAAAGAGAAACCATGAATCTAATTGAAACAATTTCTGAAAAAACTTTAATTGCCGACGGAGCAATGGGAACCATGCTCCACGCGCGCGGCATTGGATTTGATAAATGCTTTGATGAATTGAACCTGACCAATCCCGCCGCTGTGGCGGATATTCATCGCGAATATATTGAGGCTGGCGCTGAATTGATCATCACCAATACGTTCAGCGCAAATCGTTACAAGTTAAGCAAGCACGGTTTGGAAGATGATGTGGTCGAGATCAACCGCGCAGGGGTGGAACTCGCCAAACGGATTGTCTCTGCTTCGTTCAAGGATGTGCTCATTGCGGGGGATGTGGGTCCGCTTGGGGTGAGGATCGCTCCATATGGCAGAGTCAAGCTTGAGGAAGCGCGAGCCGCATTCGTGGAGCAGATCCGCGCATTGGCTGAAGCGGGCGCAGACTTGATCGTCATCGAAACGATGAGCGATATCTATGAAATTCAAGAAGCCATTAAAGCGGCAAAGGAAACCTGTTCGCTGCCTGTGATCGCATCTGTGACTTTTACGCGCGATGACCGCACCTTGCTGGGTGATTCCCCTGTCAAAGTTGCTCACCGAATCGCGGATGCGGGTGCGGATGTGATCGGCGTCAACTGTTCGGGCGGGCCTTCGCAGCTTTTGCGCATCCTCAAGCAAATGCGGCAGGCTGTTCCAAACGGAAAGTTTTGGGTCAAGCCAAACGCAGGCTGGCCCGAACAGGTCGGCGGACGGATCATGTATCCTGCTGATGCGGAATACTTTGGTGATTACGCGCTTTCATTCCGCGAGGCGGGTGCGAATATTGTTGGCGGCTGCTGCGGGACCACACCTCAACACATTGCTTCCATGAAAAAAGCATTGGAATCTACACGCGTGGACTCCAATGCGGAGGTAATGGTTTTGCCAGTGGATGAAGATTCTGCCGAGCAGGAAGAACAGCCTACACAGCTTGCGCAAAGACTTTCGGACGGAAAGTTTTCCGTCTGTGTGGAGATGGATCCGCCGCGCGGGCTTTCGACTCACAAACTTCTTGCAGGCGCGTCGCTTCTTTACGACTCTGGCGCAGATGTCATCAACGTGGCAGACAGCCCAATGGCGCGCATGCGCATGTCTGCGTGGGCGGTGTGTGATGTGGTACAACGGACGATCGGTGTTGAAACCACACTTCACTTCCCGACTCGCGGCAGAAATCTTTTGCGCGTGCAAGGCGACTTGCTTGCCGCACATGCCATCGGCTTGCGGAATGTGTTCGTCGTGATGGGGGATCCCACATCGATTGGCGATTACCCCGAGGCCACCGACAATTACGACCTCGTCCCATCGGGTCTTATCAAACTTATCAAACAAGGCTTCAACATGGGCGTAGATCATTCGGGTACGAGTATCGGCCAGCCTACGAACTTTTTTGTTGGTGCCGCGCTCAACCTTTGTCCACAGGATGTGGATGCCGAAGTAAAAAATTTACATCGCAAAATCAAGGCAGGTGCGGATTTCTTCCTTACTCAACCTATCTATCGCGTTGATGATGGCCCCAAATTAATTGAAGCCTACGAAGCAAAACATGGAAAATTAAACAAGCCCATCCTTGCAGGCATTCTTCCGCTGGTCAGCGCCAAGCATGCCAACTTCCTTCACAATGAAGTCCCCGGCGTTTTCATCCCTGACGAAGCGCGCAAACGCATCGAGTCCGCTGGGGAAAATGGTGCAAAGGTCGGCGTGCAGCTTGCTGTGGAATTAATTCAAGGCATCAAAAGTTGGGCGGGCGGCATTTACATCATGCCTCAATTCCATCGGTACGATATGATTTCCGAAATCATTGTGGCGGTCAAAGAATAAGGAAATGAAAGCCTTGCGCGCAGTCCTCAGTTTGTTGATTGGATTCATCGCCAGCTATTTTCTCGCTGTGACATTTTTCCACCTTACAAATTTTTCTTCGCCCATAGACCGCCTCTTTCTGATCGTTGTGCCTGCTCTGGCAATCGGCATCCTCCTTTTTGAAAAATTTCCTGCTGTCTTGCAATGGGCGCTCCGCATTCGGGCGCGTTATTCCCTTCTCCATTATCTGATTGGATTCCTCCTTGGCCTGAATTTAACCTACGGCGCGGTTGGGTTTCTGAACGAACCGCTTCGCACTCCCTTCGGCATGATTCTGTTTACTGCCGCTTTTATTACCTTCGGCAGCGTGGCTGGCTATCACCTTGTCCGTCGCGTATCGTTCTCACTCGACAATGGATTCTTGAGCAAGCCAATAAATTTCATCCTTGCTCTCTCTCTGCCTTTGCTTTTTATTGCCGTCATTTACGCAGGCACGCAATTCCCATCCATGTTTGTAATAGACTATGTCATTGTCCCGCAGAAGTGGCTGGCATTGTTCATCATCACTGCCTTGGCGGCAGGCTTGTGGAGTTTGTCAGTCCTTGAAAAAATTGAAACGGGGGGATATTACGAAAAGTTTGTACACACGAAGTTTTACGAATTTTTCTCTCAAAACCTTCCCGGCCTCTATGCAGGCGGAATGTTCTTTCTCATCAATCTCATCATTGCCCGTGCATTAAATCATCCCGCCCTGAGTATCAACAGTGTCCTCTTTGAAGCAGATGCCGGTCCGTGGATGACCATCCTGGCCAGTCCCGAAAGCGACGTGGTCAATCGTTCTGTCCACCCGTTGACTCTGCTTATCATCCGTCCGCTTGTTCGGCTGGTGGCGGGGTTCATGGGCGAACATTGGAATCTCGGCGGAATGATAACCTCCGCTGCTGTTGGTGGACTGTGCGTCTTTATGGCATGGCTCTTTGTCAAACGCGCAACACGCTCAAGAACCTATGCCTTTATCTTTTCCATTCTTCTTGGTACCACGGCTACACATTTGCTCTTTGGTTCGCTTACAGAAAACTATATTTTCGGTGCGGCTGCGCTTATCTTTTTCTTCCTGCTAATTCAAGCGGATGAAAAACGCTTCGCTGTTCTTGTCCCTGCGGGCTGGCTCCTGTTTGGAATTACCATCACGAACATTGTGCAAGGCGTGATCGCCCTATTCTTTAATAAATTCGGCTTTCGCCGTTTGCTCCAATACACACTGCTTGTTCTCGCCTCAGGTGTGCTGCTCACCACCGTCACAAGTGCCCTTTACCCTGATGCCCAGACTTTCTTCTTTGTCCCCGCAGATCTTGCGTTTGAATTCAACTTTGTGAAAACGGAACAAGATCTTCCTGCGGCTAGCTTGGCTAAGAAGATCCAAGTCGTCACCCGCACCATGTTTTTATATGACGCTGTGGGACCAAGTCCCATTGAGGCAATATCAAAAAAGCCTCCATTTCACACAATTGACCTCAAAACTTTCGACATCCGCGAGAACCGCTTGGCTTCGTACAAGGGACTTGGCAATATCCCATTAACCTTGTGGGTCGCTTTGCTGGCTGGCTCATTTCTCGTTTTTATAAAAAATATTCGCTCCTCAAATCATTTATCTTTGATGCTGGGTTTGCTTGGTACGCTGGCATTTAATTTTCTCCTGCACCTTTTTTATGGAACAGAGTTATTCCTTTACACTTCTTATTGGATGTACGCTCTTGTCTTCTTCATTTCTTTGGCATTGGCTGGATTTGCCGAGAAGATTTGGCTGCAAACCGCTCTGATAGTTGTCGTTTTGGCTTTGATGATCAACAACTTCTGGTTCATCTTCACTGTCATACGCGGATTGGCTCCCTTCTACGCAGCAGTGCCGTAGAAAGTAATTGAAAGGGGTAAAATATGGACATGCTCCTCACCATTGACATTGGCAATACCAACCTCACACTCGGCCTGTACGAAGGCGACAAGCTCGGTGCGCACTGGCGCCTTGCCACGGATCACAATCGCATGCCTGATGAATATGGCTTGCAGTTTTTAGGTCTCCTGCAAAATGCAGGCAAAACGTTGGACGAGATCACGGGGATTTCACTTGCGTCGGTTGTCCCTCCACTGACGGGACGCGTCATTCAAGCCTGCCGCGAGTATCTCAAGCAAGAACCGTTGGTTGTGGATGCGGGTATCAAAACAGGAATCAAAGTCCGTTATGAAGACCCACGCGCAGTGGGCGCAGACCGTATCTGCGATGCGGTGGCGGTGATGAAGCAATATGGCGGCCCCGCCTGCGTAGTGGACTTTGGCACAGCGACAACTTTCAATGCTATTACTAAAGATGGTGAATATCTTGGCGGCGCGATTACGGCAGGGATCAACCTTGCCGCGGAAGCACTTTACACGCGCGCGGCGAAACTTCCACGAATTGATTTGCAAGTGCCGCCCTCTGTCATTGGGCGCAACACCATTCATGCGATGCAATCAGGTCTGCTGTTTGGGTATGTGAGCATGGTCGAGGGAATGGTGGCAAGATTCAGGTCCGAGCTGGGAAGCGATATGAAAGTCATCGCCACGGGCGGGCTGGCTGAAGTCGTCGCCAAAGAGACGAAGGTCATCGATGTCATCGCCCCGTGGCTGACCTTGGATGGCTTGCGCTTGATCTGGGAACTTAATCAGTAAATCGAAGCAGGATCACACCTGTCAGCACCAGCAGACTTCCAAATAATTGTGGACCTGTGAGAATTTCGCTCAATAAGAAATAAGCCCATATCGCTGTAAAAGCGGGCTCAAGTGTAGCAATGAGGTTTGCAGTTGTGGGGGAAAGATAACGGATGCTCAAGGTGTACAGACCAAAGCCGCCAAGAGTTGGTGCTACCCCCAGAAAGAATAGAATCCCCCAGCCAAGCATAGAATCTCCAAGCCAGAGCATGTCTGTAAAAACAGGCTGCCTTATGATAAACAAGTCGCTGCCGATGTTGAAGAAAAATAAGAACACAGTAGCGATTGAAAAACTGTAGAGCAGCGCTGTCCATGAATCAATGTGGGTATCGGAAGCATGTTTGCCTTGCAGGTTGTAAATGGCGAAGAGCAGACCCGTCAATAGGCCGAAGATGATTCCCAGCGGGTTGAGATTCCATGCGGCGGGGTTATATGCGCCTGAAACAAAAACGATTCCCGCAAGACTTAATAGAATGGAAACGATTTTTATGGAGCTGAAATTCTCCTTGAGGATGATCTTGCTTAAGATGGCTGTCATTGCAGGCGAGGAAAATGCCATTACGGTGGCTACAGCTGCCCCGTTGTATTGAACCGAAAATGTCCACATCGAGTTGAAGACCGCAAGCACAAATCCATAGACGATCATAAAACGCCAATGTTTTTGGTCAAGTTGAAAACGAGACCGGCTGAAAAGCAGGAGCCCTGCGACCATTCCAATTGAAACGAACAAGTCCCGCCAGAAGGCTAGCACCAACGAAGGCAGTGCATAGGTCTTGCTGAGATAGCTGATGATGATGCCAGTGGACGACCACAACACGGTGGCTGTGAGTGCGATGATATATCCGCGAGATTGCGATTTTTGAGTCATGGATTCCTTTATAAAAAAACCCCGCGTTTGCGGGGTCAAGCGGTGTGCCCCCACGGGAATTCGAATCCCGGTTTAGGCCTTGAGAGGGCCTCGTCCTGGGCCACTAGACGATGGGGGCGCTATTTTGAAGCGGGCGAGATTGTATCATCCAGATATTGAATCGTCAACGAAGACGTGAATTTCCTTCGGGCCATGCACGCCGATGGTGAGCGTCATTTCAATATCCGCGGTGCGTGATGGACCCGTGATGAAGACCGCCGCTTTTTTATCTTTCACCAAATCAATTGCGTTGGATAAAGATGGAAGAATATCGTTTGATTTCAATACCGCGATGTGGATTTCAGGCAACAATGAGGCATGTAATGCCCCGTCCGCTTCAAGCACGGACCCGGTATCTGCCAGCCCGCAAAGGGCATTCGTTACCCCGACAAGAATTTCAGGGTCGGTTTCATGTGTGAAACCGATGCCTGCTTTTTGCAAAAGGGATTCGTCCAACGTGTTCGGCTCAAGCAAAATTTTATCGAGTCCGCGTGATTTCAGAAATTCGATTATCCCTTGCGTGGGATTGTGAGTTTGATAGACATGACCTCCGAGTGCAGTGAGTTCTTTTGTGAATTGTTCAACTGGATTTATGTCACTCTGAGGAAAACTATGTGAGGCAGCCGAAGAGTCTTTTTTATCGGTTGCGGGAGCTTTCATTTTGTTCACGAGGACATCGTTTTTGATCCATCTTTCCCGGAACGTCCTGCCTGCAAAACGAGGCAGATCCTTGCTGTAGCCCCAACCTGTGAGCGCGGGCAGGCGCATCCATTGCGAGTGGGGGGAGATGAGATAACTTCCCAGTGAAGCGAATTTTTGAGAGACCGCATACAGCTTTGGGTGAGTCGCGAGGCGGGTATACATCTGCAAGCCGAATTTCGTAACAGGTGAAAGCCCTGCCCCTTCTTCTGTCTTTCGTCTTCCTTCCGCGGCTTGGCCTGCACGCACTCTGGTTAGTAATTTTGGCAGATCAATATCCACGGGACAGGCGTCTTTGCACGCGCCGCACAGGGATGAAGCCTGCGCGAGGTGAACAAAATTTTCACCAAGCAGGCCGGGAGAAACGATGGAACCAATGGGGCCAGGATACGGCGCGATGGATTTGTCCTTGCCGATATATGCGTGTCCGCTGAGTTCGCGGAAAACGGGACAGGCATTTAGGCATGCGCCGCAGCGAATGCAATAAAGCGATTCTTTAAGTGGGGACCCTTCGACGCCGCTCAGGGCAGGATCTCTTAAACGCGCGCGGCCGTTATCGAGGATGACGAGGTGGCGTGTTTGATCAGCCAGTGGCTTGTTGAGCAGTTGGGTATAGACCGTGAGTTTTTGTCCCGTTGCGGAGCGAGGAAGAAGGGAAAGCAAAAGCGAGAGATCATCAAGATTTGAGACAAGGCGCTCCATGCCCATCAACGCAATGTGGACGGGCGGAACAGTGGTGACCATGCGTCCGTTGCCTTCATTCGTGACGATGCAAACCGAGCCTGTTTCAGCGACGCCAAAGTTGACTCCACTGAAGCCGATATCGGCATTAAGGAACACTTCGCGCAAAACTTTGCGGGCGGTGGCAGTGAGCGTGGGAATGTCAATCGTGTAGGGGATGCCAAGCTTTTCGTGAAAGAGTTCCGCGACCTGTTCCTTGCGAAGATGCGCGGCTGGCGTGATGATGTGACTGGGCTTTTCATTTCGCAATTGAACGATATATTCCCCGAGATCGGTCTCTATGACTTGGATGCCTTCTTTTTCGAGTGCGTGATTGAGTTCAATCTCCTCTGAGACCATGCTTTTGGATTTGGCGATCAAACGCGCGGATGTTTGGCGCGCGATGTTCAAGATAATTTGTATCGCTTCTGCCGAATCTTTTGCGCGGTGGACGATAACACCATTCTCTTTATTTTTTGCAATAAACTGCGCGAGATATTCATCGAGGTGATCGATCACATCCGCGCGGACTTTGTGGGCACGCTGACGCCTCTCGCGCCAATCGGGAATGGACTCGAATGCTGTGGCACGTCCTTTCAGGCGGCGTTCGGTATTGTTATCCAGTGCAATTTGCAGGGTTTCGTTATTAATTGATTCGACAATTCGCTCACGAAAAATGTTCACGTTTCATTTCTCACTTTTATTGATGGTTCAACACTTCCGCAATGTGCATCACCCGTTGACTTTTCTTCTGTCGACTTAATCCGCCCGCGATGTGCATGAGACAACCAGCATCGGTCACGACCAAGGTGGGAGCCTGGCTCGCTTCCAAATTGCTGATCTTTCGCTTTAGCCACTCTGCAGAAAGTTCGGGATGCTCGACGGACATGACACCGCCAAAACCACAACATTCCTCTGCATTGGGCAAATCCACAAGGGTTGCGCCATGAATATTTGCCAACAGCGCACGCGGCTGCCTGTCCACGTTGATGCCGCGCAGGGTGTGACAGGATGGATGATAGGTGAGAGTGCCATCCCATCTTGCGCCGAGATCGGTGATGTTGAGTTTATCCACGAGATATTCGGTGAATTCAAAGACTCTTTCAGAGATTGCTTTCGCACGCGGAAGCCAGGTCGAATCTCCTTCGAATAATTCCAGATAGTTATGTCTGAAATGGTGAGCGCATGAGCCTGATGGCGTGACGATATCCCCTATGGCATTTTCAAAAACTTTGATGGTGTGTTCTGCAATGGCGCGGGCATCCTTGCGAAGGCCTGCGTTGAATTGCGGCTGTCCGCAGCAGGTTTGTTCGCGGGCGAAATCCACATTTATGCCAAGGCGGTGGAGAATGTCCACGACGGCTTCACCAGTTTGAGGGAAGAATGAATCGGTCAGACAGGTGATGAAGAGCTGGACGGTGGTCATGAGTCTATTTTATCCGTAAATAAAAACAAGCCCAATCCTGTACTGAGTTGGGCTTGTTCGTCATAGAAGTTGCGTGTTATCCGAATGAGATGCCCATGTCGCGGGCGGTCAGGACAATATCCGAATCCATTGGCACCATTTTCATTTTGCCGATGGCTTCTTCAATGGGGACGTATTTGACATGCGGCGGGTCAAGAGCGACCATGACGCCAGCCTGTCCTTCTTCCAAACCACGGATGGCGGCTGCGCCGAAACGCAACGCTGTGAGACGGTCGAAGGAAGTGGGGGAGCCGCCGCGCAGTAAATGTCCGAGAACGACCACGCGAGTTTCCTTGCCTGAAATGGCATGGATTTCCGCTGCCACTTTTTCACCGATGCCGCCCAGGCGCTCAGCGCGTCCGGCTTCATGCTCAAGAACCGAGACGCCGCCGCCGACCGGCGTTGCGCCTTCCGCCACGACGACGATGGTAAATTTATTGCCGCGTTCTTCACGCTCTTTGATCTTTTCAACGACCTTGTGAATGTCGTAGGGTTTTTCGGGGATCAGAATTACATCTGCGGAACCAGCTACGCCGGAGTGAAGTGCGATCCAGCCTGCATAACGTCCCATCACTTCGACGACCATCACACGTCCGTGCGATGCGGCAGTGGAGTGCAGACGGTCCAGCGCTTCTGTTGCGAAGCCGACAGCGGTATCAAAACCGAAGGTGACGTCTGTTTTGTCGAGGTCGTTGTCAATGGTCTTGGGGACGGAAATGAGGCGCAAACCCTTTTTTGCAAGGACGCTTGCAATTGCCAGCGATCCGTCACCGCCGACGGTGATAAGCGCATCAATGTGATGCAGGCGGAATCCGCGCACGATCTCGTCAGTGCGGTCCACCTCTTCTATCGTCCCGTCCGGCCGAGTGATCGGATATTTGAGCGGGTTATTGCGGTTGCTGGTCCCCAGAATGGTGCCGCCCAAATGGGTGATGCCCCGCACTCGTTCGCGAGTCAGAGGGATAAATCCGCCGCTGGGATATTCTTCCGGTGACAGGATCCCGTGAAATCCATCAAGGACTCCGTATACTTCCCAGCCGCGCATGTGACCGGAAAGGGCTGCCGCGCGAATGACAGCGTTCAAGCCGGGGGCATCGCCGCCGCCCGTGCTGATCGCTATTTTTTTAATTGGTATATTCTGAAATGCAGACATAAAATTACTCCATCCAAATAGTTAAATTTCAGGTTTGATTATAGTACCAGTAGCTGGTTGGGTGCTATGTGGAAATCCACACCTTATCCCTATTACAATTTACGGGGAAAAACAGCCCGATTCTTAATAATTTGTCCTGCTGTTGGACAAATTCCATCCTCTCACAAATACCGAATCCCTTGTTTTACGGTATCATTCGCCGCTATGGAATTCTTAACTTCTCCTTCCCAAAAATTTGACCTTCCCAAGCGCATTGCGCGCCTGGGTGAACTTGCCACAAACCTATGGTGGACGTGGCAGCCTGAAGCTGTCCGCGTCTTTGGACGACTCGATTATGACCTGTGGGAACGACTGGGACATAACCCGATCCGACTCTTGAAAGAGATCGGTCGTGCCCGTTTGAATCAAGCCGCAAAAGACAAGGAATATCTTGCGTTGTATGATGCGTTGTTCGAGAAATTCGATGCGTATTTCACTAAAGAATCATGGTCTCAAAAAGCGCATCCCGAATTAAAAAATCCGATCGCCTATTTTTCGATGGAATTCGGTTTGCATGAAACGCTCCCCATTTATTCGGGCGGTCTTGGCGTGCTGGCGGGTGATCATCTTAAAGAGTCCTCCGACCTTGGCTTGCCCCTCATCGCAGTCGGTTTCATGTACGCGCAGGGATATTTTTCTCAACGCATCAGCGAAGACGGATGGCAGGAAGCGCTCAACAATCCGCTGACCTTCGATCACCTGCCGGTTGCCCTCGTCACAAAAGATGACAAGCCCGTCATCATCGCGATCAAATTTCCCGACCGCAATGTCAATGTTCAAGTGTGGGAAACCCGTGTGGGACGCGTCCCCTTGTATTTGCTTGACTCAAACGTTGAAGGCAACAGTGACTATGACCGCCTGCTGACCGCCCGCCTGTATTGGTCTGACCTTGACCGCCGCATCATGCAGGAAGTGTTGCTTGGCATCGGCGGTGTGCGGATGCTGCGCGCTTTGGGATATGCCCCCGATGTCTGGCACATGAACGAGGGACACGCCTCTTTCCTGACCCTTGAGCGGGCGCGTGAACTGGTGGCAAAAGGACTCACCTTTGCAGATGCCGCCAAAAAGACCCTCGGACAAAACGTCTTCACCACCCACACGCCAGTCCCTGCCGGCAATGACGAATTCCCGCTCTGGCTGATGGATAAATATCTCGCCACCTATTGGCCCGAGCTTGGTATCACCCGCGAAGAATTCATGAACGTTGCCCTGCATCACCAGCCGCATGGCGAAACGTATTCCATGCCGATCCTTGCGTTGAAGTTGTCCGGTGGCAGCAACGGCGTTTCGGAACTGCACGGAGAAGTCTCCCGCGATATGTGGAAATTCCTTTGGGAAGACCGCGAAGTGAAAGACGTTCCAATCGACCATGTTACCAACGGAGTCCACACCGCGAATTGGATGGCGCGCCGCCTGAACATCCTTCTCGAAAAATATCTTGGCACAAACTGGTACGACAACCTTGACGACCATACCTTGATGGAAAAGATAAACTCCATCCCAGACCCGGAACTGTGGGGCGTGCGCCTGCATCTCAAACGGAAACTCGCTTTTTACATGCGCGAGCGCGTGCGTGACCGTTGGGCTTTGGGCGGCTTTCATCCTGTGCAGGTGGTTTCTTCCGGCGTGCTGATCAATCCCTACGCGTTGACCATTGGCTTTGCGCGCCGTTTCGCCACCTATAAACGCGCCAACCTCGTCCTCTCCGATATTGACCGCCTGCTGGACATCATCAACCGCCCGAACATGCCCGTGCAGATCATCTTCGCCGGCAAAGCGCATCCCGCGGATGAGCCCGGCAAGCAGTTAATCCAAAAGGTTTATCGCACTGTTAAAAAAGCAGAGACAGGCGGGCGGCTTGTCTTCCTCGAAGACTACGATATGAATCTGGCGCGCTACCTCGTCCAGGGAGTGGATGTGTGGATGAATACGCCGCGCCGCCCGTACGAAGCCAGCGGCACTTCGGGCATGAAAGCTGCCATCAATGGCGTGCTCAACTTCTCCGTGTTGGATGGTTGGTGGCGCGAGGCGTACAACGGAACCAACGGCTGGTCAATTGGCCGTGATGAACCGTATGAGTCGAATGAGATTCAGGATGCTGCCGACGCCGAGGACTTGTACCACAAGCTTGAGCACGAGATCATCCCCATGTTTTACGACCGCGACCCCAAGGAAATGTCACATGAGTGGATCGCGCATATGAAAAACACGATGAAGACGAGCATCCCGCAATTCTCCACCCGCCGCATGGTAAAGCAATATGTGGAGAAGTTCTATGCTCCCGCGTTGAAGAAGTAGCCATCATCTAGGATCCATAAGAGAAACCATGTTCCCGGAAATTACGGTTACCGAGCTCGGTGAAAAACTAAAATCAGAAGAGAAGTTCATTCTGCTGGATGTGCGCGAACTTCCAGAGTTGGAATATGCCAGGGTCGAAGACAGCAGGCTTGAGGTCACCCCAATGAGCCGCCTGGCGAGTGAAGGACCAGCCGCTTTATCCGAGACGGTCCGCTCGCAGGAAATTCCCGTGTATGTGTTGTGTCATCACGGCAGCCGCAGCGTGCAGGTGACCATGTGGCTGGCACAACAAGGCTACAAAAATGTGGTCAATGTGCGCGGGGGGATTGACGAGTATGCCCGCAAAGTTGATTCTTCGGTTGGGTTTTATTAAGTAGGGCAGGCCTTAAACCAGAATGCAATCCTTGCGGATGGCATTCGTGGGGCGCTGTGGCTTACTTCTAAATCTTGAGGAGGGATGCCACAGCGCTTGGTTTATTACAACTATCCATGTGAGACATCACCTCCTCCTTTCTATAGGATGGCAATTCAATTTGTTTGCCCCCGTGCAGTGGGGAAAGTATGTCACAAAATAAATTGGATGTCAATAGCCCAAATTCGATTCTCACAGATTTGTAATCCTATTGTCCTGAATATTTCTGATACCTTTTGAGAGTCTCCGCAAGCCCCTCAGGGCTATCCTTTGGAAAAATTTGACCAGGAGAAAACCATGAAAAACAATCCGAATAAACTCTGGATCATTGTCTTTGCCCTCGGCTGGCTGTTCGATTTCCTTTTTTGGAAGAAAGCCCCGGGCGTCAACTTCGCTCTTTTTGCGATGGCTTGCCTGGTAGCGGCTTTTTATCTTTTGTTGAGCGATGAGCTGCGCCCGAATCGCGCCAGCCTGAGCCTGCTTCCGTTATTCGGCTTTTTCGCAGCTGTCACATTTATCCGCGCCGAGCCGATGACCACGTTTCTCGCGTACACCTTCACACTATTGACCATGTCCGTCTTTGCCCTGACCTATCTTGGCGGACGCTGGTATCTGTACACGATCGCAGACTACGCGGGCAAGTATTTCAACCTGCTTGGCAGCATGATCATGCGTCCGCTCATATTCATGACCAATATCCGCAAAGAACAAAAAGATGCGGGCGTTCAGCCATCCAAACGAAACATCTGGCCCATTGTTCGCGGCATTGTGATCGCCCTGCCCATCATTGCCATCTTTGCCTCTCTGCTCGCTTCTGCAGACGTGATCTTCGGCCAGCGGCTGGATGACTTCGTCAAACTCTTCAACCTCGAAAACCTGCCCGAATTTATTTTCCGCATGATCTATATCATCGTGATCGGGTATGCGCTCGCAGGCGTTGTCCTGCACGCCGCCACAGAATCAAAAGATGAAAAGGTCGGAAACGAAGACAAACCTGTCATCCCGCAATTCCTCGGCTTCGTTGAATCCGCCATTGTGCTGGGGAGTGTGGTGGCGCTTTTCGCCATGTTCGTCGCCATCCAATTCCAATATTTCTTCGGTGGCACATCCAACATTCACATTGACGGCTACACCTATGCCGAATACGCCCGCAAAGGATTTGGCGAACTGGTCGCTGTGGCATTCTTTGCCTTGGTGATGCTGCTTACATTGAGCGCCATCACCAAGCGAGAAACAGAAACGCAAAGAAAAATATATTCAGGCCTGGGCGTTGCGCTGGTTGCCCTTCTGTTGGTGATGCTCGTTTCGGCGTACCAGCGTCTCGGTCTGTATGAAGCGGCCTACGGTTTCTCGCGCCTGCGCACCTACACCCATGTCTTCCTGATCTGGATCGGCTTGCTGCTCATCGCCACCATCGTTCTGGAGATCCTGCGCAAGGAAAGGATGTTTGCCTTCGCCATGCTCATTGCTTCTTTTGGCTTTGCGATCTCGCTGCCCATCTTGAATGTGGATGTGTTCATCGTGAGTCAAAACATTCAGCGCGAACTAAACAGCGCGAAAAAAGATGTCGTGGATCTGGATGCTCAATACTTCATCGATCTCTCTGATGATGCTGTGCCTACTCTCGCCCAAACGTTTCAGACTCCGTCCATGCCTGCTTCTGTCCGAGAGAAAGTCGGCGCCGCTTTGGCATGTATCCGCTATGAACGCAATCTGTCTGAGCGCGATGCATCCTGGCAATCCTTCCACTTTTCCCGCTTCAATGCAGAGAGGGCATTTGATTCGATCAGGACAGAACTGGCAAGATATGCAGTGGATTCCACGAGCTACCCCGCTACTGTCGTCACGCCCTCCGGTGAAAAGTTCCCATGTTCGGAATATTATTACGATTAATGCATCTCGCAATGACGTGATCAATATGTAAGAACCACCTGCCATTGACTGTCTATCTCTCATCTTAGCGAACAAAGGAACCGTCAATGGACTTCAAACTGACCATCTTCTCTGATTACATCTGACCGTGGTGCTATGTCGGCCAGGGTGTGGTCGACCAATTGAAAGCTGAATATACTGTGGATGTGGAATGGCGGCCTTATTATCTCCGCCCCGATACCCCGCCCGAAGGACTGGATCTACCCGACTATATTTTGCGCGCGCGTGCCAACGGCTCTGAAGAACGCTTGCAGAGCATGGCGGCCATGCACGGTTTGGAGTTCCGCTCCACCGAACGGATTTACAACACGCGCATTGCCCACGAAGCCACGGAATATGCCCGCGAGCATGGAAAGATGAATGAGCTCCATAAGGTGGTCTTCCGACAGGTCTATGCGGATGGACTTGATATCAGCAAGTGGGATGTGCTGCGCGCTGCCGCTGAAGAAGTTGGTCTGGACGGCGCAGATATGCAATCGGTTGTGGACGGCGGCAAGTACACCGCCCAGGTCGCGGAGCAGGTGCGCTGGGCGCAGCAGATCGGCGTGACGGGTGTGCCAACCTATGTGATCAATGACCGTTATGCGATCGTCGGCGCGCAGCCGTACCAGGCTTTTAAGAATGCGCTGGCGCAGATCATGAAAGCAAGTTCGTAGTTCCCTCGAATAAAAAAGACTGAGCCGCGGATTTCACTGATCAGTGAAATCCGTGGCTGTTTTTAACGCCCGAATGGACTATGGCGCGGGTGGCTTTAATCCCGTTGCCCGAAATACCAGCCAATAAAAACACGCTGCGAAGATGACGTACACGGCTGTCCCTGCGAAAATGGTCAGGCTGAATTCATTGGACAATAGATATTTCACCAGCAGGAGTGCTCCGATAAAGAAATGGCTGAAATTTGCCAATGAGACAGGCCGAGCGTAGACTCCGCCAATGGCGCTATCTTTTGCCGTCCAGTTCATTAACGCGAGGGAGAAATACAACGCGCCCATTAACTGCACCAGCAGGGATGCTGTCCCTGCGGCCTGTGTGGGAAGTAAAAGGTCAGGTGAGAACAAGGCGAATATTCCCGCCAACCCAAGGACGATACTGCTGGATGTCATCAATAGTTTTGTGTTCATGCTATGTTCCAAAGCGGGTTTGTGGATTTATGAAGAGATAATACACGGCCAGCCCCGCGCTGTAGATAAGCACGGCTATGTAGACGAGGAGATTGATATAGCGTTCAGGAGGGACGGTGTTGAGCAGGCCAATAAAAGGGACGATGAGGACAAGGTCATAGACGAGGAAGCTGAGCAGTTGACCGAGGGCGTTATGCCAGTTGGGTCGGAAGATGCCGTAGAGGAAGTAGAAAGCGTCGCCGAGGAAGATGCAGCCAAAGATGACCGATGAATCGGGGTTCAATGCCCAGGGGAAGATGGGCGCTTTTAGAATCAGCGCCCCGCCCGCAGCGAAGAGAGAAGCGATGAATATCCAAAAAGAGACCTTGACTGGCTTGGGCATGGGACGAGTCTCTTTGAGCGGGATGTTCAAGCTCCAGAAGAATGCGGCAAGGCTGGCGATGGCGGCGGCGATGCCGAATGCTCCAAAGAGAAGCATGTCCTTGCGCCCCTGGGAGGCGAGCAGGAAAAAGTAAATGGAGGTGGTGAGGGCGATGACGAAGATGTTGAGCGAACCTGCGGGCAGTGCGCCGAATTCGCCTGCCCAGCCGACCCAGAGTGCGGCGGCGCTGACGGCGGCGAGGATGGAGCCGACGAAGAGGTAGGAGTAGCGACCATCCTCCCAGGGCCAGATGGCGGTGGCAAAGGGCAGCCGAACGATGAAGCCAAAAGCAAAGAGCAGAACGACCAGCCCGCCGATGAAGGTAAGACCACGAAGAAGTTTCATATATATCCCTTGTGAAATGGTTTTATATAGTAACACTACGATGCGGATTATGGGTCGGTGGGGACGGGTTTGCGGTAAACAAAAACGGGACTGGAAACTTCCAGTCCCGTTGGGCTGCCTAGGCTGTGAAC
>JACZJB010000218.1 GCA_014860805.1 Anaerolineales bacterium
CCCCGCAGGGACGCGTCTTTAACCAGAGCATCGCCCAGGAACTTTCCCAACACCCGCGCATCGCCCTGCTGTGTGGACGCTACGAAGGCATTGACGAGCGCATTCGCGAACACCTCGTTACAGACGAAATTTCCATTGGCGATTATGTTCTCACTGGCGGCGAACTGCCTGCCCTCATCCTGATCGACGCCGTTGCCCGCCTGCTCCCAGATGTACTTGGCGACCCCACCGGCGCACAGGACGACTCCCATGCCATGGGTCTGCTCGAATATCCGCATTACACCCGTCCGCCCGAATTCCGAGGCTGGAAAGCCCCCGATGTACTGCTCTCCGGCGACCATGCCAAGATCGACAAATGGCGTCGTCAACAGGCGCTGGAAAGAACCTTCAGAAAAAGACCCGATATGCTGGAAAAGGCGGAATTATCAAAAGCTGATTTGAAATTCGTCGAAAGTTTAAAGCAGGCACTCAACAATGCTGAAGGGCAAAATGTCGATTGACCTTTACTTTTGACTTAAAAATCATCAACGGAGGAAACCATGTCATCCACAAGATTGAACTACGGCAAGACCTTCCTGCTCGGCTTTGGTTTTTTTGGTGTAAGCGTAATCTGGGGTGTATATAACGCATTCGTTCCCATTTTTCTCGCAAACAAGTTTGGCCTTGCTCCCGCGCTGATTGGTTTCTTTATGACGCTGGATAACATCGCCGCCCTTTTCATCCAACCGCCCGTTGGCGCCTGGTCTGACAGATTGCGAACTCCTTTGGGACGGCGCATTCCATTCATTATCATTGGCGCGCCCATTACAGCCGTGGCATTTGGTTTGATTCCAATTGCAGCCGTGCTTCCCTTGTTTGTAGCATGTACAAGTACGTTGCTTCTCAGCGCGGCGTTATGGCGCACTCCCGTTGTAGCGCTGATGCCCGATATCACCCCGTCCGAATTCCGTTCGCAAGCCAACGGTGTGATCAATTTCATGGGCGGCGTTGGCACCATTGTCGCCTTGCAAACAGGCGGCATGTTATACAAGATGAGTCCCAATTTCCCATTCTGGCTTGGCTCCATATTGGTTATTCTCGCGGCTTTGATTGTCTACCTCTTCATTGAAGAGCCAAAAGAATACTCCACCACTGAGGAGCAGCCCGGCATGTTAGCCAGTCTGCGCGAAGTCTTCAACGAATCGGACAAAAGCGGACTTCGCATCCTTTTCGCCATCTTCTTTTGGTTCATCGGCTTCTCAGCAGTGGAGACTTTCTTCACTCTCTATGCAAAGAATCACCTTGGTTTGAATGAAGGTGATGGAGCAACCCTGCTTTCTGTCCTGCCATTGTTCTTCGTTTTATTCGCAATTCCCTCGGGGTTTGTGGCAGGCAAACTCGGACGCAAGACCACCATCATGATCGGGTTGATTACGATCACCCTCATGCTGATCCTGCTCTACGTGACACCTGCAACAGCCCTGCTCACCGGTATTACCCCCCTGCCATTGGTGGGTATTCCATTGGTGGAAGATGGTCCGCGCATGCTTACCCTTGCCGGCGTACTGCTCATTCTGGGAGGCATTGGCTGGGCATTCATCAACATCAACTCTCTGCCCATGATCGTGGATTTAACCAGCGCGGCGCGCATTGGCACCTTCACCGGGTTGTACTATCTATTCTCCACTCTATCCGCCATTGTCGGTCCCAATTTGAACGGCTGGGCTATTCAACTCACGAACAATAATTACAATATCATCATGGTCATTGCCCCTGTCTTCATGATGATCGCGTTTTGGCTGATGATGGGCGTAAAACGCGGCGAAGCAATACAAGCAGTCTAGGGACTCATCAGGGGCTGGGATGAGAACCAATCTTTTCATTCTGGCGATTGTCACGTCGGCTCTGACAGCCTGCATGCAGTCGCCAGATTGCTTTAATAAAGATGTCTTTTGCGCCGCATTGGTGACCGACACCCTTGGCATTGACGATAACGGCTTAAATCAGAATACATGGGCAGGGTTGGAAGAAGCCTACTCGAACAAACTCGCTGACCGAATTGAATATATCGAGTCGGTGGACGCGCGCGATTATGAAAAGAACATCGCGTATTTTGCGGATCAGGGCTTTGACATGATCTTCACCACCAACCCAACCCTGCGCGACGAATCGCTTCACGCCGCGGACCTGTATCCTGATTCTGTTTTCGTGGGCATGAACCAGGCTCAAAAAGAAACCCGCCCAAACCTGATTTCCATCACCTTTCCGGAAGACCAAATGGGATTCGCAGCCGGTGTATTGGCGGCAACGCTTACCAAAACGGGTGTGGTCGGCGCTGTTTGCGAAACATCCGGCATCGATTCGATGTGGCGGTATTGCGAAGGGTTTCGTGCAGGAGCAGCATTTGCAAATCCTGAAATTAAAGTCATTGTTTTCTATCGTGATGATGGGGACAGCGAAAAATTATTTATAGATGAAGCCTGGGGATTTGAGTCAGCCAGCAAAGCCATTCAGCGCGGAGCAGATGTGATTTTCGCGGCGGGAGCCGTCACTGGGCAGGGAGCACTGCGCGCCGCTTCTGAGAAAGGCGTCCCGTCCATTGGAGTGGAACGTGATCAGGCGGCGGTTCTGGCAGAATCAGGTTCCAGCGTGGTGACTTCGATTTTGGGGCGAGCCAGTTTCGAGGTCCAGGAAGTGATGCGGCTGCTAAGGAATGGAATTGTTAGTGAGGCGAGGTCAGGTCAACTTGTAAATGTGCCATTTCATGGCAGTTTTCCCGAAAATTTTCAAAATGGGGCAGATTTTCTGCTTTTCAGCCTATGGAACGGCGACTTGAAAACAAACGTGCCCCCGCAGAAACCTTAACATTGTAAATACTTGCACAAAGATTGGACTAGATTTATACTTGCAAAGTCGTTAGGCTTTGCAAAAAGCAAGCCATTTAATCTTTACTCTTCTAGAGGAGAAGAAAATATGAAAAAGCTGTACTTTGTTATGGCCCTTCTGATTGTCGCTTCGATGATCCTTTCGGCCTGCGGTGCTTCTGCGCCGACCGCTGCAGATTGTACGAAAGAAGAAGTCTTCTGCGTTGGTCTCGTCACAGATGTTGGCAAGATCAATGATAAGTCCTTCAACCAATCTGCTTGGGAAGGTGTTCAGAAGTCCAATGCTGATGGCGTTGCTGATGTGGTTCAATTTATCGAAACCGCCGACGCCAAGGACTACGCCAAGAATATTGCCCAGTTCGGTGATGCCGGCTACGATGTAATCGTGACCGTTGGTTTTGGTCTCGGTGAAGCTACCGATGCCGCCGCTGCCACCTACCCGAATGTCCGCTTCATCGGCGTGGATCAATTCCAGGCTGAGACTGTCGCTGGCGTTTCCGGTTTGAACTTCCCCGAAGACAATGCTGGCTTCCTCGTTGGCGCTCTCGCCGCGATGATGTCCAAGAGCAACAAGATCGGCGCCGTCTGCGGTACCGATGTAGTTCCTCCCGTTTGGCGCTTTGGTGAAGGCTACAAAGCTGGTGCCGCTTATGCAGACGGCATGAATGGCACGACCACTGAAGTATTCGTTGTGTACCACAGCGATGTGGGCTTCGACAAGACCTTCACCGATCCTGAATGGGGCGCTCAGACCGCCAAGTCCATGATGGATCAGGGCGCAGATGCGATCTTCGGCTGCGGTGGTTTGACTGGTAACGGTGCTATCACCGCTGCTGCTCAGGCTGGTGCGTATGCCATCGGTGTGGACACTGATCAGTACCTGACCCTCCCCGAAGCTGCTCCTCGCATGCTCTCCAGCGCGATGAAGCTCATCACCCCGGGCGTTGCTGACTTGATCAAAGCCACCAAAGACGGCTCGATTGCTGACGGAAACGTCTTCGGCGCCGCTGGCTATGCTCCCTTCCACGATCTTGATGGCGAAGTTCCTGCCGAAGTCAAGGCTACCATGGAAGAAATCAAGGCCGGTTTGCTTGATGGCTCCATCACAACTGGTGTTCCCCCTGTCAAGCCGTAAGGTTTTTGCGATGTAAAAAAAGGGAAAGAGGCGTATGTCTCTTTCCCTTTTTTGTTCCCTTTTTGAAACCTCTTTAAGGGGCTTGTCAGGCGGCTTGTTTGATATAATTGTCCTACAATTCAAAGTTCCACTGGAGCGAAGGATGCAATCAGAAAAGCAGTCAAATTCGCTATCAAGAAAAATACTGCAAGCCATTTCAGATGCCAGTCTGGTTCCATTTCTGGCGATCTTAACTGCGGTAGTTCTTGGCGGCATTATCATCGCATTTGTAGGCGGAAATCCCTTCCTTGCCTATCGAGGGTTGATTGAAGGTTCATTCGGCTCAACGAAAGCGTTGAGTGAAACGGCTGTGTGGGCAACCCCCTACATCTTTGCAGGGCTGGCAGTTGCACTGGCTTTCAAAGGCGGCTTGTTCAATATTGGCGCTGAAGGTCAATTAGCCGTAGGCGCTGTTTCTTCAGCGTTGATCGGGTACGCGCTGCCGGAGTGGCTGGGTTTTTCTCTGCCCACCATCATCCACTTGCCGTTGGCTATTATCGCCGGCATGTTGATGGGCGGCATTTGGGCGGGAATTGTCGGCTGGCTAAAAGCATATACGGGCGGACATGAAGTTATCAACACAATCATGATGAACTACATTGCATTGAACACCACCTCGTTCCTGTTAAACGGCGTGATGAAAGACCGAAGTCCCACCAACGTGATCGCACGTACTCCCTTGATCGATGAAAGCGCGCGCATGCCCGCCATCTTCGAAGGCCTTCGGGTGCATTGGGGATTTGTTCTCGCCTTGTTTGTCGCCTTTTTCATTTGGTGGTTGTTGAACAAGACAACTCTGGGGTTTGAGATCCGCACAGTCGGACTGAATCCAGATGCTGCACAATATGCGGGAATCAATGTCAAACGCACAATTATTCTTACAATGGTGCTTTCAGGAATGCTGGCGGGGCTGGCGGGTTCCATCGAAGTGACCGGGCTGAACTACCGCCACGAACTTGGTTTTTCCATTGGGTATGGCTTTGATGCGATTGCAATTGCCCTGCTTGGAAAATCACACCCGCTTGGAATTGTACTGTCCGCCTTCCTTTTCGCTGCCATGCGCAACGGAGCAACCCGTATGCAATTCCTGACCCAAATGCCAGTCGATCTAATTTCGATGATACAAGCTCTGATCCTTCTTTTCGTCGCAGCCGATGCAATCATACGATATATCTATCGGATCAAAGCCAAAGGCGAACGCGTCGTACTTACCCGCGGCTGGGGAGGCTAGGAGACAAACATGGACTGGAAACGATTTGGCTTTATTGCGCTAATCATTATTGTTCTTTTCAGCGTGGTCGTTATGGTAGGGCAGGCAAAGCAGCCGCCTTTGTTGATCGTCACAAGCATGCTGGCCACCACCATTGCTGTGGCAACGCCTCTCACACTGGGGGCACTCTCGGGTGTATTCTGTGAACGATCAGGGGTGGTCAACATCGGCATCGAAGGTATGATGCTCACCTCTGCGTTCTTCGGCTGGCTGGGCGCCATCTATATGTTCCATATTTTCAAACTTCCGCCCAGTGTCAGCATTGTTCTCGGCGTGGTATTTGCCATCCTCACAGGCGCCTTGATGTCTTTGCTTCATGCCGCGCTCTCCATCACCTTCAAAGTGGACCAGATCATCGGCGGAACAGTGATCAACATCCTTGCCGTTGGTTTGACGGGATTTTTGAATCGCCAGTTGTTTTTTGGAGCAACCAGCGTCTTCAAAGGAAGCGTTCCAAGTTCCCCCGGCGTTCTGCCCACCATCCACATCCCCATCACAGAACTGTTTGCATCTGCCTGCGGGACTTCTGCAACCTGTTTACAAAACGTGCAAGCCATCAATCGCGTATTTGACCAAAAACCGATTGCCATGGGTGCCGTTCTCTTGGTGTTTTTCTCCCACTATATTTTATTCAATACCCGTTGGGGCTTGCGTACCCGCGCCGTCGGTGAACATCCCAAAGCTGCGGATACTGTTGGAATCAATGTTGTCTTCATGCGCTATGCAAATGTTCTCATCGGCGGCATGTTTGCCGGGCTGGCGGGAGCATACTTCACCATTGAATCAGTTCCATCCTTCGAGCCTTTACTCACAAATGGACGCGGTTTCATTTCCCTTGCCGCCATGATCTTCGGTAACTGGACACCAATTGGAGCCTGGGCTGCCTCCCTGGTATTTGGCGCTTCCCAAGCCTTGCTGATCAACATGCAGATATTTCGTGATGTTATTCCGCCGCAATGGTCATTCCTGCAGGAATCCTATATCGTGGGACTTACTCCTTACATTCTCACCATGTTCATCCTGACTGGCATCATCGGTAAAACCACATCCCCCGCCGCAGACGGCGTTCCATACGAAAAATAGGAGACCGCCATGTCTGAACCTCAAATTGTTCTCGAAGCAAAAGGCATCACAAAGCAATTCCCCGGCGTGCTCGCCAGTGACAATGTCAACTTTGATCTGCGTAAAGGCGAGATCCATGCCCTGCTCGGCGAAAACGGCGCGGGAAAAAGCACCTTAATGAATTTGATCTACGGCCTGCACCGTCCGGACAAAGGCGAGATCATCGTCAACGGCAAACAATTAGATGTCCAATCCCCAAACGACTCAATTGCGGCTGGCATTGGCATGGTGCATCAACACTTCATGCTCATCCCCGTCTTCACTGTTGCGGAAAATGTCATGCTCGGTGATGAAGTCACAAAACGCGGCGCACTCGACCGTGTAACTGTTGCCGAAAAAATAACCGAGATCTCCAAACAATATGGCCTTGACGTCGACCCGAACGCTTTGGTTGGCCCCCTGCCTGTGGGCATTCAACAACGCGTTGAAATTGTCAAAACCCTATATCGCAATGCAGAGATTGTGATCCTTGATGAACCCACCGCAGTGCTGACTCCGCAGGAAGCAGAAGACCTCTTCCGCATCATGCGGGATCTGACAGCGCGCGGCGTTTCCATCATCTTCATCACGCACAAACTTAAGGAAGTTCTTGCCGTGGCAGACCGCATCACTGTCATGCGTGCGGGACGTGTCATCAACACCGTTAAACCATCTGAGACCGATTCCGCTCAATTGGCAAACATGATGGTTGGCCGTCAGGTCATCCTCACTGTGGACAAGAAAGACCATGAAGCCCACGAAGATATCCTCAAAGTGGAAGGGCTTTCTGTACGCGACCAACGCAACCTGGAAACAGTCCACAACGTATCCTTCACAGTCCGTGGCGGCGAAGTACTCGGCATCGCCGGCGTGCAAGGCAATGGACAAACCGAACTTTCCGAAGCGCTCACCGGGCTGCGCCACCCCACCAGCGGAAAAGTTACCATCGACGGAAATGACCTAACTGGCAAATCGCCACGGGTCATTACCGAAGCAGGCCTGGCTCACATCCCCGAAGACCGCCAGCGCCACGGGCTCGTACTTTCCTATTCTGTTGCAGACAACATGGTGCTTTGCGATTACTATCATGCGCCTTTTAGTTCTCGCGGCGTCATTCAGCCAAAAGCGCTCGATGAAAACTCGCGCAAACTCATCAACGCATTTGATGTGCGCACACCGTCCCCCTTCGTCAATGCGGGCAAACTCTCTGGGGGCAATCAGCAAAAAGTGATCGTGGCGCGCGAGTTAAGTCGCAGCAACGTAAAGCTTGTCGTTGCCAATCAACCCACTCGCGGCCTAGATGTCGGCTCCATCGAATACATCCACAGCGAGATCATCAAAATGCGCGATCGCGGCGTGGCAGTTCTGCTCATCTCCGCCGAGTTGGATGAGATCATGGCGCTCTCCGACCGCATCGCAGTTATGTATCGCGGCCAGATCGTCGCGGTTGTGGATGCAAAAAAGACCACCCGTGAACAACTAGGATTGTGGATGGCTGGCGCGCACGTCGAAACCGTCTGACACTCGCATCATCCTTAATCTCGAAACGGATTCAACAAACAGGAGTTTTGACTACTCCTGTTTTTGATTCCCGCAGCAGCCAGGAACAGGTAATTTTATTCTTGCGGTAAAATATTTAAGAAATAAAGGAGAGAAAAAACATGAACAAGAAAAAACATATATTCCACCCGCTGATCATTGCCATGCTGTTTCTTGGCGCATGCAACCTTCCTTCAGGCAGCCAGAGCGAAGAGGCCGGCCTCACCGCCGCCGCACAGACTGTGGAGGCTTTGCTCAGCGCAACCCCGGCAATAACCAACACGAACTCTCCGCTCCCCGTCACTGAAACACTGACGCCCACCCCTTTGACAATTAATACAAATACCCCGATTGCATCGGCCACATCGAACTGCAATGTGATGCAATTCGTTTCAGATGTAACCATCCCTGATGGGACGATCATCACTCCCGGACAAACCTTTACAAAAACATGGCGGCTGCGGAATGGCGGCACCTGCACGTGGACTCCTGCCTATGCCATCGTATTTTCTGATGGGAATTCCATGAATGGACCGACGACCCAGGCGCTTGCGGGCAACGTCAACCCTGGCCAAACCGTGGATATTTCGGTTAACTTGACCGCACCAGCCACTCCCGGCGATTACACCGGCAGCTGGAAAATACGAGACGCGGCTGGCGTTCTGTTCGGAAGATTCTACGTGCAGATCAAATCCCAGAATCCCGCCACTGCTACAAATACATCTGCTCCTCCCTTCGCAGTAACCAGTGTTAATTTTACAAATTCGGGTGGCTGTGGAAACTTTACGGCAACCGCCAACATCACTACCAATGGAGCAGGTACAGTAAACTTTCATTGGATCAGAAGCGATGGAGCCACCCCTCCCGTTCCACCAGCGCTTGTGTTTGCCTCCGCTGGAACCCAATCTGTCAACATTTCGTGGGCAACAACAGCTGCGGGGACTCACTGGTTTGATGTCTATATAGATTCACCCAATAATCAGCAATTCGGCAGGGCTTCGTTTACCTGTCCGTAAAGATTAGCAGGTGTTAATAGTGGAGCGCCCGGTTTTCCGGGCGCTCTTTTTTAACAGTATAATAATTTCGGTATATGAAAGGAAAAAAATGACCCGAAAAACAAATTTTTTACTTTTTAGCATTACAACAATAACAAGCCTGCTGATTGCCTCCTGCGGAGCAAACACCTCCACAGGAGATGCCACAGCGGTCATTCAGACATCTGTTGCGCAGACGGTTGCTGCACAGAACACACTTCAAGTTCCAGACACCGAAACACCCTCTGCGGCAGCCATTCCCACCAAAACGCCCTTCCAGCAGTTGACCCCGCTTGCGCCGCTTGCATCCCCTTCGCCGACATTTCCTGTTAACTCATCCTATTCCCAGTGCGCCAGCGCAAGCCTGAAAAGCGAAAATATCGTGGACGGCACAGTCTTCAAACCCGGTGAACAATTTACCAAGACATGGGAGATCACAAACACAAGCACCTGCGTATGGGATACAAACTACAAGATTATTTTCTGGGATGGTGATCTTTTGGGTGGAGGATATGTCTATAACCTGCCCCAAGTTGTTGGCCCCGGACAAACTCTGCCGATCTCGCTTGTTCTGATTGCCCCCGCAACAGATGGAACCTATCGTTCCGAATGGAAACTTCAGACGCCTGATAACAACAACTTCGGCGTGGGTTATTTGAATTCAGCTTTTTACACAGAGATCGCCGTTTCATCGGCGCAAAAGCCAAAATATGGAATCGCATCTGTGGTAACGAGCTATACCCGCGACCCAAAGACAGGCTGTCCTGCCAATACATTGATTACCGTTTACGCCACTGTAGCGACCACCGGGCCGCTCGAGTTCACCTACAATTGGAACCAAAGCGACGGCAATAACTCAAGCTCAAAAGGATACTTTATGGAATCCGCAACCACCAAAACGTTTACCCGCGAATGGAAATTTGGGCGCGCAAATACGCAAGGTCCCAAATGGATCGCGTTTGTGATCACGGAACCCATCAAACAAAAATATCAAGTGGATTTTGAGTTTGTCTGTCCATAAAGATACAACGCCTTGTTAACCCAACTAATACTGCCATAGATTTTACAACTGAGCGTAAAATCTATGGCAGTATTCTTATTAATTTTGCAGGAACCATTTACACCTTCCGTTCGTCTTAATTTGGAACACCTAACGGAGGAACCATGTTATCCAGAAAATTAACCATTAGTTTCTCAGTCTTTGTAATTTTGATCGCCCAACTGGCTTGCAATGCCCCGGGGAATTCCGCGACCCCGGATACATTCGCAACCCTCAATGGACTCTACACCGCCTCAGCCCAAACCCTGGAAGCTGCCGGCACACAAACGGGCTTTACCGTCACGCCCGGCCTGCCCCTGCCAACCGCCACGGTCGGCACATCACTTCCAGCCACGAACACTGTCACTTCAGGAGGATCAGGCACGGTGTCCAGATGTGATGCGGCGCAGTTCCTTGGCGATGTCACCTACCCGGATGGAAGCCTTGTAGCAAGGAACAATACTTTCGTCAAAATCTGGCGCATCAAAAACGTGGGGACATGCACATGGACAAAATCCTATGCGCTTGTGTTCACAGGCGGAGATCCCCTGAGCGGTCCGTCTGCGGTGGCGCTTGCGGGCAACGTAAACCCCGGGCAGTATATCGAAATTCCCGTTACTTTCACTGCTCCAGGTAAAGATGGGAGTTATCGCGGTTATTGGAAGTTGCGCAATACCGCCGGCACTTTATTTGGAATTGGAAACCTGGCAGACACGGCATTTTGGGTGGACATTAGAGTTGGAGGTCCCTCCTATGCCGCCTTTAATTTTGCGAATAATTACTGCAGCGCGGAATGGTCCAACGGCAGTACAGCACTTCCCTGCCCTGGAGCAGATGGAGACTCGAAAGGTTTCGTGCTGAAATTGGATGCGCCGAAATTGGAGGATGGCTCTACTGACAATGAGCCCGGTTTGCTGACAGTTCCGCAGGATAAAAACAACGGTTTTATCAGCGGACAATTCCCCTCTTTTACTGTGCAGACAGGAGATCGTTTCCGGACGCTTGTCAATTGTCAGTACAATGCAAAGAAATGCAATGTAGTTTTCCGCCTGGATTATAAAGTTGGCGGGAACACAAAAACGCTGGCCAGCTGGCAGGAAGTGTATGAAGGAAAATACTACCCAGTTGACCTAGATCTCAGCAGTCTGGCGGGGCAAAGTGTGAAATTTATCCTTGTGGTAAGTGCAAATGGCGGAAATAACAATGACTATGCCATCTGGCTTAATCCGCATATTATCCGGCAGGGAAATCCGCCGCCCACTCAGACTCCTTCCCAGACTCAGACACCCACTGCTACTGGTACAGTGACATTGACACCGACGATCACCGCGACATCGACAGCTACTTCGACTTTCACACCCACTGCCACCTCTACTGAGACGCCGACACCCACAAATACACCTACTCCATAGGTGCGTTATATAATGCCCACGGTCACAAATTGCGATAGCGCAATTTGTGACCGTGACGGGTATAATAAAGATAACCATTTTTGGAGGCTACAATATGATTTCTCGCAAGTCAATTTGGCTGGCAGGTGTAATGGTGTTTACTGTTGCCCTGAGTGCATGCAACATGGGAGCCACTCCACCACCCACAGTGGACCCGGGTGTGATACAGACGCAGGCGTTTGGCGCTGTGCTTACCCAGGCTGCACTGGACCAGACACAAACTGCCCAGGCACTTCCCCCGACCGCTCAGCCGACTGATACTCCACAGCCTACAGCTACGTCCGGCTTAATCCCTACAGCAGGGGCTTTTAGCACAAACACACCGTTTGCTTTCAATACTCAACAACCCGGACTGACCCCCTTGGTCCTGCCATCCGTCGCGCCAACTGCGGGAGCTTATTCCACACTACCAACAACGAACGGTTGTAATGACGGCTGGTTTATTGGAGAATCCACCCCATATGACGGCGCCACCCTTCTGGCTGGCAGGGAAATGATAAAGACATTCGAAATACTGAACACAGGTACCTGCACCTGGGATGAAGGATACTCGTTCTCCTTCCGTCCAGAATATTCAAGCAGCCCGGAAGGCGCTGGGATTGGATACTACGGAAAGGATGAATTTATTCTTGGCACAAGCCCAATCAAACCCGGTCAGACAGGGGTTTTCAAGATAAACTTCACAGTACCAAGGAAATTGGGCGAATACGTTTGGGCATGGAAATTAAAAGATGATGCCGGCGCATTGTTTGGCTCGCTCGTCTTCATGAAGTTCACTGCCGTGGAACAGTAGGAGAGAAACCATGAAAAACAGATCGTCCGTTTACATGCTAATGATCGCCTTCCTGCTTGCCGCTTGCGCGCCCGCCACGCCGATTGAGCCAACGCCGGATGTTAATGCAATCCGCACTTCAGCGGCCAACACAGTGGTGGCAGAGTTTACGTTGACCGCCGCCGCGTTCACCCCCACCTCCCAGCCGCCAACTGAAACGCCCACCCCTGAAGTTCCCACAGAAACCCCCACCACTGCGTTTTCAACCGACCCCACCCAAATTGCATTAGGCACACCGGGCGTGCTCTGCGACAACCTCTCTTTTGACAACGCGACTGTGGATGTCACCATTCTGGATGGCACAGCGATGACACCCGGTCAGGAATTCGTAAAAACCTGGAAGATCAAAAATATAGGCTCCTGTGCCTGGGGAGATGGGTACAGATTGACGTTTTCTTACGGCGAACGCATGGATGGACAACCCATTCCGCTTGGCACTGTCGTTCAGGTTGGGCAGGAAGTGGATATATCCGTCAGTTTCAAAGCGCCAACTGCCATTGGTGAATACACAAGCGCATGGCAGATGGCCAATGCCGCTGGAGTGACATTCGGCAAAGCCGTCTTTGTCAAAATTATTGTCCAGTAAATTTGACCGAGCTAAAACAAGCCATTAAGGAAAAAGCACGCCAGCTGGGATTTATCCTGGCTGGCGTTACTTCTTGTGATCCGCCTGAACATTTCAACATCTTCGAAGCGTGGCTTAGCGAAAACAAACACGGGACGATGAATTATCTTGCCTCGGAACGCAGCCGCATCCGCCGTGCAGACCCGAAACAAATTCTCCCTGAATGTAAATCCATTCTTGTTCTCGCGCTGCCATACCCGCCGCTTTCACAAAAAAAAGAGGATGAATTTCAAATCGCTGCCTATGCCCGTGGCGATGATTATCACGATATCATCCCTCCCCGTTTGAAACAAATCGTTGAATTCATCGAAGAACAAATCGGCAGTCCAATCGCCAGCCGCTATTACACAGACACTGGTCCCATCCTCGAACGTGAACTCGCCCAACGCGCAGGGCTGGGTTGGATCGGTAAAAATTCCATGCTCATCAACCCGCAGGCAGGCTCCACATTTTTCCTGGCCGAAATTTTGCTTGGCATCGAACTTGAACCCGATGAACCCCTCACCACCGATCATTGCGGCACCTGCACCCGCTGCATCGACGCCTGCCCCACCCAATGCATTCTGCCAGACCGCACCCTCGAAGCACGCCGCTGCATCTCCTACCTCACCATTGAACTCAAAGACGAAATCCCAGAAGAACTGAGACCGCAAATGGAAAATTGGATTTTCGGCTGCGACATTTGTCAGCAGGTTTGCCCGTGGAATCGATTTTCTCTCCCGCCAGATTCTGCCTTCGAAACGAAAATCCCGCTTCCTGTCTTAACCTCGGACCTGCTTCTGTCATCCGTTGAATTTAATCAACGCTTCAAGAATAGTCCCGTCAAACGCTCCAAACGGCGCGGCTATCTGAGGAATTTATCAGTTGCGGTTGGACATAATGGGAATGAAAAAGATATGCAACTCCTTGAACAAGCCGCGCAGGATGAAGAGCCATTGATCAGAACGCATGTAAAATGGGCAATCCAAAAAATAACGGAAGGTTCACAAACGCCGTGAAAAAACTTCTTATTGCAACCAACAACAAGGGCAAAGTAAAAGAATTACAGCAGCTGTTAAAAGATTCTGGGTTTGAACTGGTCACTCCTGCGGACATTAAATTAACGCTTGAAGTTGAGGAAGACGGCAAGAACTACTCTGAAAATGCCGCAAAAAAAGCCATTGCCTTTGCCAATGCCAGCGGACTCATCTCTCTTGCAGACGACTCCGGGCTTGAAGTGGAAGCTCTTAATGGCGCACCCGGGCTTTACTCTGCGCGCTATTCTCCCAAGCCTGGCGCAAATGATGCCGACCGACGCACATTTCTGCTGCAAAATCTACAAGATAAACCGCGTCCGTGGAAAGCACACTTCCATGCCACGATTGCAATTGCAAAACCATCCGGAGAGGTGGAGGTAGCCGAGGGTAATTGCTTCGGCGAGATCATTCCCGTGGAACGCGGCACTGGCGGCTTTGGATATGACCCTATTTTTTTGCTTCCCAAACTGGACCAAACCATGGCAGAGTTGGATATGGAACATAAAAACCGTCTCAGCCATCGCGCGCTGGCGGTTATGAATGCGTTACCTATCTTGACAAAATTATTTGGGGAATAAGGTCAAAGGACCGAATTCTGCTTTTGAACAGAATCAGCTTCTCCGTCAGTGACGAGGCGCACTTTTACCGGTTTCCTACGAGAGACCGGAAGCCCGTCCAAAAATTTCTTCAACAAGTCCGCGACTTCGTCAGGCTTTTCAATCATCACCATATGACCTGCGCCTTCCAGAATGTGAAGCGTGGATTTGGCAATCCCATCCCGCAGAGCTTCAGAAAGCTTTGGAGGCATCATCTTATCTTCTGCACCGCAAACAATGAGGGTTGGCTTCTTTATTTTCTCAAGCTGTTCCATTACATTGAATTCATTGCATGCAAGAAAGTCTCCAAGCAAAACAGGCGGGCGTATTTTCAGCATGCTTTGTTCTGAAAGTTGAAGCAGGTTTTGCTGAACGTTTTCACTGAAACAGCTGGCATTGATCGAAGCCACAGCGGATTGAAAAGTGTTCGGGGTTCCCACATTTTCAAGAATAGTTTGAGCCACGCGCATTTTTGCGCCGCTGCCCAACAAAACCAACGCTTTAACTTTCCCGGGATATTTCAAAGCAAGGGTAAGCGCAATGGCGCCGCCCATTGATATCCCAGTAATGACTGCAGCGCGAATTTTGAGAGACTGCATAAATGTGATCACATCGTCTGCATAGGCGTCAATGGATTGTTTCCCCACGCCTTCAGACTGTCCGTGACCGGGCAGGTCAAGCGCATAAATAGTTTCGCCGGCCAGCCTGCGGATTTGAGGCGGCCAGGATAAATGATTACCGCCCGCGCCATGAAGAAGGATAACGGGCGGGCGATTGGGCTTCGCATCTTCCGCCACATGGGCAAAATAATTTAATCCGGCGGAGATCGGCATTATTTACTTTTTAATTTTGATGCATGGCGTGGATGGTGCAGGCGGTCTGCGGCGTCTTCGGAAAGAGGAATATAAACCTGAACCTTGGTCCCTTTTCCCGGGGATGAGTCTATCTGTAAAAGCCCGTTGACGAGTTCGGCACGCTCGCGCAGATTGACCATGCCGAGGCTTGAGTTGGAGCGTTTGTCATATGCCTGCGTCATGGCGTTTACATCGAAGCCCAGACCGTTGTCGTTAATTTCCAGCAAGGCTATTCCAACTTCCATCTGGCTTAGGCGCACTGTAATGGTTTCAGCAGCAGCATGCTTGCGGGCATTGTTTACAGCTTCTTCAATAATATAAAAGATCACGCCCTGCTTGCCCATTTCCAGCTGGGTGGTGATCCGTTCGTCAATATTCACCACCACTTTTTGAGAGAAGGTTTCCAACATTTTATCTGCCATGGCCTGCACCGCCGCCGTGAGTCCTTGAGATTCAAGGATCAGCGGGCGCAGGGTGAAGAGCATATGACGGATTTCCTTGGTGGTGCGATGAGCGAGCTCTTCCAGTTTGACAATTTCCTCGGCGGCGGCTTTTACATCTTTGCCCAACATGCGGCGGGTGATGTTGAGCCGCATTGCCATTGCAGCAACAGATTGAGTAGGACCGTCGTGCAGGTCCCGCGCCAGTTTTTTGCGCGCTTCTTCATGGACCTCCACCATGCGTTCTTTTTCCTCCACCAAATCCTGATAGAGGCGTGCATTTTGGATGGCGATCACTGCCTGCCTGCCGATGATATCGAGTAATTTCAAACGATCCGCATTGAAATAGTCAGGCTCTGGGTGTGCGAACAACAAAACGCCATAGACGTTAAAACCGCTGCGCAGCGGAAAACAATATCCACTGGTGCAGTTCCTAAGCGCAATGACACGCCCAAGTTCGGGGTCGTAGCCAATATCTTTGAACGTGATGGGTTCGCCCTCATCCAGAGCTTTTTTCAGCACGCCTTCAGCTCCATCAAAGGTGACGCGCATGTCCGCGCTGGTAAAACGCCTTGCGGAACCGATGCGTAACTTTCCGCCGTTGAACAACATCACCACACCTACAAGCGGGTCACTGACCAATTGCTCGGGATCGGGATTCAAAGCGGCAGCACTCATATCCAAGGCTGAGTCGAGGACGCGTTTATAACTTAGTGTGGATGAAAGGGTGGATGTCAGCTCATAGATGGCACGCAGGCGTTCGTTTTGGATGGCGCGTTTCTTTTCTTCTGAATCCATCCACAGGCTGCGGTTCTTGCGCATGTGCTCCATCATGCGGCGGCCAAGAAAACCAAAAACAAAACTCAGACCAATCAAAATCGCAGAGATGAGAACTGAAAGGGAAAGACTGTTGTTCGTTTGAAAATCCAAATAAAGCATGAAGCCAGAAAATAATAACGCGATAACCACTCCCCCAAAGATCTCAAAATAAATGGAGCCTGTCAAAATCGGGAGCAAACCTGCCCAAAACGCCGGTCCACGCACGCCACCTTGACCCCAGAAAAATGCCCCTGCCAGGATCAGATCCACAACAATGTTGAGGCGGCGGTGGAACTGAAGGCGTAGATTTAAGCTTGTCACGGCTGTCATGGCAAGGTTCCAAAGGATCAGCAGGCCAAGGGGCCAGGCAGAACGGATATCCAGTTCATTGCCCAAGCTAAGGGATACGATCAAACCGACCAGCATGATCCAGCGTAATGATATGGCAAACCAGTCTGCCATGTAGGGGGTGTCAAATTTGCGCATCATAGCCATAATAGACCTATATCATAACGAAAAATACGCAAGCAAGCAACCACCAAAGACGTTACAGCCAAATTACACCTTATCTTCAAATGACCAGTTTTCATTGTTTTTCATGGAATTTACAGACAAGCCAATCATAATTCCTGAAACCAGCCAGATATTTGGGGTGGCGAAGGAATCCTGTGTGAAATTATAGAGAGTAACTCCAAGCCAGGCAAAGGTGCCTGCAATGACGGCAAAACGCGTCCAAAGCTCCCTGCGAAGATGGAGCAAGAGGATATCGCCAAGCAGGTACAACTGAAAAGCGAGATACAGAAAAAAGCCAATGATCCCAGTCTCTGCAATCAGGCGGATGTACATATTTTTCGGGTTGGGATACAGGCGGTTTTCAGTACTTTGCTGACGCGCAATCTCAGGGAGGGTAGTGAGAGACCAGTCTGGCAAGTTTTGGTAGATGTACAAGCCGCTTGCGCCAAAACCAGCCCCGCTAAGTGGATATTTTTCATACGCCGCCCAGGCGCCTACAGAGTAAGCACCTCGTGCGCCTGCATTGATACCGACAATGTATTCGCTCAGACTGTCGGTGTTGGCTGTCACTAGATTTCGAAAGATATTTCTCTGGCTCAAAAAGAGGAGAGAGCCGCCAAGCGCTGCAAGGATGGCAGTCACCATCCCAATACGGATGAGGAGGTCAAATGCACGGCTGCGAAATCCATTGATGAACCAAGTCCACATGGCGCGCAGGACATCCCGACCAAAGAAGAGGAAGGTCAATCCCATTGATGCAAGAGTGACCAGCAAACCGCCGCGGGAATAGGTTGCCAAAAGCAACAGCAGAGATAATGTCAATAGAACAGGTTCCAGCCAGCGGTTAAGGGTGAGGCGGAAATTCGTCAAAACAGAAGCAAAGAGGATGGGAATGTAGATCGTCGCGAGTTGTCCTGCAAGCCAGGCAGGTTCAAAGGCAAGGCCTGAAATACGGCGGGTGTTGTCGAGCTGGCGCATGGAAAAGGAAAGCTGCCATTGTGTGACCATATCTCTATCGAGCAATCCCGTGTAGAAGGTGACGGCTTGCAATCCGCTCCACGCCATGTTGAAGCAGAGGCCGACCAAAAGCCATTTGAGCGAGAAGCGAAGATCATCTTCGCTTTTGTTCATCCATACGGCGGAGAAAAAGAAGATAAGGCCGATCAACATGGTGATCAACGCGCGGATGGTGCGGTCTATATATTCCTGTGAATACAGCGGAATGGGATTCGTTAGGACCCCAAGACTGGAAGACGCGATCACGAACAAGACAAAAGCGCCGAGCGGGACGAAAGATCCCGACCAGTTTATTTTTTGACGGAGTCGCCAAATCTGAAATAGCAGAATCGGGAAAAGCAAACCCAGCGGGTACATCGCAAGCGGACGGACAAGGGTTCTGCTTTCGCCGAGGAGCGGGAACCAGCGAAAACTGGTGACGGGTATCGCGATCAACGCCAGCGCCCAAAGGATGCGCGAAATCTTTTCGATGGAGAAGCTCGAACTTTTCATTTATTCTTTGGCTTGACGAACAAAACAACAAAAACAGCCAGAGTTAGAAAACTCATGGAGCCAGCCAGCATAAATTCACCCAGTGAAATACTGCGCTGTTTTGGCAAATCCACGGCTTGCGTCACTTCCAGTTTAACGAACTTGTTGATGTTTCCAGCCTGAATCTCAGACTGTATTTTGAGGACAAACGCCTCCGCCCAAGCGGAAGCAAGTCCTTCGGCGATCTGCGGGGCTTTGTCATCAGCGTAGAAATGCCAGCCTGCTTCGGACGGCTGGCTAAGCAATAATTTTCCTCCGCGCAAGTCCTCCACGGGAATGGCAAATTGGGAAGATAAGGGAGACATGATTTCGTCCGACCAGGCAAGCTCTTCCATCTTGCGCGATTCGCGCTCGAGATAATAGAACTGCTGACGATCTGTCTCCTGCGGCCAGGCTTGTTCAAGATTGAAATCCACATTGACAGTTGCCTTCGCACGATAGGGAGGCGGAACGACATAATATACCGCCGCGCCAATCAACATGCCAAGAAGCGCGCCCAACGCCCAAAACCGCCATGCGCGCAGCAGACGGATCAGGTCTTCGACAGAGGGAGATGCAAACACGAAATTCATTTTTATGCTTTTACTCTTTTTATGCGCCACTTCCAGAGCGGACCGATGATCTTTCTCAAATAATATTTTGCCACAATCGGAGCAAAGAAACTACCGCCGTTACGGTAATGCACGCGCAGCATTTCCTGCCAACCACGCTCATCCGCAACATTGGTCTTGCTGCTGGTGTGAATACGGAAGTTCGCCCACGTGCGGCCTGCTACATATTTCAAAGGCGCTTTGGCGGCAATGCGAGACCACAGATCATAATCCATTGCAAAATAAAAAGACGGGTCGAGGGGGCCAAGTTCCTTCCAATATTTTGCGCGGAAAAACATCGTCTGCTGCGGAATGTGGACATAGCCCTCGCGCAGGCGGCGGTAATCCGTTTGTGCGGATTTGAATTTCCCAATGACCCTGTCTTCTTCATCAATGAAGTCGCAATCCGCGTACACCAATGCAACCTCTGGATTCTCCATCAAATACTTGACCGCTTCACCCACCGCCTTTGGATGATAGGTATCATCTGAATTGATCCAGGCGAGGATATCCCCCGTGGAACGATTGAAGCCTTTATTGATCGCGTCCGTCTGCCCCTTGTCCTGCTCGCTGACCCACCAAGCGAGTCTACTCTGATATTTTTTGATGACATCCACACTGCCGTCTGTAGAACCGCCGTCCACAATGATGTATTCGATGCGTGGATAATCCTGCGCAAGTACAGATTGGATCGTCCGCTCAAGGAACCGCGCCTGATTGAAAGAAGGCGTGATGATCGAAACGAGAGGGATCTTGGTCGGCTTCATGTACTTTATTTCCACTCGTCATCCGAATAGAACAATTCCGCAACTCCCTCGGTAATCTTACGGATGCGAGTGACTTCTTCGGGAGACAATATCTTTTTCCAATTATTCAGATTGGCGCGGCTGTCGAGTTTTACAGAATGCGTTCTGTTCCTGGCTAGTTTGGTGGGATTCTCCGCACTGCTGGAGTTGAGAATTGTCTCTTCGACCTTTGTAGTGAATGATAAACCAAGCGCTGTGTACAATGCCTTGTAACCTGCAACGGGATCAAGGGAGAGGTCTTCGTGGCGGACAATGTTGAAGTCTGGAAGCAGCTTCGAGGTCGAATGAACGAGGCGGTGGATGATCCGCCAAAGCAACGCAGCCTGGTTGACAATGTCACCTGAAAGCGCTCGTTCCATGTCCGCACGGTCGGCTTCCAAATGATCGCGCATGAGCAGGGGCTGGTTAAGCAGGTTGTTGAAATCGAAGGGCCAGTTCAGGCGTTTGAGGCTGCTGACAAAAGCCACAGGATGGCGGGCTGTGAAAACGATCTGACAATTCAGCTTTTTGGAAAACCAAATTGTGGACAAAGCCGCAAAAGGGTCTTTAAGAAGCGCGCGCTGGCCGTGCATACTGCCGTTAAAAAAGGTGCGGAAATCGCGACCCATGCGTAGAAAATCCTTTATTGAACGAATGGATTTTATTTCAAGCCAGGTGTGATATTGAAAATCAAGCAACTCGCGAAAAGCAGGCAGATATTGCGATTCGTTTTCGTCTGTGATGTAGGTATACCAATATTGGACCGGGGTACGGTACACGCCGGGACGATGCAGCACATTCAATGGTTCGCTGATATAGGCAGTGTCCACATCGGCAGCGAGCATCTTGCCGACCCACGTGGTTCCACTACGATGTGTGCCTGTTACGAGAATGGGGGAAAGGATGTTGGTCATGGTTGGTCACCGGGGTCATTATAGTATTCTTCGAGTGCATCTTCACCATGAATGGTAACCGCACTGATGGAGTTTACGCCATAGTATGCCGCTGCACAGTGGTTAACCCAATGCGTGGGCAGGTTATCCAATTCTTTGATGCCATAAATTCCGCTGAACTGGGGAATGATTAGATTGGTCTGGCCGTTTTGGCGTAATGTGTAGATGTGCGCATCGCGCCTGTCCCAGGCTTCGGCACGGGTGCTGTACTCGGGCACTTCCTGTAGCACCTGCCAAACCGCGCGAAGCGGATAGAACGCCATGACCAATAAAAGAGAAAGGCAGGCGTAGTCAAAGAAAGCAGAATTGAGGTTGATTTTTGAAAGCCAGATCCCGAACAACGCGCCTTCCACCGTGAGAGTGATGGTCATCAGGAAATGAGCGAAGAAACGCGCCCGTTCCACAGGGTAGGCTTGACCATACGCGCTGGTGGAAAATCCAGCCGCGATGAACAAAGCCAAAAGGAAAGGCAGTAGGATGGCAATATTTCGTCCAGCCCGCATGTTGAATGAAGCAAAATTACCTTGGGATTGACGCGCATATAAAAAGAAAAACAGCGCAGAAACAAGGAAGTTAAATAAAATGGGAATCGGCAGGGTCTTCATGGAATTGAGCAGGAAGAAATAGGTATATTCAACTGTCCTTTGAACCCATGTCGCAAAAGACGGGGATTCCGTACCAAGTTTGGCAACTGCCGGGGACACTGCCATTACAACCAGCGCAGAGACTGCCCCCGCAAAGATGCTGCTCGAAACAACCAGCAGGGACTGTCGCGATGATCCTTTTACGAAGAACCAACCATAAACAAACAAAAGCGCCGAGCCGACCACCATCAACACAACAGGAGGTTCAGAGAAACCGCCGATAATTAAGGATGCAAGAAAGACTCCCAGCCCAAGCCATACGGTTGCATCCCGTTTTGTGTTGAATCTAAAAAGCAGGAAAGCAATGAGAAAATTAAGAAAGACCAGCGGCGCAAAATGGGTAGCCATACTGGAGCGCCAATACAAAACTTGAAAACGATTGGGCGCCTCCAAAATGGACAGGAAAGCCAGCAAGCCGCCAAAAAATATATCCGCAAGAACAGGCCATTGGATGCCAGCCAGCTTGCGGACTTGACGCACCAGGAGCACGAGACCTACTCCCCACAGAATAATCATCAACACAGGGACAACCGCCACACTGCGCGAGCCCATCATGGATTCCGTGATGCCGACGAACATCAAATTTGAGTAACGATTCGCCGCGCGCCAATTGCCTGCTTCGTAACGCGATATCACTCCCTGCAAGGTGGAGGAACTTGTCGCAACAGTTTCGCAGTAATCATCTGACATGTAACGGGAGAAGGTGCCAAGATAGGCAATTGCCGCCAGATAAGCCAGCATTCCAGCTACAAGCAGGGTTACACCAATACCAAAGAATTTCTTCATCAATTATTCCGAGTCTTCCATGAGATCGTAGATGATGTATCCATCGCCTTGAGCAAAAACAGGAAATTCCTTTAACTTCTCCTTGAGGAATGGCTGGCGGTTCAAGTCGGCGAAATCGGTCACCACAAACAGGTCTTTCTTGGCGACGATCGTGGCAAATTGCTTTTCAAAATCACGCTGCCCGCCGAGCAGGTCATCGCGGTAGAGCAGGTCGCCATACGTGGGCCAGGAGGTGATGTATTTCCAGCCCCAATACGCCATGCGCGAGCCGTAATCCTGCGTGAGACCTGCAATTGTGTATCCGTCCACCGTTTGACTGATCTCTGCCCACATCTGCGCTTCAGGGCGATAGTCCACAGAGTTCAATTGAGTGCGTGTGCCCCAAAGAGAGGCGAAGACACCAAGGATCAAAATACAAACGGCAGAAAGGCGAAGCAGGCGCGCAGCAGTAAGTTGAGCAAGTTTTGAAAAAAGAAGTTCAGCCAAAGGCGCAAGCGACAAAGCCGCAATGGGAATCAAGGGCAGGGAGTAGTAATCGTGAGAAGCAATGTGATAGTTAAAAAAAATGCCAAAGACGACGTACCCCGCCCACAGCGCGAGCATGAAGCGGCGCTTTCCATCGTCAAAGAAAAAAAGCCCGAACAGTGCAAGCATCAAAGGAATGCCGCCAATGACGAGGTTGAGCATATTGACCCAGCCAAGGTAATAAGCCGGGCTTAGAAAATAGGCTGGGATGAAACGTCCGCCGAATTGTTGACCGAGATAGCCCGCCACCCACACACCATAGACGGCGTACGCTGCGCCCGGAAGGATGCCAAGCACGCTCATGACATAAGCTTGTGGCTGCTTCAACACCTCAGTCAGCGGCTTTCGCCCAAGCAGCAAAGCGCCCACTCCGCCGCCGATGACGAAGAATGCAGCGACGAATTTTACGAAGATGGCAAGTCCGCCGAAGAGACCTGCGAGGACGGCAAAGAGCCAGCTCCTTTTCGAACTCTTCTCGGCAAACAATGCGCCTTCCCATTCATAGACCGCCCACCAAAAGAGGATGATGAACATGACCATGAGCGGGTCGGGCTGGAAGCTGCGGCTGGCAATGACGGCATATGGAAGGAAGAGATAAAAGGCGGTTGCAGCGAGGGCTCCGTCTGTGGAAGTTAACCTGCGTGCCAGCAGGAAAAGGAAGAAGCCGCCGATGATCCAAAATATGGAGGAATAGGCACGCGCAACCCAATGCTGCTCGCCCGTGTAGCGGTAGGTGAAAGCGACGATGCGCTCCATGATCTCAGGTTCGATGGAGGCGCGCAGCTTCCACTGTTGGATGGCAAAAGTCCGTTCGGCGCGGGTGACGCCCGGGCGGGTATCGTAGTACATGCCGCGCGCTTTTAGCACGGAGAGCATTTGGCGGGTGGAGTGAAATTCCAGCGGCAGGTCGTTGGCATCGTAGAAACGGATCGACAGTCCAAGTACAAAAATGACGACCAGGGCTGTGATCCACGCTTTGCGGGAGGTAAAAAATGAGGGAGTTTCCTTCATAGGGAGCGGACTTATTGTATCGTTAAAGTATGAGCAGGGATTTAATATTTGAACTGGCTTATAATGGCTGTACAACACAAAGCTGGGTGCTTTCCCGCAAAACAAAGTAAAAATTATGACAACATACTTGTTAACATGGAATCCTGAAAGATGGGAATGGGATAATATCCAAAACAGTATCGCCAAAATAACCCGAAAGGGTTTTTCAGATGGACGATGGAGTTCTGGCGTTACAAAGAAAATAAAGCCAAATGACCGTATTTTTCTTATGAAATTGGGTAGCCCGAAACCTCGCGGTCTTATGGCTTCGGGGTGGGTGACCAGCGAAGTTTATCAAGATGTCCATTGGAACGATGAAACGAAGTTAGGATTTTATGTTGATATTCACTTCGATACAATTATTAACCCAAGCCTAGAGGCAATATTCCCGATTGAATTACTGCAAGATGGAATTTATTCAAGTGTAAATTGGACACCGCAAGCATCAGGAATGAGTATTCCAGATGATGTTGCAGATCAGTTAGAAAAAGATTGGGCAAAGTTTTTGAATCGTGAAATCCCTGTTTATCAATCAGTGTATCCCGATGAAATAGACAGTACAATTACTTTTCAAGAAGGCATGCCCAAACAAGTCACGGTTAATATTTATGAAAGAAATCCCGAAGCAAGAGCGATTTGTATTCAAAGGTATGGTGCAATTTGTTCAGTTTGCGAAATTGACTTCGGGAAAAAATACGGCAAAATTGGAAAAGGCTTTATTCATGTACATCACTTAAAGCCATTATCCATTCGCAAAGGATATGAACTTAACCCGATTAATGATTTGCGTCCCGTTTGTCCAAATTGTCATGCTATGCTACATAAAAGAAAACCTGAACCTTTTACGATTGATGAACTTAAGAACTTTCTAAAGGTAAATGCCGTGTAAAATCAAAACACACTCAACAAAGCGTCCCGATAGAGCTAGGATAATATGCACTCTGTCTTCGCGGAGCGAACGGCCTGATGCTGGAGTGGCGCAAACTATTGAGCGACCTCAGAGAAGCAAATCATCGTGCCATTCTGCCTAAAGAACCATTTATGTGAGTTCAATCCACCAGAAGGATACTTTCAACAAATTGTCAGGCAAATATACGCAGATCGGATGCGCTGTATTGCTTTCTTTTCTTGTGGCTTGCTGCGGGACACAAATCACAAAGACTGAAATCGCCGCAGCCACTGTCACAGCATCGCCCGCTGAGGCTTTAGACCCAAAGGCGGCTTTGCATGAAAATATTAATCAAGTGTTAGGTACTGATAGTAGAAAACTACCGCGACTAACAAAAATTTCTTACAGCGTCCCAGAAGCCGGCGACATAACAATAACCTGGGCACTAAATGACAACGTGTCCCAAAATTCGAGGATAGCCAATGCGCAAATTGACGCGACAAATATTCTAAAAGTCCTTGAGAACAATAAAACCCGCTTTATTTACGTTATTCTTATAGGGACGTTTTCAATGCAAGACGAGTATGGTACTACGGCTGAAATACAAGCGATAAATCTTGGTTTCAACAAATCAAAACTTGATAAGATACATTGGGAAGATTTTCAGCCTGCAGGTATTTACGACCTGGCGGATGTAGCAAAGATAGCGGATGAGTGGAAGTGATTAACCGCCGCCTCGGGGATATTCCACCCTGTCATAAATTGACGGGTGTTTCGCAAAAATAAATACAAGAACAAAAACAATTTCACAAAAGGAGAAGGAAAATGAAAAATAAAGGCTTACTTGTTATTCTCGTACTATGCTTCTGGATTTTAGCTGCATGTCAATCTGCGCAGGTTTCGCCAACTGCATCTGCCACATCCGCACCTCCCACAGACACCCCCAGTCCCACAAGCACACCCGAGCCGCCTCCAACCCCCATTACGTACTCGGATGTCCTAGACCAGACTTTTTCCAACATCAACATCCTGTACAAAGACGATTTTAAATACAAAATACAGGGGATGTCTCCAAATGGATGGGTAAGCACCGACGACAACGCCGTCTTACGTATCATTAAAGACGACAACGTTAAAATCAATTCCCGTGCAAACGGCATAGGCGGCTTGTTCTACTTTAAAGAAGAAGCCATTACCCCGGGGAAAGGCGTGTTTTTCGCCTTCCAATATACTGGCAGCAAAAACGTTTTCACGTGGGGGCTTGATAATATCAATGCGCAAGGAGAATTTTTCAAATTCAAAACCGACGGCTATTACTCATTCGCCATGCAAATGTTTGACCGGAACCTATCCGCGCATGTTATTGAAGGTCCCTATCTAAAAGACGACCCCTTCAGCGGCAATTTGAAACTTCTGGAAGGCGTTTGGTACAACTACACCATGGCTTTTGACAAAGACAATAACTATATTATCAAGATTTGGGAGCCAAACTCCCCTGAAAATCAATTGTTTTACATTCGCAACTGGCCGAACTCACCAACTGCCTATTATTTTATCAGCTGGATTGGTGTAGAAAGATCTTTGTGGATGGATGATTTCACTATCTTCAGCTTCGACAATCTCATTCAACAATAGCTTGCTCAATCAGCCCAACAGAGTGTGAGTGCTCACTCTGTTGGGCTGTCATGTCAGGCTTTTATGAATCGGGCTGAAATTCCGTTTCCAGTTCTCTGCATGTGCTTCCACTGCATTTGTTCAAAGCCTCAAGCCAATCTGAATAATATTTCAACAAGGCAGGGTCTGCGCTCGGAGCAATATTCTCCAATTGATATGGATCTTTTTGAATATCATACAACTCTACAAACCCCATGCTGTATTCGACATATAAATATTGTTCGGTGCGAAGCCCGCTGTAGGTCGGAACGGGGAAGTTCTCATCCCCAGCCCGGTATTCCTCCAGAAGAAAAACCTGCCGCCAATTTTCATAGGGAATGGGATTGCCTGCCAAAATATTTGTGAGGGAACGTCCATCCACGAAGGCAGGCGGCTCCACCCCCGCCCAGGCCGAAAACGTAGACGCGAGATCCACATTCCCTGACAGATATCCAGAGACACTCTCTCCTTCCGCGATCCCAGGTCCACGGACAATAAACGGCACGGAAATATCCTCTTCAAACAGGAATTCCTTGCCAGCATACAAACGGTGCTGTCCCATGTGGAAACCATTATCTGAAGTAAAGATAATGTAGGTATTTTCCAATTGACCAGTTTCCTCCAAAGTCTTGACCAATTCAGCGACCATTTCATCCACAGCCTGCAACGAGCGGATACGGTTTCGATAGAGCTCATCCATATTATCGATCTGCGCCTGGGTCAACAATGGGTTTCTGCTCATGTCCGGGGCTTTGTCACTCACATCTGCTTCGTTGAAGGATGGAGTCTGCGGGACGGTCAGATCAGGAAACAGGTTCAGATGGCGATAGGCGGGTGTGGATGGCTCATGCGGAGCAAAGGTGGAAAGATAGAGGAAAAATGGCGTATCATCCTTGTCCGCGCGCTGGATAAAATCAACTGCCTTGCGGCTCATAACATCCGTAAAGTAATTTACTTCATGGGGGGAATAAGCAACCAAAACGCCGTTCTCATTCAAGACATAATCATATCCGTCATAGGCATTCTTCCGCGCAGGACTGTACCATTCCGACCAGCCCGGCGGAACATATTCGCGCTCATTTGAATTTGGATAATTATTGAGATACTTTCCAATAAGCGCAGTCCGGTACCCGGCGGCTTGCAGCCAGACAGGCAGGGTGGAATTCTCCCCCTTGCTTTCATTAAATTTTACAAAACCGCCATTAGGCGAATCATTATGATAAACCCCATGATTATGCGTGTACTGTCCCTTTAATGTGGTTGTCCGCGACGGGCAACAAACAGGGCTGGTCACAAAATAATCCGCGATGGATGTGCCGCGCGCAACCAGCAAATTCTGTACATTCTGCATGTAATCCATGGTGCCCAATCTGCTGTCCAAATCATCCGTAAGAATGAAGAGGATATTAGGGCGGTTCTCCATGGGAAGCACAACGGCTTTTGATTCCGCGCCACAACTGGTTGCGATCAAGCTGACCAACATCAGAATGGATAAAACTTTGAAACGTAAAGAATTCATGTTTACAAGACTTCCTTCATATTTTATTTCTTTTCAAACATCAAATTATGATTTGACATTAAAAAGAATTATCAACTTTTATAGCGCGATTCGCGTGTTCGTAAAACGGCTTCCCTTATTTTCTCCAGCCCAAGCATGTTCAAAACAGCGGAAATAAAAATATTCAACCGCGCCAAAGCAGTCGGCGGATGGATAACCAGCGCACGCATCCATGCAGAAACCGCCTTCGCAGGCAGGCCGCCATCCAGCAGATAACGCGAATCAACCCGATGGGCGGAAGCATACGCGCGACGGTTTACTTTCGAGAGGATGGGAGCAAGATTCTCATCCTGCTTCACGGATTCCAAAATGCGAAAAGCTTCGCGTCCAAACTCAGCAGCTTTGGCACGGTTCTTCGCTTCGGCATGATAGCGAGCCGCAGCCCAGGTCTGGTTCACGTGAAGAATCTTTCCATGCCTGGCAATTTGTATCCATAGAAAATGATCCAGCAGAAAATGGAAATTGAGATCAAGCCCATTTGTTTTTTGCAGCGCAGAGCGGCGCATAAAAACGGCGGGCTGTCCAACGATCTGAAAACACAGCAAGTCTTCCAACGTCAACGGCTTGTAATGTAGGGCATTAAAGGTTTTGCCATGCTCATCTACAGCAAGCATATTACCGTAGACAAGAACCACATCTGGGTTCTCTTCAAAGGTTTTTATTGCCGCGCTCACTGTACCCCCTAAATAATAATCATCCGAATTCAGCCAGGCGACGATCTCTCCTGTTGCATGAGCAAAGCCTTTATTGATGGCATCTGCCTGTCCGTGATCTTTTTCCGACACCCACCACGCAAACTTATCTTTGTATTTTTTTATGATCTCCAGGCTGCCATCGGTGGAAGCGCCATCCACAAGGATGTATTCGATACGCGGATAATCCTGATTCAATACAGAAAGGATGGTCTGTTCGAGATAAACCGCCTGATTATAGGAAGGGGTAATAATGGAAACGAGGATCGTCATCTCAAATCATACAACACATATCCATCGCCCTCCGCAGCAATCGGGTATGCATCCAAGATCTTTTTCAGGTCAGGCTGTTTATCCAATTGGCCGAAAGCAGTGACCAGAAAATAATCCATGCCTTCGGTGAGTTCAGCAAACTGTTCTGCATTATTTTTATCGGGATTACGCGCTTCACTCAGCCCGGTTGCCAATGGCCACAAATTCACCTTGCGCCAGCCATACATCATCAAGCGATAACCATAATCCTGAGTCAACGCCATCACATTTCCATCGGACGGAATCGCTTCGCCCACCTCATTCCAAAACACAGGCTCGTGACGAAAATCCTCGGCGGCTAATACAGAGCGTGACACGTACGCTTGATATCCGATCACAGCGGCGATCAATGCAACAAAACCCACACGTCCGACTCCGCCCTGGGCTGTCACGCTTTCAACCAGCGGATTCAACACCACAGCCAACCCCAGCGCAAGAATAGGGATCAATTGAATATGGTAATAACTATGCGTGTACATTTGGAAGGGCAGCGTCAGCCCATACAGCAGATAACCAATCCACAAACTGATTAGCAACCATCGCATGCGCGGATTGGCGATGAGCGCACCGGCAATGCTCAGGAAGATGATTACCTGACCAAAGATGGTCCCAAGAAAAGCCAGCCACTTGGTATAAAAGTCAGTGCTGGTAATGAGATTGATAAGTGCCACAGTCCATGAGAAGAAATATTCAGTAGAGCGGCTTTGATTCAGCAGAACATAAAAGATGAGCGCAGGGATGACCATGACAGCGGCCATCGCCCACACTTGTTTTGATTTCCAGAAATCTTTTTTGAGGGTGAATAACACCATCGCAATCGCAGCTGAACCGACAAAAAAGGCGATCACGATCTTTACGAAAGTTGCCAGCCCAAGAAATACACCAGCAAAGACAGCCCACTTCCACGTCTGCTCTTCCGACCAACGATAAAGAAAATAAATACCAGCGACAAAAGCAGAGGTCATCAATGGGTCGGGCTGAAAGGAACGGCTTGCCTGCACAGAGAACGGCAAAACGAGATAAAAAGCCAGCGCGATCAACGCAGCCCAGGGTGAGGTCGCGCGGCGCATCAGGTCGAACAAAGCGAGGCCCGCAGCAAGCCAGAAAATAGTTCCCCACACACGAGCTGCAGCAATGTTCTCGCCGGTGGCAAGATAGGTATATGCTACGAGGGACTCAATGACTGGCGGCTCATATTTTCCGACCGAACGCGCAAAGGATGCGGCCAGGCTTCGCTGCTGGTCTGTTGCAGACGGCAGAATGGAATAATAAATATCACGCGCAACCAGTGAGTTACGGAGCTGGCGCGAGGGATGAAAGTCCAGGGGAGGGTCGGTGATATCGAGCAAGCGCAGGAATCCACCCAGGGTGAAAAGAATGATGAAGGGGATGAACCAACTGCGGGTTTTGGAGGGAAGCGAGAGAGTCATTAGAAGAGAGAATTGTAGTCCACTTTGGGGAAGACGGTTAATTTCCCGCCAACTGTTGCATCCACGATCTCGCGGCCTGCCTTGCGATAAAACTCGCGCGCCATGACGTAGCCAACTTCAGAGGTATCAAGATCGGGCAGCTGCCATTTGACACCCTTGCCAAAATAATTGGGCATGAAGTGGTTGGGGTCATCGCCCTGTGAAACAACAGTTTTATTCGCATCACCTTTCGATGTGAAATTATGGTCCACACCGATGAGGATCACCTTTTCAAAGCCCATATGAAAGGCGAGCTGCAGCGCAAAGGTAGTGACTGTGGCCCCCTCCCAAACACGGCCCAATACATTGCCGGCAATACGCGGGCCTGTATAAGAGGTGTAAACGAATGTTGGAATTTTTGAAAGAGGCAGGTCTTTGGGAAAGTGACGATACGAACGCCATGCCAAAAATTTCGGCATGGGAAGCGCGAGAATATCGCTGGAAAATTGCTCGATGACAAGATCATTGATGGAGCAGAAATAAGTGGTAGTAAAACCAAGCTCGGGGAAAAACATATAAAAGCGATTCATCCCGAAGGTGAATTCTTTTTTAAGCTTTGTCAGGTCGGTTTGTTTAAGGCTGGGGCCATTGCCAATGATGAAGGCCCGCCTGCCCTTGTGAACATCTTTGAGCTCGGCAAGACGGCGAATGCTTTCACGCCGCCAGGGATGCAAATATGCGGCAGGCAATTGAGGGAGCCGTCGAATAGCGTCATTTGTGTTGCGGACAGCATCCCAGAGCGGGGCAGGGATAATGGATTTGATGGTTTGTTTCATGCGATTATTCTTCTAACGGAAATCAACACCCCAAGCGTGATCAAATCAATGATAAGACTGGTGACAAATAGAAAATCAGGCACGCCTATAAACGAAACAATGATATTCAATATGGCGACAATGAACGCAAAAACATATGTCCATTTTTTGGTTGAATCCAGCAGCCAGCCGCTGAAGAACAGAGCCAGCACGTTTACAAACAGGAAAAAACCAACGAGCAAGGCAGATAACTCGTTGCCATCAACAATCATCTCAGCAAGAGTATTAAGCGAAAGAAACAACCAAAGCGCTGTATTCAGGTAAAACAGGACCCGCACCATACCGCTTCGCTGCGCAAGGAGTGCTTTTTCCCTTTGTTTTCTCATTCGGTGCTGAGCCTCGCAGTTGCGCCGCCATCCACGATCATAGCTTGTCCCGTCATAAAGGATGATTGTTCATTATCGGCGAGGAAGTAGATCGCGTGTGCGATCTCTTCAGGTCTCCCCACCCGCCCGTTAACCGTTTTACGCGCGAGATTATCGAGCCGTTCCTGCATATTGCCCTGCCCCACATGACCTCGCCCCAAACCTGCACGCAGCATGGGCGTGTCCACTGCGCCTGGCAGAACAGCATTGACGCGAATATTATCAACAGCAAATTCTATAGCCATGGCACGAGTCAATGCAAGGATACCGCCTTTGGATGCAGCGTACGCGGCAATATTGGCGGAAGTCTGCACTGCATGGACCGATGAAATATTCACGATTGCGCCGCCGTTTTCCGCCTTGAGTAGAGGATAAGCTAATTTCACTCCTAAAAACACGGAGCGCAAATTTGCAGCCATAACGGAATCCCATTCCTCTACGGTAGTTTGAACGAGGGGCTTGGCAACTTGCAAGGCGGCATTGTTGACGATGGCATCCAGAGAAGGAGTGAAGGCCTGAGCTTTTTCAAAGATGGATTCCATATCTTCGGGGCGGGAGACATCAGCCTGAATAAAAAGACCATTTGGGAGGAAAGTGCCGCCAAATTCAGAACGGTCCACGCCAATGACGCGCCAGCCGTTTTCAGTGAAAAGAGCTACGGTTGCACGGCCGATTCCACCTGCCGCGCCTGTGATGAGGATTGTCTTTGTCATAGGGTTATCTTTTTTGGATATGCTTTCATGGGATATTTAAACGAAACACAAGGCAGCCATCAATTGTAGTTTCAATATGATAGTTTTCAGAAACGAAGGAAAATATTTGCTCCATCCCAGGATGGATATACATCTTGCGTTTTACACCCGGTGTGGAATACTGCTCCTGGCGGGTTGCGGGATCCAGTGAAGGGATCGCATCCACACTTCTGGAACAATCCAAAATCAACTCGGGGCGGTTTGTAACCAAGTCATCAATATACGTGGATTCAATTTCTTCAGTCAGGGATTCGTCGATGAAAAGCGGATAATTTGTATATTTGACTGGCGACGTACGCCCTGAAACAAAATTGATGCCGCGTTCGGGATACCATGTCAGCACGAGATCGTCAGGCCGGGTATTCCCGCGAATGTACGCAGAAAGCGGATCAATGTATTCCATTGCGCGGGCTGAATTAGAAAGCTGACCAATCGTTTGCCCATATCTTGATCCCGAAGATGGAGAAATAACAAGCATCAGTGCAATGAGTATGGCAGAAGCAAAAGCGCCTGTTCTTTTATCCCACCAGCGTAGGGATGAGACCTTGAACACAACCTGCCAAATCTCCGCAAAAACAAAAGCACAATAAACCGCAACGGCCAACATCCAGCTGATGTAATAATGCGTAAAGTTTCTACCTGAAAGATTGCTCAACACGATCTCAATCGGAAACCAAAAAAGCAGGTAGGTTTCAAAAAGAGACAACTTTTTTTGCAGTAAATTATTCACTGCGCGGATGGCAAACATAAACCAGCCAAACAATGTCAACCAGCCATACCAGGACAAACCATACCGTCCAAAACCGCCAAAGATGTCAAGCCAAACCCTGTCTTTCGCAGCAGAATAGGAAAAATTGAAAGTAATCGAGCCATAAATCATTTCAGCCGCACCGCCAAGCAGGGCAAAATATCCCGTCCATAGCAAAAGCGGAACCGCAAACCCAATCAGCGAAACAAGAACAATCCTCAAAGCCTCAATAAAATTGCGCTTGAATACATAAAAAAGGAATACAGCAAACAACATTGCGAAGTATCCGCCAATATTATTTGCGCGAAAACTAAAACTTAGCCCAAACAATGCGCCGATCCAAAAATACTTCCAATCATCTCTTTGGGCATCTGCCATTGAGATGAAAAGATAAATTCCCAGGGCATTGAACAGCAGGGCATATTCTTCGGTGTAGTTGCCATATCCCAGTGCCACGCGCAAACCA
>JACZJB010000219.1 GCA_014860805.1 Anaerolineales bacterium
GGAACTGTCCACCGCGCCCCGCAAACTGCATGTGACCCAGCATATACTCATACAGATCGCCCTGCACATCCTGATTCTGCTCCGCGATCTTCATCTGATCGATCAAATTACACGCCTCGATCAACAACCCCGCCTTATTGATCTTACACTGCGCCCCCTTCATATACTCCCCAAACGACGACTTCACATCAGCGAGATCAACCAACCCTGGGAAGACGACATTCTTCAGATGATTCAACGCCTCCTCCGCCTTCATCTGCGTCCAATACCCCCAACGCATCTCCTTCTTAACCGACGGCTGATACGTCGTCCCCTTGCGTTTTGCCTGCCTCTCCGCCGCATTCTCGCGGTCATCGAGTCTCTTCAAAAACAACAAATACGAAAACTGCTCGATAGCATCGAGCGGATTGGACAGTCCCCCCGTCCAGAACTTATCCCAGAGGGCATCAACTTGCGCACGGAGTTTAGGGTCGGTTAGCATTAAGACTCAAGCACTCAAAGTTGATCATCTTGCCTTATTGTTATAATTTATACCAAATAAGCTATTATTACTTGCCTTAGCTTCTTTGATTAATTTCTCAAAGCCATTCAACAACTGATCATATTCTTGCAGGTTTGCTGGAGAATCTTTTTTCTGCGGCATCAATATATCATGCAAATAATCGTAAAGAGAAGTAATGATTTCCAAAGAAATGAGATATGGGGCAAATACCTTTGCGTAATTGATACTTATTCGTTCCATCGACCTTTGGACCTCACTGACATCGGTTTTATACAACTCAATGAGAAAATTTATTATCGTTCCAAGCTTCCTGCAGAAAGCATCACTGAACTGGTAAGGAACTTGAAAAACAGATGGGACACGAGCATCCATAATAACTTCTTGGATAAAATGAAGATTATAAATAAGATTATCTATATATCCCCGTCCTATCTCTGTAATGGTAATTGTTTCGTGTTCTGTCTCAAGCCCTTCGTAATTATTTGAAGTAAGTAATTGACACTCATGACGCAGCAAGTCAAGTAATGCTTGTGAAACACAAGCATCAGGCAAACCAAACATTGAAAATGTGTTCGTTATCATCGATCTGGAGCAGGAACCACCATACCCAGCAACAAATTTCAATATCCTTATTTTAGTTAAATATCTACCATCAATTTCACCTGTAACATCGAAAGGGTTTGTCACCCTCTGATTATAGGCTGAGATGTACTGCGATCCCCCAAATCTGATCATCCCCCGAATGATGTCGCTAAGCGCAAGTTTTCGTTTTTTCATCTCACCTAGAGGCACTGCAAACAAACCCTGAGATAGCACAAGCGCGTTTCGAATACTTTTACCCGCGATTGAGCTAATAAACTTTTTGTAATACCAGTCTTCACGAACAATCTTAACAATTCTTGATAAATAATTAGTAATTAGGACCTTTTCTTTGCTTAACAGCGATATAGATGTTTTGAAATATTTGTCAGGATCGTCAAGAAATAGATTTAATCGAAAGAGAATAACCTTCTGCGGCTCAGGACCTTGATGATAGACAATATCGGTCAGCACATCATTTAGACCATGCCTGTCAAAAGTTTCTGGTCTTCCACTTAAGATAAACGTTGGACCTTTATGATGTGCAGATTTTATAACAGCTTTCAGTAAATTCGCCTGCATGTCCGTAGACAAAGAATCCATATTGTCTAAAACAATTATTGCACATGCTTTCCGACCAGAAAACCTAGTCTCAATAAGGTATCTCCACATTAAAATCAAATATCGAAAATACCATTGAGGGTTTTTGTTTTTGATTGAATTTTTTATATCCTCTCTTTTCTTAACTTCATTGTCATTAATATCTTTAATTTTTTTTAAGTACGGATATTCATCCAAAATTCCCCCAACTACACTTTCAACTAAAACATCATATGCCTTCTCATTGATTTCAAACAAGTAATTCCAAAAAGAATCTAATTCTGCCTTCGGGTCAAAATAATTGCTACATTTATTCCACATTTGCTGGCTGATAGTTCTTAACAAGAATGGTAACCCATTTTCAAAACCAGACTCGTCAAAAAAGCTCATGAAATCAATCCAACTTATCAAGGCACCATTTCTATCTTCATCAATCGGGCAATCTTCACAATTTATACGCTTAATGTAGTTCTCTATTACGTATTTTAGAGTGGTGGTTTTCCCCGTCCCCAAACGCCCTCGAATACAAATAACAGGATTTAACGGGTGTAAAATCTTGTCGATAAGCATTCCCTCATAATCGCCTATGTTAACTGCTTGTTGAAGCTCTGGAATATTTATTTCTCGTCTCTCTGTTGAAAATTGGTAAAAGACCTCAGGTGCCAAACGAGTCTCATCTACAAACAAGATACTTGCCCCAAGATTATCATAGGCACGAACAATTTTATCATCCCCTTTCTTATATTCAGGCATGATGTTTACAATATCACCTAATCTACGCAATTCTGACATTTATTCCTCCTGATGTTTGGGTATTAATTTTTCAACGCCTTTACGCGAACAGGCTGTAATTTCAGAAACTGTCTTCATAAACAAAACAAAATCCTTGCGGAAATTATCTTGATTTAGCAACGAATCAATACTAGGCAGCAACTCTTCCCATAATAATTCAACGAATACTTCTCGTATATTTAGGTCGCTTAATATAAGCGGATCAAATGTCATATTTTCAAGGCTGCCTGCTAGTTTTTGTATTTTGTACGAAAGAGCGACAACATCATTATCTCTTGCTTGGCTTTTCTCAAATTCGGTTTCGGAATAATTTATAGAGAGTAACTCGTTTATTCTCAAACATAAACGGTTTATTCTGAGCAAGTAGTTTAACAAAATACCTTTCCCTTGGCTTATTTTGTCTCTTTGTTCTTTTCTTGACCAAAACACATTAATTAAGACAAATCCAAAAGCAATCGAGACTAAGTTTGCCAAGAATTTCCAAAACTCCTCCGTAAATCTGTCTGGCATAAATTTTACTTGACCTGTCGCTTGGAGATAAAATACAAAAATTATTGTTGCCACAAAAACAACTACGGTTATTGCAAAACCAAAAATAGAGATTTTTTTCATACACCCTTCTCCTATATCCTTAGTTTATTTGCAAACTCGACCACTTCTTCCACTTCCTTCTCTGTAAACCACCGCTCCACCGCATCCGAGCCAAACATATCCAGCGGCGGCTCGTACAAATCAGCCGTTTCGAGATGGCGCTTCTGCAAGAACACGCTTTGCACGGCACGCAAAAAGCGAATCTGGTCGGCGTTGTAGTTGTGTTGGGTCACGTAGGTTTCAAACTGCCGCGCCACCAAATCCTTGTAATCGGGCAGGTATTGCATGTCCAACACCTGACGCACCAAGCCGAGAAAACTATCGGCGGTGTGGGCGAAAACCTTCTTCAAGTTTTCAGGCGTCACTTCCAAATCGCCTTCGCCGAGTTCCTTGGTCAGCGTGCGTTCGAGTTCGAGCAGTTGCCAGTCGTCAATCTTTTGTCCGTTTTGAATTGCCTTGATGGTTGGGTGATTGGCAACCAGTTCCAAAATGCGCGCCTCCACCAAGCGGCGATATTCCGCCACGTACATTTTCTCTCCGCTTTTAGTGAGCAAAATGTAGCCGCTGATGGCGATGGAATCCAGTAAATCGAGTTCAAGGAAAGAGTCGTAACGCATTTTGTTCTTCATACATGGCGAAAGAACATCTCGAAGCAAATTCAATTCGTTGTTCGAGAATTCAACCAGTTTTTCAGGAACGCACATGCTCTTTGCTTTGATTTCACCATCAGACAAAATCGTGTCACGTAAACTTTGCGCATCTTCTACAATGGATTGAATAGTTCCACTGGCTCCCTTGCCTGTGCGCTTGAGCAGTTTCAAGCGTTCCACTTTGCTGATGAAGGTCGCGGCGGCAACGTCCACACCAGGGACGAGTCTCAGGTGTGGGGCAACTTTCAATTTCAGGAATTCGATCTTGCTGGGGATCAAATAGTCCCAGAAGGCATCCGTCCATGCTTCTTCGATCTCTGGCATGTGCTTGCGGATGGTAAACGAGTCAGTCGGGATTTGCTGAATCTGCTCGCGCAGGTCAGCGATCACCTGTTTGCAATCGGCGTCTTTCTGGTCTTTGAGATAGGTCTCCAGCAACTTCAAGCGCGTGTTGAAGATCGTCACCAACACAGGCGTGGATACATCAACGACTTCTTTGGCATCGCGGCTGAAATTATTCTCCCAGAAATCAATGATGAGAAAATCCTTCTTCTCGAAGTTCGGCAACAGCGCCAGATTACGACACGCCGCCTGCACCCGCGTCCCACGTCCGATCATCTGCTGCAGTTTGATCGGCGATTGCACAGGCTTCATGAACACAAGGTTGACCACTTCGGGCACATCGATGCCCGTATCAAGCATGTCCACGGAGATGGCGATGCGCGGAAAATCCTTTTTCTTGAAGGCATCCACCAACGTGCCGCGATATTCTGATTTGTGCGTAATGACCTTGGTCAGATTCGGGAATTGCGGATACATCTCATCAAAGGCGGCTTGCAATCGTAAGGCATGATCCTGTGTAATAGCAAAGACAATGGTCTTGCCAGGCAATTGCCCCGAAGAGTCTTTCTTGCACACTTCCATGATCTCTTCCCACTGTTTGCGTAACGTATCGCGGTTGCTGACTTCCCGTTCCAGTTCCGTGCCTTCGTAGTTGATATCGTCGGGATCGAGTCCCTTTTCGATGAGAGCATTGCGCTCTTCCTCGGTCAAGTCCACGCCATGAATGCCCTGCCGCTGGAACTTTGTCCGCGCGGCGTAGAGTTCATAATCCACGAGATACTTGTCTTCAATGGCTTGTTCGTAGGTGTAAAGATAAGTCGGCTTGCCGTCCGTGCAATCGAAGGCAAGGAAGGTATCGCGGTTGATGTAATTGGCAGGCGTGGCAGTCAGTCCTACCTGACGGGCATCGAAATACTCCAGCACTTCATTGAACTTGTTGTAGATCGAACGATGGACTTCATCGAAGACGATCAAGTCAAAGAAGGCGGGCGAGAACTGCTCAAAGATATTGCTCAGCGTTTGGAGCGTCACCGCATACAGGCGCTGCGTGCGCGCGTGCGGGTCGTCCCAGCTGTGCAGGCGGGTACAGGGTTCATTGGGAATGAACTTCTCGAACCCATCATCCTTTGCCTGTTCAACCAGCGCATCACGGTCCGCCACGAACAAAATCCGCCGCGCCTGATTGGAGCGCATGAAAACGTCGATCAACCCCATCGTCGTGCGCGTCTTACCCGTCCCTGTTGCCATGACGATCAAGGCTTTTCGTTTGCCATTGGCGAAGGCTTCTCCCACGCGGCGAATGGCTTCGTGCTGGTAGGCACGGTCAACGATTGAGTTGTTGATTTCAACAGAACTCAGCGGCTTTGCATTTTGGCGTATGTAGAGCAGGTTTTCTAAATCTTCTCGCGTGAAGAATCCAAACACTTCGCGCTTGTGCGCAATCCCCACATCTACAAAATGAATTTCGAGTCCATTGGCTAAAAACCCGAACGGTCTAAATGATTGATGCTTTTCGATTTCAGTGACGTAATAGGTGAGTTGTGCTTCTGCAAGACGGACATCGGTGGAAGTCCGCTTGGCTTCGACAACTGCCAGAATTTCCCCATTTTCTCTGTACAGTGAATAATCGGTTACACCATTCCAAGGTTCGGCAGTTTCTCCGTCGACGGGTATTTCTTCCTTAACCTTCGAGTGGTCGCGTAAATACCAACCCGCTCTTTCAAGTTGCGGATCGATCATTTCCTTACGGGTGCGTTCCTCGGATATTTTGCGGGGCATGTTTCCCCATTTGGCAAATTTAACGCTGAATGCTTGTAATGGGTTAAGTATATACGAAATCCCCGATCAGGCAAGATGGGATTCGTCGCAGCCCGTCACTGGGTTATAAATTTCCTATCAGCCTTTACCCAATTCCCTATAAGGGTTTGCCCGGTTTCCTACAAGGAATCGACTCAATCCCTTATAGGGATCGGACCATTTCTTTATAGGAATCGACTCGATCCCTATAAAGAGTTTTTTCAAGGCTCATTTCATCGATTCTAACAAAAATGATATGCGCGGCTTATAGGGAATGGCCAAAATTAACAAAATCGCAAAACACAAAATAAAAACCCTTTACTATAATCACGGCATATCAGTTCTAGAGAGAGGGCCATTGGATCTGATGATTTAATTCCAAGCGGGCCTCCCTTAAGCAAATTGATAAATCCATTCTCAGGAGGCCATTAATAACCATGGCACCCCGCATTAAGGCAGTCAATGCCTATCGTCCCCGAATTGAACAGGGTAACACTGTTCAGAAGCCCGAACTGATTCGGGCCGTCTCCCGCGCCACCAGCCTTGTAGAAGGCACCGTGGACCAAACGGTCAAGGAAGTCCGTGACCAGATCATAGAATTTTGCCGCGCTGGCCGCGCCGTCAAGGTGGACGGTCTCGGCACCTTCACGCCCAGCATCGATCTGGAAGGCTACTTCGCCATCTCTTTCCGCGCCGACCCTGCCATGAACCATGGTCTGAACCTGCCCGGCACGTTCAGCGGCACCATCATCAACCGCGAATTCATCGGCAAGACCAGTGATGAACTTGTGGCAAAATGGAACGAAGACCATTCCGATGATCAGGTCAACATCGTAGATTAACTCCCTACAACCCGCACAAAAGCCCATCGGACGATTCGATGGGCTTTTATTTTAGTTCGCAGACAAAGTGGGAAGTATCTAATACCCAGGATATTCTATGTCATTGCGAGCCCAGTAGGGCGAAGCAATCCCAAATTGACAAGAAGATTGCTTCGTCGGGGTTCACCCTCCTCGCAAAGACATGAAATCGTAATTTCGATGGTAGACACTCTCCAAAGGGGACACTAGGATTATTTCACGGCTTTGCAGACAAATAAGACATCCAAAGTGATATATAATTCCCTGCATTCAATAGAATCGACAATCAAGAAACCAGCGCTTGCAGCCATGTTTTAGAGATTGGATGAACCCTTATGAATATAGGCCGCTATGAAGTAATAAAGGAGTTGGGTCAGGGCGGAATGGCGATCGTATATCTGGCGCGCGATCCCTACGTAAAGCGTCAGGTGGCGGTAAAAGTCCTGCCGCGCCAGTTCACCTTTGAGCCGCAATTCCGCGCGCGCTTCCAGCGCGAAGCCGAGGTCATCGCCACGCTTGAACATCCCTCCATCGTCTCAGTCTATGACTTCGGAGAGCATGAGGATCAACCCTTCATCGTCATGAGGTATATGTCTGGGGGGATGCTGGGTGACCTGATAGCCAAAGGTCCCCTTCCCATTTCACAGATCACCTCCCTGTTTCAGCAGATCGGGTCTGCGGTGGATTATGCACACAGCCTGGGAATTATCCATCGGGATATCAAGCCCGGCAACATCCTCTTCGATGCGCAGGGCGGCACATGCCTTTCCGATTTCGGCATCGCCAAGATCACAGAATCCACCTCGGCATTTACCGGCACAGGCGGCATGGTCGGCACACCTGCGTATATGAGTCCCGAACAGGCTCGGGGGGAGAAAGACCTGGATGGGCGTTGTGACGTCTATTCGCTGGGCGTGGTGCTGTTCGAAGCATTGAGCGGACAACTCCCCTTCAAGGCAGATACTCCCATGGGCGTGGCGGTGGCTCATATCACCCAGCCAATTCCCAGCTTGCTGGAACGCAATCCAAATTTACCGCGTGAGTTCGAAGCGATCATCCGCAAGGCGCTGGATAAAAATCCCGCTGCACGTTTTCAAACGGCTGGTGAATTGGCCCAAGCCATCAGCAGCAGGGACGCAGGGTTCGCTTCTGGAACGGTCATCGAACAGCCTGCAGGAACCGTGTTCGAATCCACCCCCGGGACAGTTATCGAATCCTATAGTCGTCCTGCCGCGCCGCCTGTATCTCCACTTCCATCGTACGACCTCCCTCAGGGTGTGCCTGTTCCTGCTCAACCGAATATCTACCCCGCCGCGCCTCCCGTCGCACAAAAAAGCATCCTTCCAAAATTATTGGGCGGATTCGCTGTGTTGGCTCTTTGCCTCTGCATTGTTTTGGTCGGCGGTTTCGCTTCGGGGTTCATCCCCGGCTTATTTGCCAGCCCGCTCGCGCAGCAAACTGCCCAAACTCCGCTGGTTGTTGCAAGTGAAGACCCCGCTATCACTCCATTTGTGCCGGTCGGCCTGACGACCACATACATCGAATACATTCTGGATGCATCAGGCAGTATGTTGACAACACTGCAAGGAAAGACCCGCCTGCAAATTGCACAGGATGTTTTGACTGCGCGGCTGAACGCCCTGCCCGCGAACGCTCAGGTAGGTTTACGGGTGTACGGTCACCGCGTGCCGTACCTGGGCAGGGAAGCGGAAAGCTGTGCGGACACGGAGCTGGTGACACCCATTCAAGCGAATGGCGCACAAGCGATCATTGACTGGCTGCCCAATATACAGGCTCTGGGCATGACGCCAATGTCAGAATCCATCAGGCAGGCCGCTAATGACTTCACCTTTGAACCCGGGCGAAAGAATTTTATAGTGCTGATCAGCGATGGGGAGGAAACCTGTGGAGAAGAACCGGCTACGGTGGTGCAATATCTGAAGGAAGTCGGCGTTGATTTTGCCATCCATGTGATCGGCCTGGATGTCAACCTGCAGGTCGCTGCCCAGCTAATGGCTATAGCCGATACGGCTGGAGGCGTTTACTACGACGCGAAGAGTGAATCAGATCTGGATGCCGCCCTCAATAACATCAATGAGACGATGCTGCCCGGAGATGTTCCGCCGACTCCGCTGGCATTAGCCAGCGCCACACCCGTCGTGCCGAATACAGAGGTTGCTTCCGAAGGAAAAGTAGAAGCCTCGTCTATTTACGACTCAACATTCCCCGCTTCTCTGGGCGTGGATGGAGACCTCTCCACCTCCTGGTTCTCCGCAGGCCCTGACGCAGACGGCACATCCACCTTTGTATGGACGGGCGTTCAGGAAGATTTTATTGCAACAATAGACCTGATCTCAAACCGTGAAAACCGGGTGGTTGAGTTTCGCACAGGGTACGGGTTCGAATGGGCACTCGTGCAGGTGTATGACTCGCAGGATAATCTCGTCTTTGAAGAGACCGTCAACCTGGCAGGCACTCCTGACCCCGATACTCATCTAACCCCCAATGTAGTTGGGCAATGGGTCCGTTTTGTCTTTTCGGGCAGCGAGGCTCTCGATTGCGGCGGCTTTGGCGAACTGAAGATCGGCGCAGTGAGATAACCCAACGCGTTACAGTTTCAACCTCTCCCGCACCAGCTCCAGCGGATGCTTCGCCTCAATTCCAGCCCCCTGCTGAATCTGAATTCGGCAGGCAGAACCCGTCGAAGCGACCACGCCGCCCAATTCCCGCACTTTCGGCAGCACTCCCAACTCCCCCACCTGCATCGAAAGCTCGTAATGCTCGGCGTCATATCCAAATGTCCCAGCCATGCCGCAGCAACCCGCATCGATCACATCCACATCATAACCAGCCATCTTCAACAGCGCCGCCGTCGCAGATGACCCCGAAGGTAAGCCATCGTCCGCAAGTCCTTCGGCGCGTTGATGGCAATGCGGATGGAAGGTGACTCGCTGGTTGAGCAGCTGCGCGTTTTTTTCGCGGAGTGCATCGAAAACACCATTGTCCCAAGTGCCTATACGCAAAAGGAATTCATCCACCAACCAGACATTCTTCGCAATGGATTCAATTTCCGCGCGGCGCTCTGGCAGCAAACTGACATATTCATGCTTGAGGCAATACACCTCAGGCGGTTCGCATCCCACCACGCTGACGTCTGCCGCGTAGCGGCCGCCCAAAGTTTTGATTTCATCCAGAACTTTTTCCGCGTGCCTGCGCGCTTCGTCAATAAATCCCTTTGAAAGAAAAGATGCCCCTGCGCCAACAGACGAAAGCACTTTCACGTCGTATCCGGCAAAATCCAAAATATCGTAAGCCGCCTGCGCCACCTGCGGCTCTAGATATCTGGAAAAGACGTCCGATAAAAACAGAACCGTCTTTCTCTTTTCATCTGTGCGTTTTATCACCCCCGACGGGGGTCGCGGCTTGGACTTTGTTGTAGAGAACACAGGAAATGGGCGCTGGTCCGTAATCCCCATTATCGCTGCGATCAATTTGCTCGACCACTTCGTTCGCATGAGAATATTTGCCAGCGGTGCAACAGGCGAAAGCAGCTTCGCGGCCACATGAAAATATCCGAACAGATAATCATGCAACGGCCTGCGATGTGTTTTGTAATACTCATGCATGAATTCATATTTCAGCTTCGGCATATCCACCCCGCTTGGGCATTCGGATGTGCAGCCTTTACACGCCAAGCACAAATCCAAAGATTGATAAACAGAATCCATCATCTCCCGGTTATCTACAGAGCGTTGATCGCTGATGACTGCTCTTAATAAATTCGCCCTGCCTCGTGTGCTAAATGCCTCATCCCTCGTCGCTTGAAAAGACGGGCACATCACACCGGTTGTCCCTTCGGCTCCTCTCAGGGCGAGCTTTCTACACACTCCCTGCCCATTACAATGCTCGATCGCGCCAGCCAGACCGTGCTCATGCTCGAAATGCAAAGCGGATGTCCACGCCTGCGCATGATACGTCTCACCATAGCGCAAATGCGTGTCCATCGGCGGCGCGTCGAGCATCTTTTTCGGGTTCAACAAATTGTGCGGGTCGGCTGCCTGCTTCAACATGCGCATCGCTTCTGAAACCTCGGCGCCGTACGTTTTCTCAATAAATTCGCCCGACGAAATTCCGTCCCCGTGCTCGCTGCTCATCGAACCGCCCAGGCTCATCACCAACGCAAAGACCTGCTCGCCAATGCTCCGCAGCGCACGCACGCCTTCTCCGCTTTGCAAATTCAATATCGGGCGGATATGCAAACATCCCGCAGAAGCATGGGCGTAAATTCCGCCTTCCGTTTTATGCTCCGCAAGGATCTTTTCGATCTCGCGCACAAAATCACCAAGCCGTTCCACAGGCACGGCGCAATCTTCAATGAATGCCGCTGGTCTTGCCGCCCGCGGACGTGAATCCAAAATTCCCAGTCCCATCTTGCGGATGCTCCAAACGCGGTTCTGCTCTTCCGCGGATTCTGCAATGGTTAGCACATCTCCAAGACCGCGCACCGCCTCTTTCAAAACCGACAATTGGTCAGCGCTAAATTCAATCACCAACACCGCGGCAGGGTCCCCAACGATCCATCCCATCTGACGTCCATACGCAGGGACGCTGCGCGCAAGCTGTAAAATCATACGCGGGATCAACTCAATCGCGCTCGGATGAAACTCCAACAAACGAGGCACATCATCGCAAGCGGAGGCAATACTGTCATAAGCCAGCACGCCCAGAATCGTATGTTTCGGCTTGCGGACAAGATTCACCCTGGCGCGCCGCATCACTGCCAGTGTCCCCTCAGAGCCAGCAAGCAGAGACGCTAAATTGACGGTGGACTGTGGACGATAGATTGTGGACGACAGCCCATAATCATCTGCGCTCCATTGCGGCGGCACAGATGGACTCCACGGTAGAAGATAGTTCAAACGATAGCCGGCAGAATTACGCCACGATCTTGGATAACTTCGTTTTATTTCATCTGCATATTGTTCACGAATTTTCAGCACAGTCGCCATAACTTCCCCCATCAGGCCAGCTTCTTTCTTGCTTCCCCTTTCTTCTTCCACAAAGAGTCCCCATTGCGCCAACGACCCATCGCCCAAGATCACATCCGCTTCGATCAAATGATCCGCAGACATGCCGTACAAAATGGAATGTGCCCCCGTGGCATTGTTGCCGATCACACCGCCCATTGTTGCACGCTCTGCGGAGGCAGGGTCGGGACCGAACATCAGTCCATACTTTGCTGCTTGTCGATTCAGAGAGGAGAGGATAACGCCCGGCTCGACAGTCGCTGAATGTGTCTCTGGGTTGATCTCAATAATGGAATCAAGATGGCGTGAGCAATCCAGGATCAACGCCTCGCCGATGGCTTGCCCGCCGAGCGAAGAACCTGATCCGCGCGGCAAAATAGGGATCTTAAATTTCGCAGCAAGCTCCACTGCGGCTTGTAGATCTTCCTGTGTCCGAGGAACCGCCACCCCCAACGGCTGGATCTGATACATCGAAGCGTCAGTCGAATACAACGTCTTTGAAGCAGAATCAAGCCGCAGATCGCCCGTGAAGCGTTTTTTTAATTCATGCAGAAAATCAGGAGAAAGGGTCATGCTTGGATTCTAACGCAAAGGTCTCCGAATGTTACATTCGGAGACCCGGGGTTTATCCATCTTTTCAGAAGATACTACGCGCGATTTCTATATAAAGACTGGCTGGGCACAGACTGCATGGCAGCCTGATCAAGAGGCTGTGCCAAAAACTCGGCAACAATGGGAACAACCGATTCAGGAGAACTCACAGCATCGTTATATTTCACATATTGCACGCGCATATTCGGCTGGCGTGGAAGCCAGTATTTGATAGCCTTGAGGTGGGCGCGAAATTGCGCCTCCATCTCTTCATCAGAAATATTGGATATCTCATTTCTGCGCGCCAGCATTTTCTTTTGAGAGGCAAGCACCTCGTGAATCTCGCGATCCATGAAAATGATGTCATAGTCAAGGTCTTTGGGTAAAAACTCAAGCAGATATGAAATTACCTTTACTACTTTTCCCTGCGCATCGTAGATCCAACTGATCTCACCATCCTTGAGTTTTTTACTCAGCTCCACTTCGAAATAACCGTTGGGATTGTCTTCGTCGGCTTCACGCTGGCTGTCGGTGACGATGGGCAGCCCGCCCTCGGCAAGCATTTTCATCATCATGGATGTGCCAGAACGGGGCAGGCCTGAAACGACAATAACTTTCTGCCGCTTTTCAAGGGGCTTGTTTGAACGGGAAAAAAGACCTTTGAGCATTACAGGTATCCCAACCCCTTCAATCTTTCTTCGATATCACCCTGCCCCTGACGGGTCTGTTCTGATGGCGGCTTAAGATGAGATTGATCCAGATTCTTGTTGATCATCAGCAATGGCATATCACGGAACGACACTTCGGGGATATTGGCAACATCCCGATTGGCAAAGAGTACGCCGGGGACGGCATCAGGGTCAATACAGTGGTCGGCGCCCCAATGATCATGGTTGGCTTCAATGACAAGAGCAGGTGCTTTGCCTAAACCCGTCTCAGCAGAGGCACGATAATTGGGAGCGTACCCAACCACCAGGTCGGGGCCGAGGCGAAGATAAGGCCCGCTGTTGAAAGCCTCATGCTTGAGCAACACCGAAGAGACCACATTGGCGCCGTCTGGTCCGCGCAAAGCAAGTAGCTTGGCTTTGATCTCAGCCAGCATGGGTTCGATCTGGTCGGGGTTAAGCGTCCCTTTTCCTTCACGACCTTTGACGTTCAGGTAAATGCTGTTCAAGCCAAGCGCATACGCCGAGGACTCGTCCCAATTGACATTGGCAAGGTTTGCATTGGTATTGTCTGAAAAATTCAGATAGTTGTTTTCCGCCAGCCAACGGTTAAGATGAACTTTGTGCTGGAATAATTTGAACCCGTGGTCGGAAGCAACAATAAAGCGGGACTTGTCCATGCCAAGAGATTCCATCTTCGCGCGGGTTTCGCCGACAAAAGCATCCAGCTTGCGATACCAATCGAGAACAATATCTTCGCGGTCGCGCAGGAACATATGCTGAACGCGATCAAGACAATCAAATACGCCGCCCAGCACACCCTCTTTCATGTGAGAGAGGTGATAATAATATATTTTTTTGCGCGACTCAAAGATGGAATTGCACAGGTCGAGGAATTGGTCATCGGTAATGCAGCCTTCTTCGAGAGCGGTTGTATCCTGGGGCCAGCCCAGGGTGAGGAAGGGACCTGCATTCGTCCATGTTTCCTTGAGGAATGATTTTGGCGCGCCATAATGCCACATGGAGTGAAGCGGATGGATCTGCAAAGGCAAGAAGTAAATGCTGACCTTGCCGCGGGTCTGCGTAAGAATAGCCTGGGTAATGGCAGTAACGCTTGCAAGAAAACCGAGTTTGAACTTAACCTCAAAGATGGGGCTCCACTTCCCGAGTGACAGAGGTAATTCCAATGTCCCGATACGAAGCGTTGCCCGTGCTTCATCGATCAATTCCAACGTGAAATCCAGCATGGCGGGCTGAAGTCCTTCGCGGGTCTTTGTTATCGGTCCTTCCAGCGCGCCAATAAATTTACCCTTTGAAGATTCGCGCAATGCAAGAACACGGGTCTTATCTTTTGTTTCAGCAGGATCAGATGTGGCATACGAGCCGACTCCCAGCTGGCCGCGCACATCGGGAGTGCCAAGACCAGGGATGGTCGAAATGGGCAACTCAAGGCGCGCAGGGAATAAGGCAGGCCACCACAATGCAATGGCTGGGTATCCCATATCCGCCGCTTCCGAGAAAATCGTCTTTGCGGTATAAGGCGGAACGAATTGTTCGCCGATTGCGCTGACTTTTGTTGGGAGGATCGAAACGTAGGGAATATAAGTGGAAGGGTCACGGTGGACAAAATCAAAGATGCCATGTGTGCCGGGGTCGGCGCCGGTGGCAATGCTCGTCCACGAGACTTCCGTTTGCGGAGGGGCACATACTTTTAAACGCGAATAACCTGACTTCCCAGCGAGCGAAGTCAGGTTAGGCATTTGGCCTTTTTCAGCCAGAGTTTCGTATGTGCCTGGGTCGAAGGAATCAAAACCGACAAGCAGGCTGCGCATTGTTATTTATTATCTTCCTGCTGGTCCTGGTCTTCCTTGCGCCTTCGGAGCCTGGCAATGCCTGCCCGAATCTTTGAGGAAAAGGTGAGCAACACGCCGGAGAAAACAGCAAACGCAACCGCCAGAACTTGAAACAACATGCCACCGGTATTGGGATCTATATACATAATTTTACTTTACGCTCCTTTATTGATAATTAAGATTATAACGAGTCTTCAACGGCCTGTCCACACTCCAAGTGCTTCCTACATCTTTGAAATTGGCCATGGCGTGTTTTGGATCCATCCAGTTTGTTTTGTCTTCACTTGATCCGAATCGATCTTTTTTATCAACGCCCTCGATACTTTGCATTGACCGAATCCAACTTCTCAAGAAGTTCATCCTTGATCGCCTTCAAGGTGACTGGCTGTGCAGGATAAAGATCATTAAGTTCCTCGTAATCGTTCTCAAGATCATAAAACTCGAAAGAATCTTCGGATTCAAAGCCTTTGTAATAAATTAATTTGTAGTTACCCTTGATCATCGCCACGGTTGCCTGCGATAATGAGGCAAAGGCCCTATTGGTCTTCGCCTCCAACGTGAACAGGCTGCGCTCCATATCGCCTACCCCCCCCAGCCCGGGAAGAAGTTTACCTTCGATCCAATCAGGGATTGAACGCCCAACAAGCCACAATAAGGTAGGCAGGAGATCTACATTATTAGTAGGAAAATAAATATCCTTCCGCTTACTTTGCCCAGGGGCAGAAATTAACAACGGGATATGCATTAATGGTTCGTATAACAAATTAGTGAAATGGAACTCAAGGCCGCGCTCCAGGCTTTGTCCATGATCTGATGTTACAACAACATAGCTATTTTCCAATACGCCGCTTTTATCCAAGTCATCAATCAATCTTCCAAACTCCGCATCTACATTGGCAATATATTGATCGTAGATTCGGCGATGCGTTTTTAGTTTGTAATACTCTATATGGTCGCCAAAACGGTGGTCTGGCTTACGGACTGGGGAATAATTATCCTGAAATAAATTCTGGTATTCTTTTGCAGGCCTGTATGGTTCATGCGGGGCCCATAAATGCAGATATGCAAGAAATGGACTATTTGCCGCAAGATCTCGTATGGTGGAATTAACTCCATCGAAAACATCGGTTAACCTAAAAAACAGATCTTCGGCTCCAGCACGGGGGGGAAGGCCATAATCGCCATCTAGCCCTGCACGAGCCTGCTGCCTACGAAAAAGGATCTGATCTATCAGCCCAAAAACAAGGGAAGAAGGGGGTTTGGCCTCTTTAAATAAAAAATCGTCAAACGACCGATATGCTAACGACATATCGTTCGTAAACGACTCGCCATAGATCTGCTCAAGGATACCAAAAGAACTAAAAGGAAGGATTGTTTCAATGTCCCTTGCAAACTGACCTAACAAATAATTTGGAAGCATATTTTGTGAAAATGCCAAGCGGTTGTAGTCACTTCCAAAGGCCGAAAAAATATTATGATCCACAAGATCACGTGCGATCAATCCGCCCAGGTTAATCGCACGATGCGTCCATGGATATGTACCTGTAAGCAGAGAGGCTGTGCCTGGAGTTGTGAAATTCCCACTCGAACGATGTCTATGGTAGACGTTTGCGCGTTTGGCAAATTTGTGGAAATTTGGTGTAGTATTGCGTTCGTAACCATACAAGGACAAGTTTCTAGCTGACATGGCGTCGAAAACAAAAATAATTATATTGGGCAGGTCGCTGGTTTGATTTCGCATCAACCGCGGCGTCAAGTGAGACATTGCGACTGCACCCGAAGCCAACCCTGCCAATTTCAGAAAATCGCGTCTAGATAAATTTGACATATTCACCTATATCAGGTTCCGCATCAAAACAACAATAAACGCAAGCACACTGAATGGTATTGAGATATAAAGAAATATGATCGTCCTGTCCGCAAAACATTCGACGGCATTACGTAAAAAGGTTATACGGCCAATAAGATAAACGAACATTCCCATAAAAACAAAAATAATAGGGGACCAATGAATTATCTCTGAAGGATAGTAACCCTTGGTATTGAATTGGTTTGCCACATACATCATCAGCCCCAGCAGAAGAATAGACAGGCCTGCCCCACGCGCAACAAACATCTCTGCGAACCATTTTTGGGGCAAGATTGCAGCAATTGTCACCACCCCTATTAAAATCGACAAGCTCTCCAATAAATTCACCGCCATCGAGTAGGAGAAAACGATTAATATCTCACTCAAATTGAGAAAATACAACCAACTAGGTACATAGTAGCTAAACTTAAGGATAGTCCAGCCGTAAACCATTAAAACAATGACGGCATACACCGGAAGGATATCTTTTCGTTTTGGAACACGATTTAAGAAAATCAATTGCTTTCAACCTTTCTATAAAATTACTTTCCTAACCGCCACTCGCAAAGGCGCTATTATAAAGGTCCGTAAACGATCCATCTACATAATATCAAGTGTTTCTGCATATTTACGAAACAGTTGGTCAAAATTATTAAGACTGCTTCGCTTTGGCTTGATTTGCCACCGCCGCGGCTTTCTTTGCAGCTTCTTCGGGGTCGCCGAGGTAATAGTTTTTGATCGGCTTGAGGTTTTCATCAAGTTCGTAAACCAAGGGCAGGCCTGTCGGGATGTTCAACTCGGTGATGTCAGCTTCAGAGATGTTGTCGAGATACTTCACCAATGCGCGGATGGAATTTCCGTGCGCCACGACTAACACGCACCTGCCTGTTCTAATTTCAGGCGCAAGTGTAGAATGCCAGAAAGGCAGAACACGGTCCAGCGTAATCTTAAGTGACTCGGTGGCTGGCAGTTGTTCGGGAGTCAAAGAGGCGTAGCGGCGGTCAAATTTCGGATGGCGTTCATCGGTCAATTCCAAAGCTGGAGGCGGAACATCATACGAACGTCTCCAAATCTTTACCTGGGCTTCTCCAAATTTTTCGGCAGTCTCGGCTTTGTTCAAGCCTTGCAACGCCCCATAATGTCTTTCGTTCAATTGCCAGGCGCGAATGACGGGCAGCCAGTTGCGATCCATTTCATCCTGAATAATGCCAAGGGTTTTGATGGCGCGCTTCAAGACCGAAGTGTAGGCGATGTCAAAATCGTAACCGCCTTCACGCAGGAGGCTGCCCGCTTCGGCAGCTTCGGCGCGGCCAAGTTCAGTGAGGTCAACATCTGTCCAGCCGGTGAAACGGTTTTCGAGATTCCAGGTGCTTTGTCCGTGACGGACGAGAACAAGTTTATACATGGTTCAATCCTTTTATTGCTTGCGCAATTATTTTTTTTATATCCCGTAAAGTGGGAGATTGCTTTGACGCAAGAACCCCGCGCCTCGCAACGATATCGGATTATAGCCCAACTCCCTTCGTCATAGTAAAATCAGGGAATGCCCAACGATGATGTCACCCCGGTACGACAGCAATATCTGGATATCAAACGCGAATACCCCGATACGATCGTCTTCTTTCGTCTCGGAGATTTTTACGAAACATTCGATGAAGATGCTGAGATCACAGCCCGCGAACTCGACATTGTCTTAACCTCGCGCCCTGTCGGCGGCGGCACGCGCGTTCCGCTCGCAGGCATTCCCTATCACGCTGTTGAAAACTATCTCGCACGCCTGATCGAAAAAGGCTATCACGTTGCCATTTGCGAACAAGTCGGCGACCAGCCTACAAAGGGGATCTTTCCGCGCAAAGTGGTGCGCGTGGTAACTCCGGGGACTGTGACCGAACCCGGACTGCTGCCCGGAGATGCGAATAACTACCTCGCTTCGATCTTTCTTGATACTTCGACTTCGCTCAGTACAGGCTCCAGAACTGCTTCCGTTTCTTATACAGATGTCACCACTGGAGAATTTGCCGTCACCGAGCTTCCACTCGAAGCCCTGCGCGCCGAGCTAACCAGACTCCACCCTGCCGAAATCATTTACCCCGATAATCAAACCTTGCCAGATGGAATCACAGGCCACCTAACCGCATTGCCTTCGTGGAAATTTGAAGCGGGCAAATGCAATGAGACTTTGCTTAATCAATTCAAATCATCCACGCTGGACGGGTTCGGATTGAAGACAAACAGCCTTTCAGTGCGTGCCGCTGGCGCGATTGTGCTCTATCTCAAAGAAACTCAACCTGATGCGTTGAGTCTGCTCAATTCCCTGCGCTCCTACAGCCTAAACGAGTTCATGACGTTGGACGCATCTACACGCCGCAATTTGGAATTGGACGAAACCCTACGCGGAGAGCGCAAGGGTTCCCTGCTTGGGACTCTCGATTTCACGATCACGCCAATGGGCAAACGCCTCATCCATCAATGGGTCAGCCAGCCGCTGCTGCAGGTGGAAAAAATCAAAGCGCGCCAAAGCGGCGTGGAATATTTTGTTCAACAGGGAATGATACGTGCCGAACTTCGTGATGCCCTCAAACCGCTGGCAGACCTGGAACGCCTTGTCAATCGTGTGATTGCGGGTCAGGCTCAGCCGCGGGATCTGGTGGCGATGCGTACAACACTCGACCATCTCCCCGCAATAAAGGAAGTCACCGCCCGTCACTCTTCCAACGTTAATGGTCAGTGGTCGGTTTGTGAAAATGAATTATCGCTGCTGCAAAACGCAATTGATGATGACCCGCCAGCCACACTGCAAAACACAGGCATTATCCGCGCTGGCTATTCACAGGAATTGGATTCGGTCATAGACGCATCCAAACATGCCCGCGATTGGATCGCAAACCTCGAGGGTGTTGAAAGAGAAAAGACGGGCATCAAGACCCTTAAGGTCGGGTACAACAAAGTCTTCGGCTATTACATCGAAATCTCACGCGGCGCGGCAGAGAAGGCGCCAGAGCATTATATTCGCAAGCAGACTTTGGTCAACGCCGAGCGGTTCATCACGCCAGAGATGAAAGAATACGAAACACTGGTATTGAACGCTGAAGAGCGCATCCGCGAGATCGAATTGCGCCTGTTCAAGGAGATCTGCACGGAACTGGCGAAAGCCGCGAACAAATTACTTTCCACCGCAAGAGCACTCGCAGAACTGGACGTCCTGTCCGCTTTGGGCGAGGCGGCTGCTCTCGGAGGTTATACCAAGCCCGAGGTCCATGAAGGAAGCGAGTTGGAAATCCACGAGGGACGTCACCCGGTGGTGGAACAGTTATTGAAGTCAGACAGATACATTCCCAATGATGTCATCCTGGAAAAAGGCGAGATCGTGCGCATCATCACGGGACCAAACATGGCGGGCAAATCCACATACCTGCGGCAGGCAGCGCTAATTGTGTTAATGGCGCAAATGGGTTCATTCGTGCCTGCAGCTTCTGCAAAAATCGGATTGGTTGACCGCATCTTCACCCGCATTGGCGCACAGGATGAAATTCATGCGGGACAGTCCACATTCATGGTGGAGATGGTCGAAGCGGCAAACATTCTGCACCACGCCACATCGCGTTCTTTGTTGATATTGGATGAGATCGGGCGCGGCACATCCACGTATGACGGGCTTTCGATTGCGTGGGGAATCATCGAGTACATTCATAATCATCCGCAGCTGCGCGCGAAGACTTTGTTCGCCACCCACTACCATGAACTGACACAGCTTGCAGAACTTCTGCCGGGGATCCGCAATTACAACGTGGCTGTCAGCGAAGCGGACAACAAGGTTGTTTTCCTCCATAAGATCATCCCCGGCGGCGCAGACCGTTCATATGGCATTCATGTTGCGCAGTTGGCAGGGCTGCCTTCGCCCGTCATTCAACGCGCAAATGAGATCATGGCCGAACTAGAAAAATCATCCGGGCGCGCGGTGAAGATCAATCCGCAGTCTGCGCAGCAGGTGGCCTTGTTCCCTGAAACAAACCCGCTGCTGGATGAAATCAAAGGGCTGGATGTAAACTCACTCTCCCCCATCGAGGCGTTGAACAAGCTGTTTGAGTGGCAAAAGAAATTTACGAAATAGAATATGCAAAAACGAAAATTAAGTACTGACGACGCAGCCATTCTCGTTCTTGTTTCTGCCATTCTCTTCGGTACCTGGTTACGCATTATGCCGATTTGGCTGGCAGGCTTCCCCATTAACGATGGCGGCATGTTTTACACCATGATTGAGGATTTGGATGCCAATCACTATGCGCTCCCTCTTTTTACAACGTACAATCACTTAAATATTCCCTTTGTTTATCCTCCGCTGGGGTTTTACATCGGCGCAGGTCTCACTGATTTATTCAATCTTGCATCTCCGTTACTCGTCATTCAATGGCTCCCCGGCGTATTAAATTCACTTTGTATCCCTGCCTTTTATTTGCTCGCAAAGGAAATATCAGGCAACAAATTACAAAGCGCAATCTCCACGCTGGTTTTTGCATTTATCCCGCACATGACTGCCTGGTTCTCCATGGGCGGCGGGCTGACCCGTTCCCTTGGCGCATTCTTTATGCTGCTTGCGCTTGTCCATATCCACCGCGTCTTTGTGACAGAAAGCCAAAAAGATATTTGGGGATCAGTCATTTTCAGCAGTTTGGCGGTGTTAAGTCACACGGAAGCGCCGATATATACGACAGCCATTGCAATCTACATTTGGGCAATGAAAAATCGTTCGATAAAAGGATTGTTAAACGGAATCTTGATCGCAATCGGCGTACTCGTTCTCACCTCCCCATGGCTGGCATTAATTATCAGCAGGCACGGACTCGCGCCTTTGCTTTCCGCAGGTCAAACCAGCTTTCGTTCCACATGGTCGGTTCTCAGGCTGATAAATATTGACTTCATCACAGAAGAACCCTATCTTGACCTGCTTGGGGCGATGGGAATTATTGGGATGGCGATCCTGGTTTCAAGAAAAAATTTCTTTATCCCCGGCATGTTTTTGGTTATCTTCTTATCCCATCCTCGCAGCGCGCACACTGTCGGGAATATCCCATTGGCAATGGCCGCTGGTTTTCTCGTTGCGGATATCCTCCTTCCAGCCATCACCAGGGTACAGGGCGATACTAACAACCCGCACAAGACACCAAGGTACGGTCTGCCCATACTCCTTGCAGTTTTGATTCCATATATATTAAGCAACTCCCTTTATTATGGGATTTTGCTCTCGAAAAAACACGTCTCAGAATCAGAAAGAAGCGCCATGCAATGGGTTGCGGAAAATACCCCTGGCGAAAGCGCGTTTCTCATCATCACAGGCGAGCCAAACGGATTTTGCGATTCCACAAGTGAATGGTTTCCTACATTAACGGACAGGAAAAGTCTGGCAACCTTGCAAGGCAACGAATGGCTGCAAGGAGATAATTTTGGAAAATTTGCTGGAGACACACAAAATCTGCAGGCTTGCAGTAAAAAGGGACTCGATTGCCTGACTCAAGAGGCAAATCACTTCAGCCCGAGCTTTGACTATCTTTACATATCTCTCAACTCTCCAACGTCTGACTGCGCCCCGGCAAACGCCTCAGACATAACCCGAAGCCTGATTCTCGAACTCGAACAGTCAACCCAGTTCCAGGCAGTTTTCACCTCAGACGACGCGGCCATTTTCAAGAAGAGATAATCGCTCAATTAAACGGTTCTTTGCTTTTGGATCATAAACATCCTGCTAAATACTGCAGCAAGTAATAGGATTATCACGATCCAATAGCGATACGCAATTTTATTTCCAACAAACAGGCTGGCGAGAATCAAAGAATTCAAAATTAAGCAACGTCTAACAAAAACAATGCAAAAGCGATAGACCCTTGCAAACCAAGGAGTGCAAGACAATTTCCGAACGGAAAAATCTACTTTCAGTCACAAGCTACTCCTTGACCACCAATCAATAATGATAGGTGAAAATTAGGCACTCACTCACCGCACAAGTTATAATGGACAAAAACCATAGCTTGTATCGAATCAAAGTGAGATTATATGACACATGCCCTTTCTGCGCAGTCACTTCCACAAAAATATATGGCGGCAAATAAAAAAAACAGACAGCAACCAGGCAAATCATCTAACAAGGAACTAAGCATTGTTTTACCCTGTTTAAACGAGGAATTGACGGTTGGAATTTGTGTCTCAAAAGCAATCGGCTTTTTAAAAAAACATAAGGTTAACGGGGAGGTTATTGTTGCCGACAACGGCAGTACAGACCGATCCCTTAAGATCGCGGCCAAGCATGGCGCAAGGGTGGTACAGATCGAGCAAAAGGGATATGGGAGCGCGCTGCGTGGGGGTTTCGAAGCCGCGCGAGGTAAATATATCATTATGGCAGATGCAGATGACAGTTACGACCTTGTCAATTTAATGCCATTCGTCGAGAAACTCCGCGAGGGTTACGATCTTGTTATGGGAAATCGCTTCAAGGGAGGAATCAAAAAAGGAGCCATGCCATGGCATCACCAATACATTGGCAATCCGATTCTTTCTTTTTTGGGAAAGTTATTTTTCAAAACCCCAGCCAACGACTTTCACTGCGGATTGCGCGGGTTCACAAAAGCCGCCATAGAAAAAATGGATCTGCAAACCACGGGCATGGAACTTGCCAGCGAGATCGTTATAAAATCTTCAATTCTTAAGATGAGAACCTGCGAAGTTCCAACAACCCTCTCTCCAGATGGAAGAGACCGCCCGCCTCATTTACGCAGTTTCCGAGATGGCTGGAGACATCTGCGTTTTCTGTTGATCTACAGTCCATCATGGCTTTTCTTTTACCCCGGCATAATCTTGTCTATCGTCGGCAGTATTTTTAGCCTTGTGCTGTTTTTCGGCCCGCTAAATAT
>JACZJB010000220.1 GCA_014860805.1 Anaerolineales bacterium
ATGTTATATTCGACTGAAATTATCAACCCTTTTTCGTCATTTTCACCCACCAAATATATGGAAAACACAACCGACCCAACCTTGCAAGACCCCAGCGACGAACTTCTGATCCAGCACTTCAAGGATGGTAGAAAAGACGCCTTCGACCAATTATATTACCGCCATCTTCCAAAAGTCTACAAAAGGGTTCGCTACGTAGTCCCTGAGAATGACGTGGAAGACGTGACCCAGGAAATATTCATTGCGGCATTGCACTCCCTTACTTCCTTTCGAGGCGATGCCAAATTTGGAACCTGGCTTCGGACTTTAACCAATCACAAAGTGGCAGAGTTTTATCGGAAGCGCACCCGCAAGCAGGAACCGCCTCTTTCCCCGCTTTCAGATGCCTCTGCTCATACAGCCGGCAGCACCTCCAAAGCAATGGAAGAACGGATCTACCTTCAACGCGCGCTTCAGAACCTGCCCGACAATTACAAAGAGATAATCCTGCTTCGTTTTGCTGAAGACCTGCAATTTAATGAGATAGCCGAGATGAGCAATCAAAATCTTGAAGCCACAAAGTCCCTTTTCCGCAGAGCCATTGCCGCACTTCGCACTCAACTGGAAAAATAACATGGAACCGAAAAATAAATATTCCAATCTTCAACAAGACGACCAGTTGGCAGATTTTGCGGATCAGGTGATGCAGGGAAAGCCCTCCGCCTCCTCCTCGACCGATGACCTGCTCGCCCTTAAAGAAACCATCCTGCGCCTGAACAACTCCCTCCCGCCTGCCTCATTGGATGAGGCCACGGTGAAACAGATGCATGTCCGCCTGAAAGCCCGCATTCGCCGCGAAGAACAGGATGTCAAACCATCCTTCTGGAAAAAATGGTTTGGCAGGGAAATTTCCCCTCAACTTGGTCTGGCTTTTGCCGCGCTGGCAGTTTTGGTTATAGCAATCGTCAGTATCCCATCTCTGACAAGTTTACCTTCATCCACTGCTGGGACGGCATCCACACCAGTAAACTTATTTGTAGCAGCAGGCTTGGCAGGAGTGTTCCTTCTTATTTTATGGGTTATGCGTCGAAAGTAACAACTTTTTTCGTCCAAGGTGCATTGTTGATAAAAGGCGGCAACAGGATGAACTGTTGCCGCCTTTGTGTTTGCTTGCAGGTCGTTGATAGTTACGGTATTATTCCCTCATGGTTGTCATAATTTCGCTTGGCATTGCCTTTATAGTCCCCCTTTTATTTTTGTACTTTCTGCGCAGGTTTGACCTGTATTCAACAGGCAAATATAGATTCAATTTCGTCACCCTCTTTTGCGGTATTGTGGCCTATGCTCTTGCCGCACAGATCAACCCCGCCATGGTCAATGCAGGCTGGGTAACCTGGGACCAGGTTATCCGTCTCACGGCCCCTATCGTTGAAGAAATCCTTAAATCAATAATTCTCATTTATCTCATCCAGCGCGCAGACTTTAACTATGTAGTAGATGGCGCGCTCTACGGTTTTGGCGCGGGGATTGGTTTTGCGATCATCGAAAACGTCGAATATGTGACTGGCAACCCGGAGATTGCCCTGTTCGTTGCTTTGGCGCGCGTGTTTTCCACCAACCTCATGCATGCCACCGGAAGTGGGTTGATTGGCACAGCGCTGGCATACCGACGTGGCGATTCCAGTTGGCGGGCTGCGGTGGTGATCGCGTTTGGCTATATTTTCTCCATTGGGCTTCATATGCTTTTCAATACAATGGTAAATGCCGGAGCATTCCTTACAGTGGCGATTGCTTTTGGGTTGACCGGTATGGCTTTGATCTGGTTTGTGATCAAACGCGGCTTGAATGTTCAAAAAACCTGGATGATGAAAACGCTTAACACAGGCGATGACCGCGTTTCCCGACAGGAAGCAAAAGCCATCCAAAATATTGAAGACTTAAGGAAATTGTTGATTCCAGTTGGAGAACGGTTTGGTGCGGATAAAGTTCTGCTCGTGGAGAAGATCATTCTTAATCAAGCTGAAATGGGCATAAAAAGAAAACTGCTTGAGTCGACGCCGAATAAAAGTAAGAAAGCCGAAGTTGAGATGATCATTGCGTCTCTCGAAATAGAAGTGGATGTTTTACGGAATAGGGTTGGTTTTTATTGTATGATGTTTGTCAGAAGCGTGTACCTGGCTCCGGAAGTAAAAATTTGGAGTGCGATCAGTGACCGTATCGCTGAATCAAGCACAGGTCAAAAAGGAGGCGGGTTGTGGGACCGCGTGACTGACCGGGTCAAGCAGCCCCCGTCACAGGATGATAAGTCATGAAGAGCGATGTTCTTAATCAATTACAGAAGACAGCCATTTTCAAGAATGTTTCAGACGATATTCTGGCTGAGGTTGCCATTAAAGCATCCACGCGTAAACTGGCAAAGGACGAGGTGTTAATTCGAAAAGGTGAGAAGGGCGATTCCCTTTTTCTGATCCACGATGGCTGGGTGAAGATCGTAACGGTCGATTCGAAGGGCGATGAGTTAATTATCAACAAGTGTGGACCGGGAGAGACGATCGGTGAAATGGCCTTGCTGGATGGCGAGACACGCTCAGCGACTGTGATCGCGTTGACTGAATCCGAAGTCCTTGAATTGAAGCAGGATGTTTTTGAAGAGATTCTCAAACAGCGTTCCGATGTTCCGCTTGCCATTATTCGCAGTTACTCTGAAAGGCTGCGTTTTTCAACGACCTATATCGAGAAGGCAATTGATTGGTCTCAAAAGACTGCGGAAGGGGATTACTCGTTCGTGGAGCAGATCCAACCGTTGGTGGAAGGCGCTGGTTCAAACGATGATAAAGCGGCTCAGTTGCTTTCGGCCTTTTTTGCCATGGTGAGAAGGGTGAAAGAGCGCGAAGATGGGTTAAAGCAGCAACTTGAGAAGTTGACATTTGAGATCGATCAAGCGCGCCGCAAGCAGGAGTTCGATGAGATCACCAGCACCGAGTTTTATGCAAACTTAAAGGAACAAGCCAGAGCGCTGCGCCAAAAACGTGCGCAGGGATGAATTTATCAGATTTGGAGGCGTTATGAACAAAGGCAAAATAGTTTCCATTCATTCGTTCCGTGGCGGGACGGGAAAGTCAAACACAACAGCCAACCTTGCTGCACAGGTTGCCATGGCAGGCAAACGGGTGGGTGTTGTGGATACAGACATCCAATCCCCGGGTATCCATGTTCTCTTTGGTCTGGATGAAACGAAAATGGGTAAAACCATGAACGATTTCCTGCATGGGAAGGCTACCATTCGGGAGATCGGTTTTTCGATTGGCGAGCACTCTAGCGGCGGAGAAGGACGCGCAAAACTCGCCGGGAAAAATCTCTGGCTGTTTCCGTCCAGTATTCGCGGGCGTGAGATCAGCCAGATATTGAAAGAAGGAATAGATTTCAATCTTCTTAATGAGGGTTTGCAAAAGACGATTACAGAATTTGATCTAGATTATCTTTTTATTGATACGCATCCCGGGTTGAATGAAGAGACGCTGCTTTCCATCGCCACATCTGATATTTTGATCATCATCCTGCGCCCGGATAACCAGGATTTGCAAGGCACTTCCGTAACTGTCGATATTGCCCGCAGTTTGGATGTTCCGAATCTTTTATTGATGGTGAACAAAGCTCTGCCGAAATATGATTTTGTGGAACTTAAGAGAGAGATCGAAGATAAATTCAACGCCCCGGTCACTGGCATTCTCCCGTTGTCTTTTGACCTGGCGGATAATGCCAGCAATGACCTTTTCTCCCTCCGCTTCCCGGACCATGATTGGTCAAAGGCATTGCGCGGCGTGGCGAAGGCTGTTCTTGCAGTTGAATAGGAGAATGCGATGAAATGCTGGCATTGTGAAGAGGCTGCGCGCGCTTCGTGCGCTTTTTGCGGGCGTTTTGTGTGCAAGGATCATGCGGCGACCATGTCCACTTTTATTACAATGTTCGTGGGTGCAAATAACACGCCTAAAGGACTTGCGGTTGCAAATGTCATCTGGTGTGGCGAGTGTGAGCCGCAGCCGGAGCCGATCAGCATGCCCGAACTTTATTAAGATTGAGAGGTTGCCATGCCCGGAGTCTTTGATCGGTTAAATAAAGAGATAAAAGATAAGCAGCAGGAAGGCGGCATCACCGCTCTCGACCTTGCTGATTTGCAGCCTGCCTTGCGCAAGATCATGCGTTTGATGTTGCGCGAATTGCAGATGACCTATCCGCGGCTGTGCGAGGTGATGGATGCCATGCCTGAAAAGGAACGCCTCACTCGCGACGAGTTGGATGAATCTCTTTCAACACTGACTCAACAATTTTGGCTGATTCGGATCGGCGAAGGCATAAAAGCCATTTATAAAGTGAACCTGCGCCGCAAGGCTGGCAGCACTCTGGCTTCTGGCATTTGGTCCTCGCTGGACGAGAAATTAAAGGACAAGCCCAAAGATACTTAAAACAAAATGACGGGCTGCACGCCCGTCATTTTGTTTTAAGATTCCTTCTTTTGTTCCACCAGTTCAAACAAGTGCATTGGCTTGCTTTTTCCCTTGAGAGAAACTTCACCAAGCGATGTGCATTCATATTTTTCCTGGATCGCCTGCCGCACCCGGTCCGAAATAATGATCTGATTTTTTTCGGCACGATTCATTAAGCGAGCCGCTGTGTTCACCGTATCCCCCAGAACGTTGTATTCGCGCCGTCCGCGTGGTTCGCCGATCTCAGCTACGAAGGTGGGCCCGGAATTGATTCCGATCTGGCAGTAAATATTTGGTTGAATATTTCCGATAGTGGGGGCCTTTTGATTTATAGTTTTGATAACTTCGCGAATGGCAATTGCGGCGGATGCGGCCCGCAGTTCATCGTTGGTGTGAGCATTTGGCACGCCAAAATAGATCACAATGTCGGAACCTGCGAGGTGGTAAGTAACTTTCTTTAAGACGCCGCCGCGTGATTCCACTGCGGCGTTGATGAGTGAAAACGCGCGCGAGAAATTAAGCGCAAGTTTTATCTCTTCACCAGGCAGGGCACGGTCCGCGGATTCCGGCAGGCCGATAAAATTTACAAACATGATGGTCGGTTGTGGAAAGTCAGGCGGTATTTTCCTGTCCGCTGCACTTTCCACCAAGAGCGATAACACCGGCGCTGGAATATAACTTGCCATCGGTTCGATCGTGTTCAACAAGTCCATGATATTAACCAGCACTTCATTCTTGTCGCGCGTGAGCAAAACGTTGGATGCCATCCGCCGCCCCACTGGGGTGATCTCATATTCGCCAAGAGATTCATCGCTCAGATCGTCGATCACAAGGTGATAGCCCGGGTTGCCGTCTTCAAAGCGAAACTCGTTTACGACAAGATCGTATGCCTTTTGTGATAAATTTACCCGTTCGTTTTGACCATTGCTTTCTGTCAGTTTGGCTTGCTGTACATCCTTGCCAAGCAGAACATGTTCCATGCGGCGGGGCGTACCGATATCGGCAGTAAGAAAGCGTCCGCTGTGAATGCCGATACGCATCTTTAAGTTCACCACGCCGGCGGGCGTTTCAATTTCTGCAAATTCCCTCATGGCTCTTTGCATGCGCAGACCTGCTCGTACGGCGCGCAATGTATCATTATTTTTGTCCGTCTTGTGGAACACTACCAGCATCGCATCGCCGGTGAATTCAACCAATTCGCCGCCGGACTTGCTGATAATGCCGATCATTTCCGAAAAATATTTTGTCAGTTGCGCCAACAGGTCTTTCGCGCCTTCGCGCCCCTTGGATGCATTCGCTTCCATCAACTTTGTGAAACCCGCCAGGTCTGTGAACATCATGGTTCCGTGCTGCCACTCGGTTTTCACATCGCCAGGTTTTAGTTTGTTGATCGAGATCTGCCGCGACGTGTAATCATGCAGAATGCGTTGCAGCGTCCGCAAGTGTTTGTGGACATCGATCATAATCTCCACAGACGGGTTGCCCCACATGGCGGCGTACATTTCCGCGGGAAGTAAATATCGCAAACGGCTTTCAATTGTGGTAAGTGGCGACTCGGGGAGCATGAATCAGATTATACATTAAGAACCCCCATGGTTTTGACTGGTTAATAA
>JACZJB010000221.1 GCA_014860805.1 Anaerolineales bacterium
CGGATGACCCCGCTGGGCAAGCTGAAGTCAAGATCCGTCTCGGCTGGCTGAACTCGGTCAATGATGCCCGCAAACGCCTCGACGGCTACACTTCCTTTGCCAAGCAAGTCCACAACGAAGGCATTGACCGTGTTCTCGTCATTGGCATGGGTGGCTCCTCTTTGACTGCTGAAGTATTAAGTTCGCTTCTCGCGGCTGCAAATATCGAAGCGAAGCTCTCTCTCGCCATTCTTGATTCAACTGATCCACAGCAGGTGAAACTTGCTTTTGAAAATTATCCGCCAGAGAAATCTTTGTACATCGTTGCCAGTAAATCAGGCGGCACCGCCGAGTTGATGGCTGCTTTTGACTACGTTTGGAAATTAAGCAACGGCAACGGCTCGCGTTTCATTGCCATCACGGATGAAGGTACATCATTGGTTGCTCTTGCAAAAGAACGCGGCTTTAGAAAGATATTCAACCCCGATCCCAATGTGGGCGGTCGCTTCTCAGCATTGACCGATTTTGGCCTTGTCCCCGCTGCTTTGCTTGGTATGGACATTGAAAAGTTGCTGGCGTCTGCGGAGAAAATTAGCAGCGTCTCGAAGTCAACGTACAGTCCTGGCTTTGCACTAGGTGCTTTACTGGGAGAGTCTGCTCTCGCAGGCAGAGACAAGCTCACGATTTTGGCTGATGCGCCTGTGTCCGCTTTGGCAGGCTGGATCGAGCAGGTCATCGCTGAGTCTAGCGGGAAGGATCAAAAGGGCATCCTGCCTGTGGCGCTCGAACCTTTGGGCGCACCAGAGATTTACGGAAACGACCGCCTGTTTGTGTATTTGCGTAACAACGGCGAGTTGGATGCGGGCGTTGCGGCATTGAAGAATGCTGGTTTCCCAGTCGTTGAGCTGCCCGTTGCCAGTCCCTATGATGCGGGCACGGAATTCTTCCGCTGGGAGATTGCGGTTTCAGTAGCCTGTCATATTTTGGGAATCAATACGTTTGATCAGCCCGATGTGCAGGATAGCAAGTTGCGCACCATTGCCAAGATCAAGGATTTTCAGGCTACAGGCAAACTTGCAGATGTTGACCTTGTGCGCGTGAAAGATGCGAAAACTGCATTGCAGAAATTCCTTGCTGATGCAAAGGCTGGCAATTTCGTGACCATCAATGCCTACGTTCCGCGCAGCAGCGAGATGATTGATGTTATTCAGAAATTGCGCGTTGCCATTCGTGAAAAGACAAAATGTCCCGTCTCGGCAGGCTTTGGGCCGCGCTTCCAGCATTCCACGGGTCAATTCCATAAAGGCGGCCCAAACATGGGTTTCTTCATTCAGGTGGTGTATGATGCCGAGAATGACTTTGATATCCCCACTCAGGGATTAACCTTCGGTACGTTGATCCGTGCCCAGGCACTGGGTGATTATGAAGCCTTGCTTGCCGCAGGCAGAAGAGCCATCCGAATTAAACTTTCGAAGCCGGAGGAACTTTCCATGTTAATTGAGGTGTTGAAATGATCCATCTTGCGGCTGGACAATGTGTTGCCTGTCGTGGCGGCGAACCAACTTTGACTGATGCCGAGATCGCGGAATTACATCCCCAAATCCCTGAATGGCAAATCAAAGAAGTGAACGGAATCAAGCGCATCGAACGCGTCTTCAAATTGAAGAATTTTATTGAAGCAGTGGCTTTTACAAATAAGATTGCGATGATCTCCGAGAAGCAGGATCATCATCCGCTCATTATCACCGAGTGGGGGAGAGTTACAGTGCAGTGGTGGTCGCACAAGATCAAAGGACTGCACAATAACGATTTCATCATGGCTGCCAAGACAGATGAATTGTTTGGAGGATAAAAAGATTGCGCCGCTTTCCGAGCGGCGCAATCTTTTTATTTTATGCGTTGTTTAGGCTTTTCTCGAAACAAACGCTGTTTTCAATCTTAGCATATTGTCCGTAGTTTGAGATCATTTTGTAGCCGTTCTTTGTGTACAAGGCGATTGCTTCAGGTTGCTTTTTCCCAGTTTCTAGTATGCACTTATCGTAGGACATTTCTGTTGCCCATAGTTCCAGTTCCGCTAGAATTTTGGAGGCAATTCCTTTTCCCCTGTTTTCGGGAGACGTGTACATTCGCTTCACTTCCATAATGTTTGGAGCGTATTCTTTAATTGCGCCACAGCCCACTGGCTTGCCGTTTTCGTACGCAACCACGACATGTTTGATCTTATCTATTTTGTTGAATTGAGCATAAAAAGAATGATCTTCCCCGTCTCTTTTAGCCAAGTCAGTATCAAGATGTATTACAAGATCAATAAAATCTTGGTTGCTTGAGTCGGTTCGGAGTAACTCGATCATTTTGCGACCTCCTGAAAAGCCATATTTATAATTTTGCCCTTCTCTTTTTCAATGTCTTATCGTCCAGCCATTTGAAAATCCTCAGTACGAAGGGGAAACTTCCCAGCCAGCCAAGGAGTGCAGCTGAAATTGCGTTGAATCCGCGCGGAAACTCGGGCAGAGAGACGGCGGGCGAAAAATCCACGAGACGGTCGTCGAGCTGGAAGATGTATCTGCCAGTTTGCGTGACCTCTGGATCTGCTTCGAGATAGGCTCTTAAATTTTCGCGTTCTGCGACTGTCATCCATTGCGGCAGATCAGAAGTGGCTTTGAATCCGCAGACGATGGCAAGGTCTTGCAATAACTTTTTTTGCTCCTGCGTCATCTCATTTTCTTTTTCCACAAAATACGCCACATCTGAATCGATGTGCAGCAGCGGTTTGAGCCACAAACGATGCGCCACTGTGCGGATGGCATTCTTTGTTCCAGGTGTGGTTGGATTCTGCAGCATGTGTGCATCCCGATATACTTCCCATTTGTGCGCCACATCCGGGCCGATGCGCATTGCGTCACACATGCCGATGGCAGGGAGGATGGGGGTACCGCATGTCAGGAAGAATGCATCGTTGCCCATGGCTTCGCGCATCACTCGCAGCGCTTCACGGTACGCGGCTTCACGAGGCATATCGTTGCGGCGCTTGCCTTTCAATGCGCCTCCGTACAGGAAATCCAGCTTGAGGTAGTCAAAGCCCCAGGCGCGGACTTGCTTCATAAGCGCAATCAGCCAGGAGATTACGTCTGGATGCGTGGTGTCAAGCGCGTACAACTGCTCGCCCCAATTGAATCCCGCGGAGACGAATCTTCCGCGTTCATCGCGCAGAAACCAATCTGCATGTTCCTTGAATAGGCGGGAAGATTTCACGGCGATGAGAGGCGCGAGCCACAATCCTGCGCGCCTGCCCGTTGATTTAATTTTCTCTGCCAGCGCATTCATACCCGAGGGAAACTTTTTGTTCGCCTCCCAATCGCCAATTGAAACCTGCCAGCCATCGTCCACTTGCAGGACATCGAAAGGCAGGTTGTCCAACTCGTCAAAAATTTCGAAAAGAATTTTTTCATCGATCACCGTGTACAGGCTGTACCACGAACACCATACCCGTGGAGCGGTATTTTTATTTATTTTTCCCAAACGATTTGCCAGATGATCGGCATATTTATTGAAGATGACATTCTCTGGCCCGTATGCCATGAACCACTCGATCTCATCTGCCTCGCTTCGTCCTGATAACTGATCCTTGTCGAGGAGCACATATGCGTCTGTTGCAAGTGAGCCAAGTAAAAGGATGTTGCCGTCTTCGAACTCCACTGCACCAACCCATGAACCATTTGGCGCGGTCTTGCGGACATGGACTGCATCCACTTGAAGTGGATGAAAAATTTCAGGTTTCTGAATAGGCAATGGACTTAAATCTGTCCACGCAGCAAGGGACCAGGACTGCCATCCGTGCCGATAATACTTTACAGGCGTGAATGGCAATTCAATGTCGATATCTTTGGCTTTGATGATTTTAGGTGCGTTTTGGATTTCAGAAAATTTAACACTCGGCATGGAATTTCCTTTGTATATTTCGATGGGCGATAATAATCCATCCTGGAATTATTCGCTAGATGAATTGTAGGTGAGCGCCGCCGTTTTTTTGATTGGGCATATTTCACTTTCTTAGAATTCCCTTGACGGTTAAAAGACCGTAAGGTATATTCCGCGTGTCACTTTCGGAAAAGATGTGAAAATAACATGTATGAATTCGACAAAACAGACATAAAAATCGTCAATTTGCTGCTTGAGGATGGCCGTATGTCCGCTTCGGAGATGTCCCGCCGCATGGGAGATATTTCTGAGCGAGCCGTTCGCTACCGCGTGGATCGAATGATCGAAGAAGGGGTCATTCAGATTAGTGCGGTGGTCAACCCTGAGGCTTTGGGCTTCAAGATCAAAGCCGACGTTTGGCTTGAGGTTGAAGCCGATGCAGTCTTGGAGGTCGCCAGAAAAATGGCATCTTTCGAAAATGTGACGTACGTAGCCTGCGGCATCGGACAGAATGACATCAGTATTCAGGTGGTTGCCAGGGATACTTCCGAGATCTATTACTTCGTCACGGAAGTCGTGCGTAAAGTCCATGGGGTGCGCAAGACCACAACTTCCATCGTACCGATCATTCTGAAAGATGTTTACCAGTGGAGAGTGCCCGAACGAATTGCAAATGAATTGTCAGAGAACGAATCACTAGCAACACCCAAATAATCCATAAGAGGAGAGTGTATGTTTGGTTCGAAGACGCAATCGTTACAACAGCGCGCGCAAAAGGTGCTTCCATTGGGCGTGAACTCGAATTTTCGATTCTGGGGAGATGAAATTACTCCGTACGTTGGAAAAGCAAAAGGCGCGTATTTATGGGACGTGGACGACAAGAAATATATTGACTATCGCATGGCCTTCGGACCTATTATTCTAGGCCACGCCTACGATGAAGTAGACCAGAAAGTTATCGAAGAAATTCAAAAGGGAGTTCTCTTTGCCATGACGGGCGAGCTTGAAGTTGCCGTGGCTGAGATGATCGTTGAAATGTCCCCCGCGATTGACATGGTTCGCATGACTTGTTCTGGCACTGAGGCTACCATGCACGCCATCCGTGTGGCGCGCGCTTACACAGGGCGCGACATCATCCTCAAGTTTGAAGGCAATTATCACGGTATGCACGACCATGCGCTGTGGTCAACGTATGCGCCCGTGGAAGCCTATGGCAACCGCCGCAGTCCCATTGCGGTGGCTGGCTCATCTGGCATCCCCAAGTCAATGCGGGATTTTATCATCACTCTTTCATTTAATGATTTTGAAGGTTTCGAACGGGTGATGAAATCTTACGGGGAGCAGATCGCTGCAGTTATTACAGAGCCGTGTCAGGGTAATTGTGCGGCGATCACTCCGCAGGATGGATTCCTTGAACTTATCCGCAAGCGCACCGAAGAACACGGCTGTGTTTTTATTTTGGATGAAGTGAAGACAGGTTTCCGTATTGCGAATGGCGGGGCGCAGGAATACTACCGCCTCAAACCGGACCTGGTCACGTATGCGAAAGCTTTGGGCAATGGCTACCCTGTGGCAGCTTTTGGCGGTAAAAAAGAGATCATGTCCATTATTGGGCACGGAGTGGCACAAGGCGGGACGTACACGAACAACAAACCCGGCATCGCCGGCGCGTATGCCACACTGACCCTGTTGAAAACAAAACCTATTTTGAAGACCATCGAAAAGCGCGGGCAACGCCTCATGGACGGCTTGAGGGAAATCTTCGAAGAGAACGATATTCCTGCAGTGTTTACAGGCTACCCTGCCATGTTCTCATTCTCCCTGAACATTGACGCGGTCACCTGTCAGCGCGAATGGCAAAACAGCGACCGAGATTTATATCTCTCCCTCGTAGAAAAAGCCGTTGAAAAAGGTATCATGCCTGATCATGATGCCCGCGAGCCGTGGTTCCTGTGTTATGAGCATTCCGATGCCGATATTGATGAGACGTTGAATGTGTACGCGGAGATCGTGAAAGAAGTCAAAAAATAGCCAGAGGTCCGATAACCTTCGATAGTTGACTTCGGCCTAAACGAAGGATACCCACAACATGACAAATAAACTCACATCCAAAGAGATCGTTGACCTTAGCAAGGAATATACCTTTTTCTCGTGGTCGGTGCAGGGACAAGTCAGCCCAATCCCGGTAGAGAAGGCGGAAGGCATTTATTTTTGGGACACGGATGGAAAACGATATATAGATTTTTCATCCCAGCTCATGAATACGAACATCGGCCACCAGAATCCAAAGGTGGTCAAAGCCATTCAGGATCAGGCGGCAAAACTCTGCTTTGTGCATCCGGGGAACACTACCGATGTCCGCGCCCAGCTCGGCAAAAAATTATCAGAAGTAACCCCCGGCAATTTAAAGAAAACCTTTTTTGCTCTCGGCGGTGCAGAAGCGAATGAGAATGCCATCAAAATCGCACGCTTCTATACTGGGCGTCATAAGATTCTTGCCCGCTATCGCTCATATCACGGCGCGACTCATGGCTCCATCGCGTTGACGGGAGATTATCGCCGAAATGCAGTTGAACCCGCCATGCCCGGTGGAGTCCACTTCCTTGATCCGTTCTGTTATCGCTGTCCTTTTGGGCAGAAAAAAGAATCATGTAAACGCGAATGCATTTCACATCTTGAGGAAGTCATCAGGTACGAAGGCCCTGATAAAATCGCCGCGATCATCATGGAAGGCGTGGTCGGCTCAAATGGGTTGATCATTCCACCCGATGATTATTGGCCGCGAGTCCGCGAGATTTGTGATAAATATGGCATCCTGCTGATTTCAGATGAAGTGATGAGCGGATGGGGACGTACCGGCAAATGGTTTGCCGTGGACAATTGGGGTGTGACGCCGGATATTATCACTACTGCAAAGGGAATCACAAGTGGATACGTTCCGCTCGGCGCTGTGATCGTCTCGGATAAGATCGCTGAATACTTTGAAGACAAATATCTCTACGCCGGCCTCACATATAACGGTCACGCCTTAGCCTGTGCGGCCGCACTTGCTACTATTGAAGTCTATGACGAAGATAAATTAATCGAGAATGCCGCGTTGATGGGGAAATACCTCGGAGAGTGCCTTGAAGATATCAAGTCGCGGCATGTCTCTGTCGGTGATGTGCGTTACATCGGGTTGTTTTCCACCATTGAGTTGGTTTCAAATCGTGAGAAAAAAGAGATCTTCGCAGCTTCCGTTATGGCGGATGTGGGAAAAACCTTGCGCGAGAACGGACTCTTCACTTTTATCATGGCGAATAATATGGGCAGCATGGTCTTTGTCGTCCCGCCGCTCTGCATTACCAAGGACCAGCTGGATGAAGGTCTTGCCATCGTTGAGAAAGCATTGGAAGTTGCGGATAAGCAAGTGAAGTAGTTCGATACTCGATATTTGACCATCGAATTATCGAATATCGTTTTTCTGGAGAAACCATGGAAATCTTAAATTACATCAACGGCGAGTGGATAAAGCCTTCTGTGAAAGATTATTTTGATGTCATTAATCCTGCCACGGGACAGGTCATTGCAAAGACGCCGCTTGGTACAAAGGCGGATGTTGAATCAGCTGCGAAGGCGGCGAGCGAGGCGTATGTTTCATGGCGGCGTGTGCCTGTCAACGATCGTGTGCAGTACTTGTTCAAGCTGCGGAATCTTATGCGTGAGAACGGCGATGAAATTGCAAAACTCATCACCAACGAAGCGGGCAAAACTTTTGAAGAATCCAAAGCCGAAATGGTCCGTGCCTACGAAAACATCGAAGTCGCCTGTGGAATGCCGCACATGAGCAAAGGTGAATTTGTCGAAGATATTGCGCCCGGCATTGACGAGATCATGATCCGCCAGCCTGTTGGCGTATGCGCTACCATCGCGCCGTTTAACTTCCCAGGCATGATTCCATTTTGGTATCTGCCATACGCGCTTGCGGCAGGCAACACCTACATCGTCAAGCCTTCTGAAAAAGTCCCGATGACCATGCAATTTATTTTCAAACTCATTGAGCAGGTCGGCTTTCCGAAAGGCGCGGTCAATCTGGTCAACGGTGCGAAGGAAACCGTCGATGGCATCCTGGAGCACCCTGCCATTCGCGCAATCACTTTTGTCGGCTCGACCAATGTAGCGAAGTACATTTACGCGACTGCGGCTTTTCACGGCAAACGTGTTCAGGCTCAGGGCGGAGCGAAGAATCCCGTTATCGTTTTACCTGATGCAGATATGGAAATGGCGACGAAGATCATCGCCGATTCAGCCTTCGGGTGTGCTGGTCAGCGCTGTTTGGCAGTTTCTCTCGCTGTGACAGTTGCCGAGTCAAAGAATGAATTCACTGAGTTGATCTGCGATGCTGCAGCATCCCGTACAGTTGGCTATGGTTTGGACGCCGGCACTCAAATGGGACCGGTCATCAACACCGCATCCCGTCAGCGTGTGGAACAGTTAATTACCCTTGGCGCGAAGGAAGGCGCTGGCGTGCCCGTGGATGGGCGTGGGGCGGTGGTGAAAGGCTACGAGGGCGGATCCTTTGTCAGACCGACAATCCTTTCCGAGGTCCAGCCTGGAAGCGAGATTGCGCGGACGGAAATCTTCGGACCCGTGTTAAGTCTCATGCACGTGAATACCATCGATGATGCCATCCAATTGGTGAATAGCGGACAATACGGCAATCAAGCCAGCTTGTTCACAACCAGCGGCAATGCGGCACGCCGCTTTCGCTATGAAGCGGATGCAGGCAATATTGGTATTAATATTGGTGTTGCCGCACCAATGGCATTTTTCCCGTTCAGCGGTTGGAAAGATAGCTTCTTCGGCGATATGCACGGGCAGGGGATGGATGCGGTAGAATTTTTCACGCAGAAAAAAGTTGTGGTCGAGCGTTGGCCCAGGGAATGGTCGCGAAAATTCTAAATCTCTACATCAAGGAAATGGTAACAAATAATCATGGCATACGATTACGAAGACGCATTGGATTATTCATCACACTGGATGGACTGGATCCAGAAGAATGAATTCCCGACGCCGGAGCAGGCTCACAAGATCATTGAAGAGTCTACAACCAATTTTGCAGAATATTACAACCGTAACTGGCTGGAATATCGCAAGTCGGTGACTGAGTCTGGAGATTGGGCGGCCGTGGAATGGGGTGGTTCGGGAGCCGTGTTCAAGGATGTGCTTGGGCGTGAGTATCTGGATTTTCTTGGCGGCTACGGCATGATGGATTTGGGATGGAGCCATCCCGATGTGGTGAATACGGTCAAAGCGCAACTTGATCGTTCGCCGATGCCTTCACAGGAATTGCTCGATCCATTGCGGGGTGTGCTGGCTAAACTGCTTGCCTCCATTACGCCTGGAAACTTAAAATATAGTTGGTTTGGCGCAAGCGGCACAGAAGCAAATGAAGCCGCCATGAAAATTGCAAAACTTTATACTGGAAAGACTGCTTTTATCGTTGGCGTTAAAGCATTTCACGGCAAGACAATGGGGTCGCTTTCTTTGATGGGCAAGGCTGATTACCGTGCTCCAATGGGCGCGATGTATGCGGGGCAGGTGTACCATGTCCCGTTCGGGGATGCGGATGCGGTTGAAAAGCAGCTTGAAATTTGCGAAAAGGTTGGCATTGGTGTGGCAGCTGTGATGTTCGAGCCGATCCAGGGAGAGTCTGGCGCCATTGTCCCACCCGATGATTTCTGGCCGCGTATCCGCGCCGCAACGAAAAAATATGGCGTTTTATTAATAGCTGATGAAGTGCAAACGGGTTTGGGCCGCACAGGCAGGCTCTGGGGCGTTGAGCATTGGAACGTTGTGCCTGATATTATGACGGTGGCAAAGTCTCTTGGCGGCGGTGTCATGCCGATCAGCGCGGTAACCACTACGGAAGAAATTTTTTATCCGATGATGTACCCGAATCCTTTCATGCATACTACTACGACAGGCGGCGGTGCGCTGGCTTGCTCTGCGGCGATTTCTTCCATTCATGTTACCTTGCGTGAAAAATTATGGGAACAGGCTGCCCAAAAAGGCGAATATTTGATCTTGCAATTAAACAAATTCGTTGCGCAGTACCCGCAAATTTATGAGAAAATAACGGGCAAAGGACTCCTGATAGGCATGCACTTCAAAACGCCGGAGATTGGTTACAAGGTTGCTTCTGGGTTGTTCAAACGTAATGTGTTGGTGGCAGGGACATTGACCAGCGCACAGACGGTCCGTGTTGAACCGCCGCTGATCGTGACCCAAAGCCAGATGGATGCAATGCTTGACCGTTTAAACGAAACGCTTCAAGAAATCAGCAAGGCACTGTAACAGTTCATCGTAGTGATCTTATCCCTGCGAAAATGAAATAAATCCATAATTCGGAGAAGATAAATGGCCAGTGAATTTGCAGTTGAAATGCGCGATATTGTAAAAAGATTTATCACGCCGGAAGGGAATGAGATGGCTGCGGTGGATAACGTCACGATGCAGATCAAGAATGGAGAGTTCTTTTCCATGCTCGGGTCTTCTGGCTGCGGCAAGACCACATCTCTGCGTATGATCGCCGGGTTCGAGTGGCCGACCGAGGGCGAAGTATATATTGAAGGCGTAGCCATGGGACATACGCCTCCGTTCCAGCGTAAGGTGAACACCGTGTTTCAAAGCTATGCGCTTTTCCAACATTTGACCGTTTACCAAAATCTGGCTTTTGGTTTGGAGATGGAAGGCGCAAAAGACGATGAGATCAAAAAGCGCGTCGGGCATGCCCTTGACATGGTTCAACTAACGGGGATGGACCGCCGCAAGCCGAAACAACTTTCCGGTGGACAACAGCAGCGCGTCGCTCTTGCCCGGGCGCTGGTCAAAACGCCTGACGTTTTACTGCTCGACGAGCCGCTTGGTGCATTGGACTTGAAACTTCGCAAAGAGATGCAGCTTGAGCTTAAAGCGCTTCAACAGCAATTAGGCATTACTTTTATTTATGTCACGCATGACCAGGAAGAGGCGCTGACCATGTCTGACCGTATCGCGGTGATGAGCAAAGGCAAAGTCCAGCAAATGGGCACACCTGTAGAGGTGTACGAGCGTCCTTCCAATAAGTTTGTAGCAGATTTTATCGGGGAGTCGAATTTCTTCGAAGGCAAGATCAAGTCCCTGTCAAAGGATGAGGCGAGCGTGTTTATTCCAAGCTTGAATGCTGAAGTGGTTGGAATGCCCGTCTCTGAGGGGCTGGTTAAAGGCGAAGAAGTTGTGGTCTCCATCCGCCCGGAAAAGATTCGCATTACAGAAAAAGATCTGAAGAACACGAATCTGTTCCATGCCAGAGTGACGAATACGGTTTATATTGGCGCGGATACGCATGTGTACCTGGATGTTAATCATGCGAAGCTAAAGGTGTTGGAACAGAATCGCATTTCGCGTTTGGACCCGAAATCATTCTATGTTGTCGGGCAGGATGTCTGGTTGATGCTCATGCCGGAAAATACTCTGGTGTTGAAGAAGGATTAGCCATGCTTAAACGACTCCGTGAAAATAAAGCCGCACAAGGCACCCTGCTGGCTCTGCCTACCACATTCTGGCTGTTTTTTCTGCTGATCATCCCATTGTTTCTTACGCTTGTGATCAGTTTTGGTCAACGCAGCCCGGATGGAAATGTGATCTACACTTTCTCGTTGAATAATTACATACGGTTGTTTGGCTACAGCACAGATTGCCCCGCCGGTCAGACTTCATGTTTTGACCCGTTGTATGTGCAGATCCTTTGGCGCTCTTTGACGCTGGCTTTCAATACAACGGTGCTGGTGATAAGTATGGCATATCCGCTTGCGTATTTTATTGCGCGCGCGCATCCCAAAAAACGAAATTTGTTTTTGTTCATGGTGTTGATTCCCTTGTGGACAAATTTCGTGATTCGCGTATATGCGTGGATGATGCTGCTTCGCAAGGAGGGGGCGATCAATATCATCATCGGTGCCGTTGCGAACATGCTGCATATTCCTTTTACGCCGTTTGAAATGCTGTACACTCCAGGCGCGGTGCTTGTGGGAATGGTCTATGAGTTTCTGCCATTCATGATTCTGCCGATCTACACGTCGCTGGAGAAGATCGATAATTCCCTTTACGAGGCCGCTGCGGATTTGGGTGCAAATGCTGTGAAAACTTTCCTGCGTGTCACGCTTCCGCTTTCGATGCCGGGGGTGGTAGCGGGAACGATCCTCGTATTTATCCCTGTGATGGGAACCTTCATTGTTTCCGATATTTTGGGCGGGCGCCAGGTGATTTTGGTCGGGAATCTTATTCAGCGTCAATTTCTCGATGCGCGTGACCCAACCTTTGGGTCTGCGGCATCCCTGATTTTGATGGTAATGACGCTTGTTGTTACATACTTCTATACCCGCAAGTTCGGGTTTGGAGAGGAGATTGTTGCTGCATGATCCCTCTTACAGTCTTATTTGAAATGGAGTGCGCGGAATGAATCCTTTTCGCCGTTCCCCTTTTGTAATTGCAGCCGCAGTTCTGGTTTATGTTTTCCTGTATGCGCCAATCGTCGGGCTGGTATTGTATTCTTTCAATGCCTCACGCGCTAATGTGAAATTTGAAGGATTTATTCCAGAGTTTAGTGACCGCGTGGTGATGGATGGCAGCCTTGTTAAATCCAGTCCATGCGGGCCGTTTCACTGGTATTGCGACCTGGCTAAAAATGATGATGTGGCAGAGGCGGCTGGCAACACCTTGACGATTGCGTTTACCGCGACGATTATTTCAACCATCATAGGCACAATGTCTGCCATAGCACTTCAGAGATACGATTTCAAGATCAAACCGTTCTCGCAGCTTGCCCTGTACATCCCGATCGTCATTCCTGAGATTGTGATGGGCATCGGCGCGCTGACCCTCTTTAGTCAGCTGTTTGGGTGGATTAATGCAACTTTTAACCTCAGCGGTAATGCGCGCCTGTCACTCGGTATGGCGACGGTAACGATCAGCCATATCGCTTTTATGGTCCCTTTTGTGACCTTGGTTGTGCAGGCTCGCCTGCAGGGGTTTGATAAATCCTATGAAGAGGCCGCCATGGATCTGGGCGCGGATGAGTGGACAACCTTCCGACGTGTCACATTTCCGATGATCCTGCCCGGCGTCATGTCTGGCGCGCTGCTGGCATTCACGCTCTCCCTAGATGATTTTGTGATCACGTTCTTCACAAACGGACCTGGCTCCACTACCCTTCCAATTTATGTGTACGGCCTGTTAAGGCGTATTATTACACCGCAGGTTAACGCGTTGTCTACGGTTTGGATTTTGATCGTATTTCTGGCAGTTCTCGCCTTGCAAATCATTCAAAACCGCGAACAAAAGCAGCATTCGTAGTATTGTATCGAACCTTAGAAATTTGCAAGGAAAGAGGAATGTGTGCAAACACACTCCTCTTTTTGTATAATTAAAACAACCCTGTTTGGGTATCTCGTGGGCTAGTCCACGTTGCCAATCTATTTTTAATCTTCTGAAGGAGGAAGAAATGAGGAATGCTGTTTTGTATAAGCTATTGGCTGTGTTTGTTGTCGCAAGCATGGCCCTGGCTGCTTGCGGCAGCGGGCAGTCGAATGTCCCCGCGGGGGATGGGGAGGCGGTCACTTCAAGCGGTTACCAGTGCCCGGCAAAGGAGTTCGACTTGGAAGTCACATCCACCGAGTTGAATATCTTTGTGTGGACTGAGTATATTCCAGTTGAAATGATCGAGTGTTTTGAATTAGTCTATGGCATCAAGGTAAATCGTGATGAATACTCCAGCAATGAAGAAATGTACGCCAAGGTTTCTGCTGGCGGTTCCAACTACGATCTCGTTCAACCCACCGACTACATTGTCCCTTTGATGGCGCGGCAGGGTTTGTTGCAGGAACTTGACCATTCCAAACTGCCTGTGTTGAAGAATTTCGATCCCAACTATCTTGATTTTGAATTTGATCCCGGCAATAAATACACCATTCCTTACCAGGCTGGTACCGATGCCATCGTGGTTAATACTGCTGCGGTAGAGAACGTGCCGCAATCCTGGGAGGATTTGTGGAAGCCGGAGTACGCAGGGAAGATGGTTTTTCTGGACGACTCGCGTGCGACGATAGGCATGGTGCTTCTCACCTTGGGTTATGACGTCAATACAACGAACCCCGCTGAGTTGGCAGAGGCCAAGGCAAAACTTGCCGAACTTGTTCCAGGCGTCAAGCTCTTTGATAGCGATAGTCCCAAGACCGCCCTCATAGCTGGCGATGTTGATCTTGGAATGACCTGGACTGCCGAGGCGCTAATTGCCCAGCAGGAAAACCCTGCTATTGAATACATTTATCCTACCGAGGGAGCAATTGTTTGGCAGGATAACTGGACCATGCTGAAGGATGCCCCTCATGCCGATGCTGCATACGCCTGGTTAAACTACACCATGCAGGGTGATATCTTCTGGATGATGCTGCGCGACTTCCCATACACCAACCCAAACACCGCAGCGTTGGAATACGCGAAGGCCAATGAGACCGAGTTGTATGATGCATATATGGCCTCACCGATCACGAATACGCCACCGGAAGCCCTTCAAAATGGTCACCGCATTGGTGATGTGGGCGAAGCCACGCCTTTATATGATGACATCTGGGTCGAAGTAAAAGGCGGGTCTTAGCTCTGTTTGATAATGGGCATTCATGAATGCCCCCCTTGAAGTAAAATAATCACGGCGGCTAAGATCCCGCCGTGATTATTTTTTGACGAGTATGAAAAACTGGTGGAATATTGCGTTAAAATATTCATAATACGACATTTTTTGGCTTTATTATTTCAATTAAGTTATAAAAATGTTGACAATAATGCATAAAAGGAATAAAATATAAAAATGGAAAGCATTATCGGTACTGGAATGGAGAAGCTGGACAAAATTGACCTGTTCATCATTGACGCCATGCGCGCAGACGGCAGGGAGGCCTTTGCACAGATTGCTGAAAAACTGAATGTATCGCCAGGCATGATTCGTCAGCGATACAACCGCCTTGTCAAACTTGGTTATCTAAAGGTGGTCGCCGTTACCAATCCGCTGATGATGGGCAAGCGCACCATGGCCATGATTGGTGTCCGTACCGATGGGCGCAAAATGCTCGATGTCGCCAATAAACTTGCCAGGTTCGACGAGGTCATCTACATTGTTGCGGTCAGCGGCAGGTACGATTTGATGATCGAAGTTTTTTGCCGTGACCATGAAGACCTTCTGGGTTTTATCACTGAAAAATTATCCAAGGTGGATGGCGTTCGTGAAGCGGAGTCCTTCATCTATTTGAAAATTGCCAAAGAGATCTATTTCTAACAGGAATTCGCCTCAGCACGGACCTTGAGCCTGTTGAGGTTCCAACATACTTTGTCTGCCTCCCAAGCATGAGGATGGCGGAGCCAACTTGAAAGGTTTTATGAAAGCCCTGGTGCATTTACTAAAGACTGTGGGGAATATATTCGTGAAAGTGTATATGACATCTCTTATGATTTCCGTCCTTCCAGGAAATCAATCCAATTCAAACGACCGTTATCGGTAGGTACGGTCCTCCCCGTCGTTTTATGCGGCGGGATTCCTTTTTGTAAATCTAACTCGCGTTCCTGCGGGTTATAAAACAAATGGAGAAATAAATCTCATGAAAGTATTGCTCGTCGGAGTAGGTGGGGTCGGAGAAGCCATTGCTGCCATTGCAAAACCGCGCAAGTGGGTGGAGTTGATGGTGCTGGCTGACTATAACGTCAAACGTGCCGAGGAAGTGCAGAAGAAATTAGGGGATAACAAACGCTTTCCTGTGGAATTCATTGACGCCGGCAAGCAGGAGAGCATCGAAGAGCTGGCAAAAAAATATCAGGTTGACCTGATCATGAACTCGGTTGACCCGATCTTCAACAAGCAGATCTTTGATGCGGCCTACAATGTCGGCGCAAAATATATGGATATGGCTATGACCCTGTCCGAGCCGCATCCGACCGATCCGTTCACCAAGCCTGGCATCAAATTGGGCGATTATCAATTTGACAAAGCGAAAGATTGGGAGAAGAAAGGTCTGCTTGCCATGGTTGGCTTCGGTGTCGAACCTGGCATGGCAGATGTGTTTGCCCGTTACGCAGCCGATCATCTCTTCGATGAGATCGAAGAACTTGGTATTCGTGATGGTGCCAACATTGTCATTGAAGGTTACGAATTTGCGCCCAACTTCTCGATCTGGACAACGATTGAAGAATGCCTCAATCCGCCCGTCATTTGGGAAGAAGGCAAAGGCTGGTTCACCACTGAACCATTCTCTGAGCCTGAGGTATTTGACTTCCCTGAGATCGGCCCCGTGGAAGTGGTCAATGTGGAACATGAAGAAGTACTGCTTATGCCGCGTTGGGTTAAGACGAAACGTGCCACCTTCAAATATGGTCTTGGCGACCAGTTCATCGGCGTCCTCAAGACTTTACACATGCTTGGCCTTGATAATAAAGAGAAGATCAATGTCAAAGGTGTGCAGGTTGCGCCGCGGGACGTGGTTGCTGCCTGCCTGCCTGACCCCGCCCATCTTGGCGAAAAAATGTCTGGCAAGACTTGCGCTGGCACATGGGTCAAAGGTACCAAAGACGGCAAGCCGCGCCAGGTCTATCTTTATCAAGTGGCTGATAACAAAGCCTGCATGGATGCATGGGGCTGTCAGGCTGTGGTTGCACAGACCGCCTTCTCCGCAGTCATCGCCATGGATTTGATCGAGCACGGAATCTGGACAGGCGTGGGTGTTCTTGGCCCGGAGGCTTTCCCGCCTGATCCATTCATGGAAAAAATGGCTGATTACGGTTTCCCATATGGGATGAAGGAAATGGCCGCGTAAGGAAGTTAAAGTGGACAAACGGAAGAGCGTTTGTCCACTATTTTTTTGTAATCTGGAGTCCATCACTTTGCTGATGGAAAATTTTCGGAGGGCAAAATGACAGAAAATATTATTAGTGCTGAGACAAAAAAACTAAAGCGCGAATTAACATTGTTACCGCTGTTTGGGTTGATCTATTTCACTGTCTGTGGCGGGGCGTTCGGCGCGGAGCCAATGGTGGGTTGGTCTGGCCCAGGTCTGGCGCTGCTCCTTTTCGTATTAACTCCTTTGTTCTTCAGCATCCCCAACATGTTGATGGTTCGCGAAATGCAATCCATGATGCCTGTGGAGGGTGGATACTACCACTGGCTTAAGGTCGCTTTTGGTCCCTTTGTTGGCTTCATGGGCGGGTGGATGAACTGGGTGGTTTCATGGGTGGATGTGTCCATTTATCCTGTTCTCGCCGCGTATTATCTCGGATACTTCATCCCTGCCTTGCGCGAAGGCGCAATCATTGGCGGCGTATTTGTGGATAGTACCTGGCTTTCTTTTTTAGTCGCTGTCATATTGATTTGGGTTGTTTCCGCGTTGAATGTGCGCGGCGCGCGCTTTTCAGGTTTGCTGACCAACTGGCTGGGTGTGGTCATGCTGTTACCATTGATCGCATTAACTGTTATTGGTTTTATGGCGTGGATAAAAGGCGGTACGACATTGCAATTACCGTTCCTGCCTGGCGGCGCGGAAGTTAATCTCAGCAATACGATAGGCGCATTGAGTACAGGCATCTTTGTTGCCATGTGGAATTTCATGGGCTGGGAATTGCCTGCTGCGGCTGGTGATGAGATTGTCAATCCTAAAAAAACGTATCCGCTGGCAATGGTGCTGGTGTTGGTTGCGGCTATCGCGACATATTCATTGCCGACGTTGGCAGGTTTGTACGGCGGTGCAGGTGAAGAAGGGCGCTATCAAATGTGGGGCATTGAAGAATACGAAAGCGGCGAAGGCATTGGCCCCGTTTTGGATGAATATGGAGTTCCGCATGAAAAGGCGCAATCTTGGGGTGTGGATACATCCAGCTCGGTGGGATGGGAATTCCCGGATATTGCTCATGTCGTATCTGATAAATTAACGGGTCAAACCAACGGGACGCTTGCTCTTGTGATGGGAGGTTTGGTTACATTCTCGGCAGTGCTGAGCATGATCGGCTTATTCATCGGCAATGGACTGGGCGGGACGCGCGTACCTTTCGCAATGGCCGCGGACGGAATGATGCCGAAGTTCATGGTGAAAGTGCACCCGAAGTATGGCACGCCGTGGGTTGCGATCCTATTCTGCGGGTTGATCTATTCCATCTTTTCGCTTTCGGCGTTCGCTGCATTGGTGGTGATCGACGTTTTTCTTAACATGCTGGTGTTAATGGCTGAATTCTTCGCCATGTGGAAACTGCGCTTCACCATGCCGCATTTGGAACGTAAAAAGGTCCCAGGCGGTTATTTCGGCTTGACGCTTGTCACGCTGGCTCCTGCATTGATCATTGGACTTGCGATTTACAGTCAGTACGTGGAAGAAGGCATGGCTTCCATTTCATGGGCGCTGGGCGCGATGGTAGTTGGCGCGGTTTTGTATTTCCCGATTCGCGCGTTGATTAAACCTGGAATTCCTGATGTTGATCCCTTCGTGGCAGGGTTGGGAGACGATTAAAGCTGAGGCTGGAAGATGCTTTTTGAGGCCGCGCCAGTTTCAAAGTACGAGACTGACGCGGTTCTTTATCTGCATGTGTCACTTTCGGAAAATCCAAGTTGTCTTAAGTCCACCCGACCTGTATAATTAAAAGCTACTACATTTACTCATGGAGGATGTCATGCCTAACGGTTATAACGGAAAGATTCTGCATGTTGATCTGACGAAAGGTTCGCTGACGGTGGAAGAGCCGAATGAGGCTTTTTACCGCAAGTATCTCGGCGGCAGCGCGATGGGGATGCATTATATTTTGCGCGATATGCCCAAAGGCGCGGACGCGCTTGGTCCTGACAATGTGTTGACCTTGTTCACGGGTGTGACGACGGGCGCGGCGATTTCTGGCCAAAGCCGTTTGAATGCGAATGCAAAGTCGCCGATCAGCGGCGGTATTGGCGATTCGCAGAGCGGTGGATTTTTCCCCGCCGAGTTGAAGTTTGCTGGCTTTGACGGGATTGTGATCAAAGGAAAATCATCCAAGCCTGTATACCTCTCGATCATTGATGGAAACTATGAATTACGCGATGCCTCTCATTTGATGGGTAAGTTGACGGGGGAAGTGGACGATATCATCCACAAGGAAGTTGACCCGAAAGCTGAAATTTTGCAGCACGGCATTGGCGCGGAGAACGGCGTGCTGTTCTCATCGCTTTGTTCCATGTCCAACCGTCATAACGGACGCACGGGCATGGGTTTGGTGATGGCCTCCAAGAATTTGAAGGCAGTTGTAGTGCGCGGTACGAAGAAAGTGCAGCTCGCTGATGCGAAGGCTTTAACCGCTTTGAACCGCATTGGTCCCAAGGCAATTCCTGAGAATGGTGATATGGACGGTCTCGCCAAATTTGGCACGGCTGTGGTTGTGTTGTTCAATAACACGATTGGCACATTGCCGACCCGCAACTATAACGAGGGTCAATTTGAAGGCTGCGAGCCGATCAGCGGTGAGAAAATGGCTGAGACCATTTTGAAGGAACGCGATACCTGCTATGCCTGTGTTGTTAAATGCAAGCGTGTGGTAGAAATTAAAGATGGTCCCTATCATGTTGACCCGCGCTACGGCGGCCCTGAATATGAAACGCTTGGCACCTTTGGTTCCTACTGCGGCATTGACGATCTTGCGGCGATCTCGAAAGCCAACCAGGTTTGCAACGAATATGCAGTGGACTCCATTGCGGCTGGCGCAACGATTGCCTTCGCGATGGAATGTTATGAAAAGGGCGTCATCACCAAAGAACAAACTGGCGGGCTTGACTTGAAATTTGGCAACGCTGAAGCCATGCTCAAGGCGCTCGACATGCTCGTGAAGGGCGAAGGCGAATTTGGCAAGACCCTCGGTTTAGGTTCTGAGCGCGCCTCCAAAGTTTGGGGCAAGAACTCCGATGAATTCCTCATTACGGTAAAAGGCGCCGAGTCTCCTGCGCACATGCCGCAGGCAAAACGCAGCCTCGCGCTCATTTATGCTGTCAATCCGTTCGGCGCAGATCACCAGTCCTCTGAGCACGACCCATATTATGAAGAAGGCGTTGGCGATTTCAACCTCGACCGTCTCAAGCAAATTGGGCTCGACTCACCGCAACCCGCGTACAGCCTCACCGAAGAAAAAGTCCGCTTCGCATATGAGACCGAAGTCTTCTACTCCATGCTTGACTCCGCCGAACTCTGCCAATTCGTCTACGGCCCCACGTGGACGCTCTACGATGGTAAGGACACTGCTCACATGGTCAGTTCTGTTACCGGATGGGATATGACCGTGGAAGAGTTGATGGAAGTCGGCCGCCGCCGCTTGGATCTCTTCCGCGTGTTCAATGCCCGCGAGGGATTGACTCGCAAAGATGACAAACTGCCAAAGAAATTCTTCAAGCAATTGGCTGGCACTGGTCCCACAGCGGGCTTCGCTCTGACTCACGAGGAAGTTGATTCTGCCATCGACACATACTACAAGCTGGCAGGCTGGACGAGTGACGGCGTTCCCACCCCTGAGACGTTGAAAAAGCATGGCGTGGAGTGGGCCGCGGAATATTTGCCCGCATAAATAATTTAACACCAAGGACACTACGGACACGAAGAAAAAAGAGGGCGAGATTATAAGTCTTCCCCTTTGTGTACTTCGTGTCCGTTGTGCTTAGAGAATGAACATTCAAGGAAAAATCATGACCAATCAGCTCTATCAAGAAAACTTTCCCCACATGACTCCCGCATGGAGTCGCATCTTCAATTTTGTTGCTGACCGCGCTGAAGGCGCATACATCTATACCGATGAAGGTAAAAAACTACTGGATTTCACCAGCGGAATTGGCGTGACAAATACGGGTCATTGCCACCCAAAAGTTGTGGAAGCCATCCGTGAACAGGCGGGTTTGTTCCTGCACGCGCAGGCGAATATCGTCATCCACAAGCCGATGCTGCAATTGATCGAGGAACTGCGTATGATCGTCCCGTCTTCGATTGATAGCTTTTACTTCGCCAACTCTGGCGCGGAAGCGTTGGAAAATGCGGTCAAGATCGCAAAAGCTGCCACAGGCAGGCAGAATATCATTGTCTTCAATGGCTCCTTCCACGGGCGTACCCACGCGACGATGGCATTGACCACATCCAAGACCGGTTACCGTACGGGTTTTGGTCCATTGCCAGCAGGGATTTACGTCTCACCATTCCCTTATGCGTTCCACATGCACATGACCGAAGAGCAGGCGTCTGCGTATGCATTGGAACAACTTGAATATCTCCTCGCTTCGCAGACTGCGCCGAAAGACACCGCTGCCATCCTGATCGAATCTGTGATGGGGGAAGGCGGATATATCGTCCCGCCGACATCGTTCATGAAGGGTTTGCGCGAGATCTGCGATAAGCACGGCATCATGCTCATCTTCGATGAAGTGCAGTCGGGCTTCGGGCGTACAGGTAAATGGTTTGCACTCGAACACTTTGGTGTCATACCAGATATCATCACTGCTGCGAAAGGCATTGCCTCAGGCATGCCGCTTTCTGCGGTCTTCACCCGTACCGACATTATGAAGAAACTCGATGTCGGTTCGATCGGCGGAACATATGGCGGGAACGCAGTCGCCTGTGCGGCAGGTGTGGCAACTATCCGCGCGATGCGAGAAGAAAAGATGCTTGAAAACGCCACAGACAAAGGCATCCAGCTAATGACAGGTCTTCGCAAATTGCAGGAGGAATATCCACAAATTGGCGATGTCCGCGGCCTCGGCCTCATGGTCGGGACCGAATTCATCGTGGATGGAAGTCAGGCAAAAGCCAAGCAGCTTGTCAAAGATATTATTCATACCGCTGAAGAAAAAGGTATGCTCCTGCTCTCCTGTGGAACGTACGATAACACCCTGCGCTGGATTCCTCCGTTGAACGTGACATCCGGCCAGATTAATGATGGGTTGAAGATCTTTGGCGAAGCATTGGGCGAAAACATAAAATAGTCGAAATTCATTTGGCTTTCGACAAACCAATCATGGCAAAAACACTTAACCGAACACACCTCGAAACACTACTCAAAGCCGAAGAAGAACTCTTTCACAAGAATCATCCAAAATCCTACGAGTTGTACCAGCGTGCACGCAAATCTCTGCATGGCGGCGTGCCGATGTTGTGGATGATCCGCTGGGCGGGCTCGTTTCCCGTTTTTGTCAAAGAGGCAAAAGGCGCGCACTTTATCGATGTGGATGGTAATGACTATATTGACTTTTGTCTCGGTGACACGGGCGCAATGACGGGTCACGCGCCAGATGCAACGGTGAAAGCCATCACTGAGCAGATTCAAAAGGGAATCACGCTCATGCTGCCGTACGAAGATGTGATCTGGGTGGGCGAGGAACTCCAGCGCCGCTTCAAACTTCCGTACTGGCAGTTTGCCCTCACCGCCACCGATGCGAATCGTTTCGCTCTTCGCATGGCGCGTCTTATTACGGGGCGCAAAAAGATCCTTGTTTTCAATTACTGCTATCACGGTTCTGTGGATGAAACCTTCATCACGCTTGACGAGGAAGGCACGCCCATGCCGCGCGCCAATAATATGGGTCCGCAAATTGACCCGCGCGAGACAACCAAAGTCATCGAATTCAACGACATTGGCGCGCTTGAAACCGCGCTCTCTGCGCGTGATGTGGCCGCTGTCCTTGCCGAGCCTGTGATGACCAATATCGGCATCATTCATCCCAACCCTGGTTATCACGATGCTCTGCGCGAGATCACCCGCAAATATGGGACTTTGCTTATCATCGACGAGACTCACACGATCTGCGCTGGTCCAGGCGGATACACCGCTTCACACGGTCTTCAACCTGATTTCTTAACCCTTGGCAAACCACTCGCTGGAGGAGTTCCCGCCGCGATCTATGGCTTCACTGAAGAAGTTTCTAACGCCTTCGCTGCCAAGCTTGCCGTGGATGACGCGGATGTGGGCGGTATTGGCGGGACGCTGGCGGGCAACGCCCTATCTATTGCGGCGATGAAAGCCACATTGCAAGATGTGCTCACGGACGAGTTCTATGTCAAGGCGACGAAGTTGCAGGAAGGATTCACAGCGGGAGTCGAAAGTGTCATAGCTGAATTCAGCCTCCCGTGGATCGTGAAGCGTTTGGGCAATCGTTCCGAATATTGGTTTCGTCCCAGTCCTCCCAAAAATGGCGGAGAAGCTCATTCCGCCATTGATCCCGAACTTGACCGCTACATGCATCTCTTTACCCTAAATCGCGGCATTCTGATGACTCCCTTCCACAACATGGCGCTTATCTCACCCGAAACCACACAGGCAGATGTGGATTACCATACAGATGTATTCAGGAAAGCTGTGCAATCTTTATTTGGATAAAAATGTTGTAGTGACGCGGCGACGCTGTGCCCTGTGCAAACTATTTGAAAGCCCGTGAGAATATAATCCTGCTGACAGGAGAACAAAATGACCGAGCATAAATCGCAAATCTGGCGGATCAACACCCGTACGCAGGAACTGAAACGCGAACCGATTCCTGAGACCTGGCAGCGCCTCGGCGGGCGTGGGCTGATCGCGCGCATCATGGTGGATGAAGTGGATGCAAAATGTGATCCTCTTGGTGCGGAGAATAAACTGATCTTCACGCCTGGCTTGTTGGTTGGGCATCTCCTTTCATCCACAGATCGCATTTCAGTGGGCGGAAAATCGCCGCTGACGGGCGGCATTAAGGAAGCCAATGCAGGTGGACGCACAGGCTATCACATGGCGTTCATGGGTATTCACGCGCTCATTATCGAAGATATGCCTGAAAAGGAGGGGTATTGGGTTTTGCATCTTTCCTTGAGTGGCGCAAAATGGGAAAAGGCTGATGACCTTGTAGGAGTCGGTGTCTATGAAACCGCGCCGAAATTGCTTGAACGATATGGCGATAAAGTAGCCATTGCTTTGATCGGCCCTGGCGGTGAAATGAAGATGAAGTCCGCTGGCATTCAGAATATCGATAAGGACAAGATTCCCTCCCGCATTGCGGCGCGCGGCGGACTTGGCGCAGTGATGGCCACGAAGGGATTGAAAGCCATTGTGTTCGATCATGCGGGCGGGCAGAAGCCTGCCATTGCTGACCCTGAAGCGTTCAAAGTAGCCCAGAAGGATTACACCAAGGCTGTCATGGAACATCCGCAGTCTGTGACGTACCGTGATTACGGCACGGCGGCCATGGCGCAGATGACTCAGAGTTTTGCAGCTATTCCCGCGCATAATTTCTCTCGCGGTACGTTCGATAACGTAGATGCCATCAGCGGTGAGCAGTTGCGCGAATTTACGTTGACTCGCGGAAAACCATCTGACCCGGCTCATGCCTGTATGGCAGGATGTACCATCAAGTGCTCGAATGTTTTCGGCGGGGAGGATGGCAAGATCATCGTCTCACCGCTGGAATATGAGACCATTGGCTTGATGGGCACAAACCTCGATATCGACTCGCTCGACTCAATTGGCCGACTCAACTGGCATGTTAATGATTTGGGGTTGGATTCGATTGAAATCGGGGGCTCGCTCGGGGTTGCTGCGGAAGCTGGTCTCATGCGCTGGGGCAGCGAAGAAGATGCTCAAAAACTGATCGATGAAATTCGCGCTGGCACAGAGTTGGGCCGCATCCTCGGTGATGGCGCCGTGACGGTTGGCAGGAAATACAACATTGAGCGCGTGCCCGCTGTGAAAGGACAAGCCATGTCTGCTTATGAACCGCGTTCCATTAAAGGTACGGGAGTGACATACGCCACCACGCCGCAAGGCGCCGATCATACCTGCGGATTGACCATCCGCGCCAAGATCAATCACCTGGACCCAACTCAGCAGAAGGACGCTTCGCTCAATGCCCAGTTAAACATGGCGGGGTACGACACGATCGGCGCATGTATATTTGCAGGATTTGGTTATGCGGCGACACCCGATGGCGTAGTGAAACGTCTGCTCAAGGCGCGTTATGGCTGGGACGATCTGCCTGATAACATTTTGCAGGAACTTGGCAAGCAGACCATCAAAATGGAGCGCGAGTTCAACAAACGTGCGGGCTTCACTGCCAAGGATGATCGTCTGCCTGAGTGGATGACAAAAGAAGCCATCCCTGAAAACGGCTCGGTCTTTGATGTGAGCGAAGAGGTGCTTGACCATATTTTTGATGGGATTGAATAATAAAAACTTCCGAAGCCTTCAAGGCTTCGGAAGTTTGTTTTTAACTTGTGAGTTTCGTTCGATATTTATACAGCATCCATCCTACCGCGCCGTACAGGATGGACACAAAAATCCCTTCGTGGGTTGGGGCGAAGATGATTCCCATTGTCCCATGGGTTTTGATGAACCCGTTCAAAAGCAGGGGTGTGCTGAGGGCATTGACCATGCAATGTAAAAGGAATGCCGTCCACGTGGATTTGCTGAGCAGGCGCAGTTCACCAAAAAGAACCGAGGCAGGGAACATGATAAAAAAGCTGATCACCAGAAAAGCAGGAACACTTGTGGCGATGTTGCTTTCCAGGGTCTGCCTGTCAAGGAAGTAATAGTAGTATGGCAGATGCCATGCCCACCACACTACACCTGTAATGAAATGGTTGAGCATCGGATGGATTTTCGCAGCCTCCAAACGCGGAGTGAGGTAGCCGCGCCATGCAAATTCCTCAAAGAAGTTTTTCATCAACGAGCCGACGAACATCATCCCTGCAATGGAAAGATAGGCGCGGAAGCCCTGGTCGGCAAAGCCGTCCGCTGAGATAAAGCCGAAGAGGGCTGCCAGGCCAAAGGTTAAGAGAGCAGCGAGCGGATAAACGAGAATCGCCAGCAGGTACCACTTCCAGCCTGAGGGGAGATTCAACCCAAAACCAGAATCCTTCCAGCCATCCCCGCCAAAAGCACGAAGGAAAAAGCCAGATAGTGCAGGGGTGGCAAGCCAGACCAGCACACCCAGGCTTTCCATGGGCGGCGCGGTATTGCCTGTGATGTTGTTGAGCCAGATGCCCAGCCAGCCGCCGCCGATGGCAAAAAGCGAAACGATAACGATATTTCGAATGGTTTTATTCATCTCTCACCTTTTTATAAATTTGTATTGCCCAGTGTAAAACAGAACGTGGATCCAGCGCCTTCCTCCGATTCCACCCAAATTTTCCCGCCATGTACTTCCACGATGCGCTTCACAAGCGCCAGCCCTACACCCGTACCTGTGGACGTGGCATCAAGTTTATCGAACAACCCAAAGATGCGTTCGTGAAATTCCCGTTTGATGCCGATTCCATTATCTCGAACGAAAAAGATAGTCTGGTCGGCTTCTGTTTTGTAACCGATCTCGATCTGCGGGGAAGGCTGGTCTCCAAAAAACTTTGTGGCATTGTCCACGAGATTTTGGATGACTTCAACCATGCGTTCGCGATCCACGCGAACAACGGGAAAGCCGCTTCCTACCGTGACCTGTACCTGGTTCCCCTTTAATTGACCTTCCACTCGCTGGAGGGCATCTTCAACGATCTCGCTAAAGGGGATGTTCTGTGCTTCATTTGCAACCCTGCCAATTCTCGAAAGTTCCAATAATTCGTTTAGCAGACGGTGCATTTTCTCAGTGGCGTCTGAAATGCGCTGGATATCGGAGTTTAATCGCTCGAAATTTCCATTCTGTGCATCCTGCTTGAGGTAACCTAAAAACCCGCGGATGGTAATAAGCGGGGATTTGAGGTCATGCGAGGCGGTGTAGGTGAAACGTTCGAGTTCGGCGTTTTTCAATTCCAACTCGCGGACAAGCCTTTCCTGAATATCCAATTCCTGTTTGAGAGAATCCTGCAGGCGTGTATTTTCGATAGCGACGGCGAGATTCGCAGCGATGGTGGAGAGCAGAGGCACATCGCTTTCGTTGAAGGCATGTTCCCGTTCTGTGCTTTCCAATGTGATCAGCCCCAATACCCTATCGTTGATCATGATCGGCACCGCCATAGAGGATAAGATGGGGATTTTGTTGATATTGATTACATGCAGTTTTTCCGACTCTTCTTTCCAATTTTCATGAATGAAGAACGGTTTTTTCATGTTCATGATTTGGGTCGTGATACCCTCGCCATATTTGATCGAAAGGTTTGGCCGGTATCTCGCGCCTTCAAAGTCGTACGGAAAATTGATCAGGTTGGTGTTCGGGTCATGGATGGCGATCAGCACATTGTTGGCTTTGAACGTAAAACGGATCTGCTCGCCGGTCTCGAAGATCAATTTGTGCAAATCCGTTCTTTGAATGAGCGTCTCGCTCACGCCGCGCACGGCTTGAAGTTCGGCAATATGTTTGGTCAATTGTTCTTCCGCCCTTTTTCTCTTGGTAATATCCAGCATGAACCCTTGCACGAGTAAGGTGTTCATGTCCAAAAAGACCAGGCTTTTATCAGAGACCCACACAGTCCGCCCATCCTTGGTCAGGAGCCGATATTCAAGCACGGGCGTCCTGCCTTTGCGCAGAGCGTCGGCTTCATCCTTCATGGTTTGATCACGGTCATCCGGATGGACCCGTGAATACCAAAAGCCGGGGTCGTCCAGCCATTCCTGCGGAGCAAACCCCGTCAGTTCGGTGATTTGCGGGCTGATAAAGTGCCATTTTCCCTTGATGCCGGGTTCGGCCATGTACGTGACTAGTGGTATGCTTTCCACGAGCCCGCGGTAGCGTCCTTCGGCTTCCTGAAGTTGTGCTTCAAATTTTTTTCGCTCCGTCAGTTCTTTTTCTGCATTGGTTATTATATTGTTAAGCCGCCCAATAACCAGCCATTGGATCAGGGTTATCATTGAAATGGTGACGATCAGAGTGATGTAATCCGAAAAATTGTTATCAGAGCTGAATTTATTAAGGACGATGCCCCTGGATTCCAATACTCCCAATATTGCGATCTCGAAAATGATTGCGGAGCCGATTACCACCGTTCCTGTTTTCCCTGCCAGCAGGCCTGCGCAAATCAGAATGGCGATCAACCCCAGCATGGCCGTGTCACGGATACCGAAATTGCTGAATAAAAAAGTGGATACGATGTACTGTGCGGAAAATAAGGCTCCCCAGCTGGCAACAGCGTGGTACCCCGCCACACTCAAGCCTGCCATGAGCAAAAATATGCCGCTTAAAATGAGCATTTGTACGCGGTTAATATCGAATAACGAGATGGTAATGCTGCTCAGAAATGCGGTCAGGAGTACGACAATAATGGTGGACCGCATGTCCATGCTTTTTGCTTCTGCGAGACGGGAAGACAGGGCTTTGACTTTCTGGTACATGATTTTTTGGAGGTATTCAAATTCTACTTCAAAAGCCTCATCATACGCAGGATTTTGAGGTAAAAAAAGAAACCCAGACCAGGGTTTCTTGGGAAATATTGAGCCACCAGTGGGATACGAACCCACGACCTAACGATTACGAATCGTTTGCTCTACCAGCTGAGCTATGGTGGCTTATTGTATGAGCGGGCGAGATTATAAAGGATTTGGTTTAATCCCGCAAGTTTTACCCTTTTCGCGTCGTCTATCATTTCGGAGAAAAATAAATGCTGCGTATTGCCATGCTTTCTTATCATACCTGTCCTCTGGCTACTCTGGGGGGCAAAGACACCGGTGGAATGAACGTTTATGTCCGCGATCTAACCTGCGAATTGGGCCGTTTGGGCATCCATGTGGATGTTTTTACCCGCTCGCAGGATGAGCACGTGCCGCATGTACTGCATGACCTGGGCTTTGGAAATCGTGTGGTCCACATTCCTGCGGGGCCTGAAGAACCAAAAAGCAAAAGTGACATTGCAAAATATATCCCTGAATTTGCGCAGGGTGTCATTCAATTTGCTGCTGAAAAAGGGATTAAGTATGATGTTATCCACAGCCATTACTGGATGTCTGGTTTGGCCGCTGAAATATTAAGTGATGCCTGGGGCGGGACTCCCATTGTGAGCATGTTCCATACCCTTGGGGAGATGAAGAATCGGGTGGCGAGGTCGGAGGATGAAAGAGCAGGCGAGGATCGACTCAATGGGGAGAGACAGGTACTCCGTAGAGCGGAGCGGATCATCGTCGCCACTCTGGCTGAGTTGACTCAGCTTCGATTCCTATATCGAGCTGATTCCCGTAAAATGACAGTTATCCCGCCCGGTGTGGATACGAGTCATTTTTATCCGATCCCAGCCGATGAAGCCAAGCAATATATCGGTTTGAAGCCTGAAAACCGCATGGTTCTTTTTGTGGGACGTATCGAGCCGTTGAAAGGGATTGACACGTTGATTCAGGCGATGTCCTGTTTGGATTTGCAGGGCATCCATCGCCCCGTTCACCTGGCGATCATTGGCGGTGATGTGGATGTCAGCCCGGAGGAGATGTCTGAGGAAATGGCGCGCCTGCAAAAAATGTGTGATGACCTATGCATGGGCGGGATGGTGTTGTTCCTTGGCAAGCGCGGACAAGATACCCTGCCGTATTATTATTCCGCGGCGGAGGTGGTGGTGATGCCTTCGTTGTACGAATCTTTTGGGATGGTTGCGCTCGAAGCCATGGCATGCGGAACCCCTGTGATCGCCTCGGAAGTTGGCGGACTGGGGTACCTCGTTCAAAATGGAATTACGGGATACACCATTCCCGATAGTGAGCCAGATGCATTATGCGATAAGCTGTCGTGGCTTTTGGGGAATGTTGACTTGCGAAATGAAATGGGACGTTCCGCCGCGGAGTACGCAGCCAATTATGCATGGACTAAAATCGCAACTCAGGTCATCGAGGTTTATAAAGAAGTGATTGTCAAAACCCCTGAATTGCTCGTCTAATCTTTCATGCGTACATAAAAAATAATGGGTCCGCCGTTTTCCTGTGAGCGCATTTCGAAACGATCGCTTAATTTGCTGATCATCTTCGAGAGTTGCTTGTGCCCGTAGGTGCGCGGGTCAAAACTGGGATCGACCTGATACAACGCATTGCCCATATTCGCCAGCGACGCCCATCCATCCTGCTGCACAGACATTTCAAACGCCTGGGTCAAAATCGGCATGGGATCCAGTTCCTCAGTTTCACCTTTGGCTTTCTTGGCCCTGGTGTTGGTTGTGTTCTTTTGTTGCGTCGCCTTCTTTTCAGCGGCAAGGTTTTCGGTGTACACAAACACATCGCATGCGTTCACGAACGGCTTCGGTGTTTTCTTTTCCCCAATGCCCATCACGAAAATTCCCGTCTCGCGGATACGGGTCGCGAGCCTGGTGTAATCGCTGTCGCTGGAGACCAGGCAGAATCCGTCCACTACGCTGGTGTGCAAAATATCCATCGCGTCGATGATCATCGCGCTGTCAGTTGCATTTTTTCCAATGGTGTAACGGAACTGCTGAATGGGCTGGAAGGCGTGAAAATTCAACGTGTCCTTCCAGGAATTCATGTTGTTCGTCGTCCAATCGCCATAGACGCGGCGGACAGTCACCTGTCCATAGCGCCCTGCTTCAACGAGCATCTGCGAAAGCAGGCCCGCCTGGGCGTTATCGCCATCGATCAGCATGGCGATCTTGTTTCGTGCAAGGGATTTGATTTGTTCGTCTGTCATGCTTTGATTATACCCTCGCACGCCTCATTCTTAACCGTTGGCTGATCATGTTTTCTGATTCGTTTTCCTCCGCTTTTTCACCCTCCAAGATAAAGCCGTATAATATTGCTCATGAACGATTCGCCTGCGAATATTTTATGTAAATCCTGCGGACTGTGCTGCTCGGGACATTTATTTGCCTGGACTCGACTCAACGCCTCTGAGCTAGACTCCGCTTCATCCCTTGGTTTGAAAGTGATTCGAGACAACCCAACCCTGCGCGGATTTACCCAACCCTGTTCACAGTGGAGCGGAACCTGTGCGGTTTACCTATCCCCAAATTACCCCCGCAGTTGCAAGACCTACAAGTGTACAACGCTGCGGCGGCTTCTTGATGAAGATATTTCCCTTCCTGATGCATTAATTGTCATTCAAGAGACGCTGAGCCTGATCCGTGAGATTGATCTGCTCCTGCCCGCTTTGCCCGCACCTAGTTTTCGGGAGCGGTTGATGACTTATAAGGAAGAATTGGAATCAAAAAGGAATGGGCTGAATGTGCTTGAATCTGAGTTTTTATCTAAGGCTAAAGTATTGCTGACGTACTACGAAGACCGCTTTGGCATGGACGATTTTGTTGACTACGAAAAATAGTTAACTTTACTTGTCCCACCAATTTAACACTCGCAGTGCCCTGAGCGTATTCCACCTGCTGGGTTGCCCTGCCTTCTCCATATCGAAAAACTTCCTTCCAGACATGCCCGTGTTCATTACCCAGTGTCCGTCTGGTTTTTGTTTGCTTTTTAACAAATCAATTGCATCGAACATGCGCTCGTCACGCAGCGCATTGCAGGCTTGGAAATAATCCAGTGCACGGATAAAGTCATACTTCCAGCGGGGAGGGAAGGGCATGGCGGTCATCTTTGAATCGAAGACCTTTCCCGTTCGGTGGGATTTATACAGGCGATGAGCAAGCAGGAATTCATGTCCACGAGCGCGGACTTGGCTGATTTGCTTTTTCTTTTCAGGGAACGAACATTCGTACTCGTGCAATCCTTCCAGCACTGAGATCGTGGTGTGGAAAGATGAATGCGTTGCACCTTTGTACGATTCGCAGTTCCAGCCGCCATCGGACATTTGCTGACCAATCACATATGCAGCAACATCATGGATGCGCTTATCAGGATAATGGAAATATGCCAGCAGAGCGAGGATCATGCCTGTGACGCAGGTCTCGCTGTATTTCCATGCGTACGAAAAGAAGTTAATTCCACCGTCTGTGTAGAAGCCTTCATCCAAAAATAATTTGCAAGCACGTTTTGCCTGCGGATTATTCGGCGGCAGACCGAGCAGGCGCAAAGTCAACATGGTGTAGGTTGTGGAGATGAATTTTGGACCGTACATTCCGCCGCCCCAGCGTCCATCCGAATCTTGCAAATCGAGCAGTTGTTTTCCCCAGCCCATCTTTGCAATTTTCTTGCGTTCAGCCTCATATTTTGCCGGAGAATGCTTCAATAGATCGCGCTGCACTTGCCAGCGGATGGATGGGTCACCTTCGAGCAGCCAGGAAATGATTTCGGGCTTCATAATAGAAAAGGCTTGTTAAATTGCGACCTGATTCATGATTCTCAATTCCCCAACTTGAATGATGACAATGTCCTCTGGCTGCAATGTGAAGTCGTTTCCAGGGACGAGGCAGGTGCCTGTCATCAAAAACACACCTTGCGGGAAATCCAGTTCGCGGGTTAGAAACTCAACCAATTCAGCAAGGTTGCGCTTCATGGTTGACGTATTCGCTTCTCCGCTAAAAATGGTTTTGTTCCCTCTTTGAATTTCCAGCTGAATTGGAATATTTTTGATTTCATCAGGTTCGCATAAAAGAATTCCATGCCCAAGCGCGCAGGAGCCGTTATATATTTTCGCCTGTGGCAAATACAGCGGATTCTCGCCTTCAATATCCCGTGATGAAACATCGTTCCCTGCACAGTAGCCGACGATCTCGCGGTGGCGATTGATCACCAGCACCAACTCCGGTTCAGGCACATTCCACTGGCTGTCTTTGCGGATGCGAATCGGCGCGCCACTGCCTGCCACGCGCCAGCCCAATGACTTGGAAAATATTTCAGGCCGCTCAGCCTCGTATACTTTTTCGTACATATCAGCAACTGTGGATTCTGCACGCCTTGCGTCACGGCTTCGCAAGTAGGTGACTCCCGCCGCCCAGACTTCCTGCATGGGGTCAATGGGCGCTTCCATCCCGCCGATGGCTGTTTCGCCCTTCGATGAATTTTTCAAAAGCTGAAATATGGCCTCGCGCGGCATTTCCAGCAGGGTGCTGAGGGAATGACTCTCTGACAGGGAACGACCATCCAATGCCCAGTGCGTCTTATTATTTGTTTTGTGTTTTGTAAGCAGCATAGTACTTCCTCGTTATCTTAAATGCTCAATGATCGCATCCACATCATAAACGCATCCGCCCCATGTCCCGCCACTGAGGTTTTGGAGATATGCCCACAGACGCGTATCGTCTGGAAGGTCAGGATTCGGTTTCAGGTCCGCGTGAGGCGTGCGCGCGGATAAAATCCGTGCGCCTTCAACTGTGTCAAAGCGTGCATTTCCCTCGCCGACAAGGTCGATGCTTCCAGAAAGATGAACGCGATCCACGATGATTTGAATTGTATCTCCATCGCGTAATTTTCCCAGCGGACCTCCTGCGAGGGCTTCAGGTCCGATATGACCGATACATGCGCCTGTGCTTACACCGCTGAAACGTGCATCGGTGATAAGGGCGATGGTTTTGCCTTCGGGCAAATAGCGCAGAGCCGAAGTAAGTTGGTACGTTTCTTCCATGCCGGTGCCCATCGGGCCGCATCCAATCAATGCGATCACATCCCCCGCCTTGATCGGATTCTCGCTCAAGCCTTTGACGGCAGCAATTGCCGCACGCTCACTGGTGAACACGCGGGCGGGACCCGTTTTTCTATACACGCCATCTTCATCCACAATGCTTGGGTCAATGGCTGTGCTTTTAATAACAGCTCCTTGTGGCGCGAGATTACCGGTAAGAAATGTGATTGCACTTGTCAGTCCACGTTCGCGCGCTTTGTGCGGATTCATGATGACATCATTCGGATCAATGCCGTCCAATTCTTGAAGCCTCGTTCGCAGCAATTGACGGCGCTCACTTTTTTTCCATACATCCAGCGATTCTCCCAGAGTGCTTCCGTTCACTGTTTGTACATCCAGTTTTAACAATTGCAGTTCGCGTAAATGCAGCATGACTTCCGGCACTCCGCCAGCCAAAAAGACTTGTACTGTTCCATATCCGACAGGCCCGTTTGGTATTACATCTACAAGGCGGGGAGTCTCGCGATTGATTCGTGTCCAATCTTCCACAGTAGGGCGGGGCAATTTGGCGGCGTGGGCAATGGCGGGGATATGCAGCAACAGATTTGTACTGCCCCCAAA
>JACZJB010000222.1 GCA_014860805.1 Anaerolineales bacterium
CCGCCGAGGTAGACGCGGCTCTTGCCGCAGCTTTCGATAGTGATCTCTTCGAGATATTCATCTATGTTCTTGCGCTTGCCCCCAGACTTGACAGCCTTTTTGATGTTGTTCAGGTAGTTCGTGTTCTCTTTGACAGCTGCGTCAATTTCGCCGCGCAGGATGATATCGCCGTGACCCTGAATGATGTTTTCCAGTCCCATGCGTCCAATCTTTTTAATGGAGGCGAGCATGTCGTCTACGTCACCGTCCACGATATAAGGGAGGGGCATGAAGGCATCTCCTGCGAAGAGCACGCGGTCTTCTTCGACGAGCACGGAAATGCCGTCGTCGCTGTGCCCAAAAGCAGGCGCAATGATGAGATTCTTTTTCCCGACACGCATGGCCATTTCACCCGAGGAAAAGGTGATGTGGGGAGGGACGATCTTTACCTGCCGAAGATTTGGATCCTGTTTGCGGGAGCCTTCCAGCGAAGGAATGCCCTGCTCGATCAGGTATTCACGGCATTTCGCATGGCCGATCACAGTTGCTCCTGGAAAGAAGCAATTACCCCAGGTATGGTCAGCATGGTAGTGAGTGTTGATCACATAGCGAACCTGTACGCCCAACTCATGCTCAATGAACTCGCGCATGCCAAGGGTCTCTTCGGGCAGGGCAAGGGTGTCGATAACAACTGCCCACTGTGGACCAACGATCACGCCAGCCGTCACTTGGGCATACACTTCACTTTGGAACCAAAACACATTTTCAGATACTCGCTCACGATGCATACTCACAACCTTATTTTTTGAATTAATTCACTTCATTGTTAATAGCACACTAATGGTGAAATTGCAAGTTGACTAGACAAATTAGTGATGGCAAAAAAATTCCGAGGTTCAAACAACCTCGGAAAACTAGTTTACTAAATATGGATTGGGCTTCCGTCTGCGCCGTGCGCCGCTTCCATGATTGCTTCAGAAAGCGTAGGATGAGCATGAACATTACGGGCAATCTCGTGCGCGGTGAGTTCCATCATGCGCGCAAGGGTGAGCTCGGGCAGCAGTTCGGTCACTTCAGGACCGATCATATGCGCGCCAAGCAGTTCTCCGTATTTTGCATCGGTGATGATCTTTACGAAACCCGCATAATCTCCCATGCCCAAGGCTTTGCCATTTGGTTGGAAGGGGAAGCGTCCGACCTTGATCTCGTGTCCGCGTTCTTTTGCCTGTGCTTCAGTGAGTCCGAACGAAGCGACCTGCGGATAGGAATACGTGGCGCGCGGCATCATTTCGTAATCGAGGGTCACGGTTTCGTGTCCGCTGATGTGTTCAGCGGCGACAATGCCCATTGTCGAGCCGACATGCGCGAGCATGAGTTTGCCCGTCACATCGCCGACCGCCCAAATGCCAGATACATTTGTCTGCATCTTTTCGTTGACTTCGACAAAACCGCGCTCATTGATCTTCACGCCGACTTCTTCCAGCCCAAGGTTCTTGGAATTTGGACGGAAACCGATCGCGACCAAGGCCTGGTCTGCTTCCAATACCGTTTCTTTTCCTTCCGCTGAAACTTTAACCTTCACTCCAGTGGCAGTGGCTTCGACAGACTCAACTTTGTGTCCCGTCATGATCTTAATGCCGCGCTTCTTGAATTCCTTTTCAAGCTCCTTGGAGACTTCTTCATCTTCCAATGGAACAATGCGCGGGAGCATTTCCACGATGGTTACATCCACACCATAGGCGCTCCATATCGTGGAGAATTCCACGCCAATGGCACCCGAACCGATAATAACCACAGACTTGGGGAGTTTATCCTGCAGGATTGCTTCCCAATAGGTGAGGACTTTTTCACCGTCCACTTTCCATACGGGCGGAACCATGGCGCTTGCGCCGGTGGCTACGATGATGTTCTTGGCTTTGAGTTCGGTAACCTTGCCGTCCTTGTCCGTCACGTTCAGCGTATCTTTTGCCTTGAACTTCGCTTCGCCCATGAAAACGGCGATATTGTTCTTCTTCATCAAAAAGCCAACGCCTTTGGTCAGTCTATCTGAATTCTGGCGCGAGCGTTTGACCGCCACGCTGTAATCCAATTTTAGATTGTCGAAGGAGAAGCCAAAGTCTTTGCCTCGTTCACGCAGGGTATGAGCCACTTCTGCATTTTTGAGCAGGGATTTGGATGGGATGCAACCGACGTTCAAACATACTCCACCCATCCATTGCTTGTCCACGATCGCGACTTTCTGTTTCAATTGCGCGGCACGGATCGCGGCTACATACCCCGCAGGTCCTGCGCCGATCACAACGACATCAAAATTTTCTGCCATAGAGATTACTCCAGTAAATTGATTGAAGATGGTCTTTCGTCCCCCATTGTACTATTAAAGGAACATCTCCCATTTGAGGGAGATGTTGGAGTTTTATAAGTTTTTCTTCAGAAATTCAACTGTCCGGTCCCAGGCCAACTGCGCAGCAGCGGGGTCGTATTCGGGGCGGTCATTTTCCATGAACCAATGAGCAACTCCCGGGTAGATGTGAAGCGTCGCATCCACACCTGCTTTCTTAAATTCAGCGAATGTATTATCCACAAATTCGTTCGGTTCCCATTCATCGTTATCACTGTAATGTCCCATCACCTTGGCAGTGACTTTTCCATAATCCACGCCTTCATTTCCGTAGAAAAGAACAACCGCGCCAAATTGCTCGGGTTTGTATGTCGCGGCGACCAGCGCCCATGCCGCGCCCATGGAAAACCCAACCGCGCCGATCTTATTTCCTTTTACCAGGTCTTGTAAATGATCTTTTGCCGTCATCACTGTTGCACCGATAAATTCACCATCGCTTTTTTCCATCAACTCTTTCGCCTCGTCAATGGTTTTTGCGATTTGCCCATCACGCAGATCGGGCGCAAGAACGGTAAATCCCTGCTCGGCAAGGCGGTCACAAACCTCCTTGAAAAACGGTTTCAATCCCCACCAGGCATGCAGGACTAAAATGCCGGGTCCGCCGCCATTGGCAAGATACGCATTGACTTTTTTGTCGTTCACGTTCAATTGGATTTCAGATGTGTTTGTTGACATGACTCTCTCCTTAATTGAGTTTATTATACTAAAACAAATGTTCTAATTCAAGGAGCAGAATTAATAGGCGGCGAAAACCGCCTTTGGAATTTAGAGCCAGCGCCTCACTCTTAAACTGTAGTTTGTGTATTGCCCTTGGAATTTTTTCTCCAAATAAGCCTCTTCCTTCTCAATCACCAACCGACTCACAGTTGCGGCAAAGAATGGCGCGGCAACCAATCCCCATAACGAGCCGTAATTGAGCGGAAAGCCAATGACCATGAGAAAAAATCCCAGGTAAATTGGGTTGCGTGTGAAGCGATAAATCCCATCCGTCACCAGGGTCCTGACCGAACCGTGCGGGTCAAGAGTGGTTTGAACTTTGCGAAACTCCATGAACGCACTTAACCCAAGCAGAAGGCCAATGAGAGCCAGCCCAAGTCCTGCCGTTTTTATTATTACCGATGTTTCAAATGGAATTGGGATAAATTTTTGCATTATCAGCGCTGCGACAAGATAAAACAACGCTATAAAAGGCGGGTGGACGTTCTTGTTTATCTCCGGGCTGTCTGTATGCTCGCGGCTCATGCCCAGTTTTCCAGCGTTTCTTTGACCTTTGCAAGGAACCAATCCGCGGACGCGCCATCAAGAATGCGATGATCGAACACGAAGGACATATATACCATCGGGCGGATTGCAATGGCATCATCGATGACGACTGCGCGTTTTTGCATGGCGCCAACTCCAAGGATACCTGCCTGCGGTTGATTAATAACCGGAAAGGCGAATAACGATCCGCTCACGCCATGGTTGGTTAGTGTGAACGTTCCACCCTTCACATCATCGGGTTGTAGCTTCTTGTTTCGAGAGCGCGCAGCCAAATCGTTAACCGAGCGAGCCATTGCCAGCAGAGATAAATTGTCTGCATCTTTGATGACTGGCACGATCAGCCCGTCTTCGCCAAGAGAAACAGCCATGCCGATATTTATATTTTTATGAACCAGCAAGCCTTCGTCTGTCCACGAGGAATTGGTCTGTGGATAGGCTTTTAGTCCAGCTACGATAGCCATCATAAAGTAGGCTGTAAAGGTCAGGTTGACTCCGTCCCGTTCAAAGGCGGCTTTGTTTGCAGAACGATGTTTTGCCACGCGGGACATGTCTGCTTCCATAACGGTCAACACATGCGGGGAGGTGTGCTTTGAATCAACCATGTGTTGCGCAATGGACTTGCGCATGGTGGTGTGTTTGATTAATTGATCCCCAGCGACAGGCATGACCACCATGGCTTGTGGTTTATTGCCCGCAGGCTTTTTCCCGCTTTGTACGTAATGTAGTACATCATTCTTGGTGATTCGCCCGCTCATGCCTGTACCGCTTACTTGAGACAGGTCCACACCATGCTCGGCAGCGATCTTCGCCACAACAGGGGAGATGAAACCAATCTCATGGGTTGAAGCAGGCGGCTGGTTGTTTCCAGTTTGCGGCTGGGTTTGGGCGGTGGGTGTTTTTTGTACCGGTGTGGTGCTTTCAACCGCCAACTGACCAGCGTCAACAGATTCTCCGGGCTGGCCAATGATTGCAAGTAATTCCCCAACTTTTGCAGCGATGCCTTCCTGGGCGATAATTCTCAAAACAGTTCCTGTTGCAGGCGCAGGGATTTCGGTGTCCACTTTGTCGGTATTGACTTCAAGCAGCGGTTCCAATTCATTGATGGAATCACCAACCTGCTTGAGCCATTTTGTAACGGTAACTTCATCCACACCTTCGCCGAGCCGGGGTACAAGTACTTTTGTTGCCATAAGTTCTCCAGTTAATAGTTATCGGTTGGTGGTTGGTGGCAGGGTGTTAATAAGTGCATAGAGTTTCTTGCGTAAATTTTGAATTTGCTCATCCATCGGGTTAATATCATCCATATTCAGATATCCAAATTCTTGAGCAAGTACTAATTGTGTATCCACTTCTGCCAAGGAGCCAAGAGCTATGTGTAAAAACCTTCTGAAGTCGCCAGGTGACTTTCTTGCCTGACCTTCTGCAATATTTGACGGAACCGAAACAGCAGCACGACGGAGTTGATCCGCGAGGGCGTAGGTTTCTTGTTTCGGAAATTTCCCAGTTAACTGATAGACAACTTTTGCAAGTTTGATTGCATCCTGCCAAACTATTAGCTCGCGGTAATTCCTTGCTGAAACTTTCTCTTTTTCCATGCAACCTCACTATCAACTGCCAACTGTCAACTATCACCTAATTAACGGATAAGCAGATGGATCCACCTCACGCATCATTTCATACACAGCATCGAATACCGTTTCCACATTCGGTTTGGACCAGTAATCCCCGTCACTTCCGTAGGCGGGACGGTGTGCCTTGGCAGACAACGTCCGGGCTGGAGAATCCAAATGGAAATAGCCGCCTTGCTTTTCGATGACTTCCTGCATCATATACGCGGTTGTTCCGCCTGGCACGTCCTCATCTACAAATAGAACCCGTGACGTCTTTTTTAGTGACTCGACAATTTTGCCGTGAATATCGAACGGCATCAGCGATTGCACATCCATCACTTCAACTTCGATGCCTGCTTTGCTTAATTTATCCGCTGCTTCGAGGACGATACGACAACATGCGCCGTAGGTAACGATGGTGACATCATTTCCTTCGCGGATGGTTTCAGGGACTCCCAGCGGCAAAGTCATCTCGGCGATGTTATCGGGCAGACGTTCCTTGACGCGATACCCATTCAGCACCTCCACAACGATGGCAGGTTCATCTGATTTCAAAAGTGTATTGTAAAAACCCGCGGCGTGGGTCATATCACGTGGAACCAAAACATACATGCCGCGCACCAAATTCAAAATACCAGACATGAGCGAACCTGAATGCCAAATACCTTCAAGACGATGCCCGCGCGTGCGGATGATGACGGGCGCTTTTTGTCCGCCTGCGGTGCGCCAGTGTAAGGTCGCCAGATCATCGCTCATCGTTTGCAGCGCATACAAGACATAATCAAGATATTGGATCTCGGCAATTGGACGTAAACCGCGCATGGCCATTCCGATCGCTTGTCCTAAAATTGTAGCTTCTCGAATTCCCGTATCCGTCACACGGTAGGCGCCATATTTTTCCTGCATACCCTTAAAGCCCTGGTTCACATCACCCAGTTTGCCGACATCTTCGCCAAAAGCAATCAGGCGCGGCTCGCGTGCCAGCGCGGCGTCGAATGCGGTGTTGACCACTTCGAAGCCGAACATGGTTGCTGAAGAATCAGAATAGACAGGCTTGACTTCTTCTACTTTCAGCGCAGTGCCTGAATACAGATGCGAGCCATAACGTTCCAAATTCGCCTTGTCATTCTCATTTTTCCATGCGGCTAAAACCTGCTTGGCGGGATGCGCTTCATCGCGCAGGATTCGCAACGCTTCATGCGCGGCGATATGGATGTCGCGCCTCGTATACGACGGGAGATTTGCCAGCCGGTCTTTGAGCATTCGCAACTCTGACGCATGACTCGATGAACTGGCGATCTCGTCGAACATGTCCATGACCTGGTTGCGTTCGTCTGTAATGGGGGAGAGATAAGCATCCCAGGCGGCTTTGCGGAATCCTTCCACAGTTTCGTAGTCTGCCTTTTCGAGGGCATCAAGCTCAGGCGCAGAAATGACGCGGTTTTCCACCATCCATGTGCGCATCTTTTTGAGTCCGTCAAATTCCTCTTCCCACTTGAGTCGTTCGGGAGTTTTATATCTTTCGTGCGATCCGCTCGTGCTGTGACCTTGCGGCTGAGTCACGTCAATGACATGGATCAGCGCGGGGATATGATATTCGCGCGCGATCTCGGCGGCGCTGAGATAGGTTTCGATAAGCGCGGGATAGTCCCAGGCGTGGACGGTGTAATGGTCATATCCATTTTGAACCTGATCTGGCGTTGCCAGCGGGTCACGCTCAAATCCTTTAAGCAATGAACCAATGTTTTCTTTGACCATTTGAAATTGATTGGGGACGGAGATGCCGTAGCCATCATCATAGATCGTGATAATGGCTGGTGCTTTGAGCACGCCAATGGCGTTGACGGCTTCCCAAAACAGCCCTTCGGCTGAGGACGCATTGCCAATGGTTGCGAATGTAACCTCTTCGCCGTTGTGTGAAAAATCCTTAAGCTCGCGCAGTTCACTTAATTTTCGGTAGAGAACGGATGCATACGCCAGCCCCACGGCGCGCGGCATTTGCGCAGCGGTTGGGGAAACATCTGATGCAGTGTTGTACATTTGGGTTTGCGGGCGCCACGAACCGTTGGGATATAAATTCCGCGAGGCGAAATGTGCATTCATTTGACGCCCTGCGCTGGCGGGATCGTAGGTAACATCACTGTGCGCGTACAATTGTGCAAAAAATTCCTGGATGCTCATCACGCCAAGCATGAACATCCAGGTTTGATCGCGGTAATATCCGGAGCGCCAGTCTCCTTTGCGGAAGGCACGGGCAATGGCGAGCTGGGCAATTTCCTTTCCATCGCCGAAAATACCAAATTTTGCCTTGCCGCTGAGAACTTCCCTTCTGCCAATAAGCGAAGCCTGCCTGCTTTGATAGGCAAGGCGGTAATCTTTTATGATTTCATCTTTCTCGAGGGGCAGCACAACAGAACCCTTTTTCTTGGGCATGAACTCTCTCCTGAGTTTTGGTTGTGTTGGATTATAACAAAAGGCGCGCCATCGTGAGCGGGGATAAAGTCTACGCTATGCCATGTTTGTGGAAGGTTAATAAAAAATGCGGCTCTCTGAACAAGAGCCGCATTTTTTATTTCCCGCAAGGGTGTTTACGGAATGTAATAGGTCTGGACTGCGTTATTTACAACGTCGAGCGTGGCTTGATCTATATCATTGATGTACCAGACTGTGAACAGCATAAATGTCTTGCGATTGTCGCCGCGCACTTCAAAAAAGGTTTTACCGGAATAGTCGCCGCCCTTGGATGACCATTCAAGGCTTTCGGAGCCATCCTTCTCAACTTGGTGTTTTGAGACGCGGATATCACCTTCTTTACCGGTGTAGCTATAAAATTGATTCAACCAGGCCAATGCGGTAGCAGCGCTGTCTGAATTGTTGAAAGCGGTTCCGTCATTGTAGACAATGCTTTCGATCTTTGCTGAGGATTCATCCGGGGAGGTGAATGTATCCACATAGTAATTGTCATACGCGTTGTGTTCGTAGTACCAATCGCCGGGCAGGTCGAACCCGAACAGATTGTTTTCATCCACAAATGTTACGATGTCCGAACTTGTGCCGCTGGTCGTGGTGTTTCCGGAAGGTCCGCCAGCCGGGTTGGAGGGTCCGCTTGGGTTTGGTAATGGAGCGCTTGCTGTCGGCAAGGGAGCGGCTGTTGGGGGAGGCGGGTTGGTTGGAATGGCTGTGGGTTCTGCGGGTGCAAGGGCTGAACATGCCAGACTGACGCTGGTTAATAATGCAACAAAAGCAAAAAGCATACGATACTGGGACTTCATGAGGTTAATCTCCTTATTTCCTCTGGTTGAAAATTTTCGCAAGGATACTTCATAAATTCGCAAAGTGGAAGGTACTTTGGTCATGGGTGCCGGATCAGGCACTCATGAAGAACCCAAACGCCGACAACAGTAAAAATGTTCCCGCGAAAATCAACAAATTTAAATCGCTGAAAGCTCTGCCACCCTTCGGATCGCAAGTATGGTGAGGTCATCTCCCAGGGGAACGAGGCCGATGAATTCATTCAAATGTTCTTCCACCACAATGATCACTTCGTCGGACGTGTATGATTCCGTGGATTTCAACGCCTCCATTAAACGTGTATCTCCAAAGAGGGCGCCTTCCGCTGAAAATGCTTCAGTGAGGCCGTCGGTATAAAGCAGAAGCTTGTCACCAAATGACAAAGAGATTGTGCGTTCTTGAATGTTGGGCTGTTCCATTACGCCAAGAGCAATTGCAGTGCGCGTGAGCTTTTCAATTTCTCCGTTTGCCTTTACCCAAAACGGCGGGTTATGCCCCGCATTCACGTACGTGAATTTTCCCTGCTCCATGTCCAACTCACCATAAACGGCGGTCACGAACATGCCTTGCTGCGTATCGGGCAATAGCAGATCATTTACGCGCCTCAACGCTTCAGCAGGGGAGGCAGTTTCAATCACGGCAGCGCGCATCAAAGTCCGCGTGAGCGCCATGAACAAAGCGGCGGGCATGCCCTTGTCTGCCACATCCGCGATAAAGATACCCAGTTTTTTATTTGGCAGTTCGATCACATCGTAAAAATCACCGCCTACCTGCCGTGCTGTGCGCCAGCGCGCAGCGATCTGCCAGGCGGGGTATGTGGGCAATGATTGGGGGATGAAAGTCTGCTGGATTTGGCGAGCCAGCTGAACTTCCGTTTCGAGGCGTTCGCGTACCACCATCTCCTGCTGCAAAAGGTCGTTTTGAATCGCAAGTGCGGCTTGCTGCGCGATCCCATTGATGATTTCAATGCGCCGCGAACGGAAACGACGCCCATTCTCCGTCTCTTCGATCAGCATGACGCCGAATAGATCATTCTTAATGGAAAGCGGAACCGCCATCAGCAGGCGATCCGCGCCCATCATATCCGCTTCATTCTGGACCTCGGGCTTGATTCTCAGCCAGGAATTCGGCAACGCGTTAGGTTTAAGAGCATATGTGATGAGATGATTTTCTTCTTTTGCAAAATCCAGCAAAGGGAATATGCCTTCATGGAATTCCCTTTCCGTCATGATCTCTTCTTCGTTTTCCGAAAAGCCATATTCCTGCGAAGCGGTAAACGACTTTCTCTCGGCATCCCAGCGATATAAAGCAACGCGCTTCACTCCCACGAGGATCGGCATGATACGCGTGATGGAACTTAATATTTC
>JACZJB010000223.1 GCA_014860805.1 Anaerolineales bacterium
CCGCTGATCGACAGCATGGTGGCGATGATGAAACCGTCGCTGGAGGATACTGTTCAAGATCCAGCAGCAGGCACGGGTGGATTCCTGATCGCCGCCAATCGGTATATCCGAGATCACAGCGATGCGGATGCCTGGACGGAATCCCAACAGCGCAAGTATCATCGCAATACATTTTATGGGATGGAGTTCGTGCAGGATACGCACCGTCTGGCGTTGATGAACCTGATGCTGCACGGGCTCGATTCGGACCCCGCCGCGGCGGGCATCCGTTATGGAGATACGCTCTCTCCTGAGGGCGAAGCGCTGCCCAAAGCCACGCTCATCCTCACCAATCCGCCGTTTGGAACGAAGAAGGGCGGCGGCTTGCCCACGCGTACCGATTTCACCTTCCCCACCAGCAACAAGCAGTTTGCGTTCCTTCAGCATATCTATCGCGGTCTGAAAGCGGGCGGACGCGCCGCGGTGGTTCTGCCCGATAACGTGTTGTTCGAAGCCAACACGGGCAAACAGATCCGCACCGACTTGATGGACAAGTGCAACCTGCATACCATCCTGCGCCTGCCCACGGGTATCTTTTACGCGCAGGGCGTGAAGACCAACGTGCTGTTCTTTACGCGCGGCGAAACCGACAAGGACAACACGAAGGAAGTGTGGGTGTACGATATGCGCGCCAACATGCCGAGTTTTGGCAAGCGAACCGAATTCACGCGCGAGTATTTCAGGGATTTCGAGAAAGCGGTTGGCGACGACCCGCTCGGCGTGAAGTTGAAGAAACGTAAGGATACTGGCGAAGAGGGACGCTTCCGCCGCTTCACACGGGACTGGATAGCTGAGCGCGGCGACAATTTGGATATTGCCTGGCTGAAAGATGACTCTGAAACCGCCGCCGAAGATTTGCCTGAACCCGAAGCCTTGGCAGAAGAAGCCCTGGGCGAACTCGAAGCGGCGATGGCTGAAATCCGCAGTATCTTGATTGAACTGGGCGACGAGGTGGGAAGTGAGTGATTTGCCCGAGAATTGGACAGGCGCAAATATTCTTGAGTTATCAAGAATGATTCGTGGCGTCACATACTCAAAAAATGATGCCCGTGATGAACCCAGCAATGGATTGATTCCGATATTACGTGCCATGAATATTACGGAACGTGGACTTGTATTTGGCGATTTAGTTTATGTCCCTAGAAAACTTGTGAAGGATGAGCAGGTTATCAAGGCAGGCGATGTAGTTATTGCGATATCAAGTGGAAGTATTACTGTTGTTGGAAAAGCAAAACAAACTCGAACTGATTTGGATGCTGCGTTCGGCGCTTTTTGTGCTGTCTTACGCCCCGTTGCTGAATTAGACCCAAGTTATTTTGGTCATTTTTTCGGAACACAACATTATCGTTTTACAGTGTCATCATTGGCAAGAGGCGTAAACATCAACAACCTGAAAAGGGATCATTTTGCACAGATTGAAATTCCTCTTGCCCCGCTCAACGAACAAAAACGCATTGCCAAAAAACTCGATTCTCTGCTCGCCCGCATGGACTCGTGCCAGACTCATCTGGAGCGCGTCCCACAAATTCTCAAACGCTTCCGCCAGTCCGTGCTTGCGGCGGCTACGTCAGGTCGCTTGACGGAGGATTGGAGGGAGGAACACAAAATTGATAATACTCAGTGGAAGCAAACCACAATTGGAAATGCTTCATTGTTGGTTACAAAAGGGGCTTCCCCAAATTGGCAGGGCGTTGCTTACGTTGACGACCCAGACCAAACACTATTCGTTACAAGCGAAAATGTTGGAAATGGGCGATTGTTGTTAGAAAAGAAAAAATATGTTGAGAATTCTTTCAACAAAAAGCAAAAAAGGTCAGTCTTACAAAAAGATGATGTTCTTACAAACATCGTAGGTGCTTCTATTGGTAGAACAGCAGTTTTTGATATAGACGCTCAAGCAAATATAAACCAAGCGGTTTGTGTAATCAGAGTTGATTCAGCACTTCTGACAAATAAATTTCTCATGCATTATCTAAACAGTGATACTGGAGTCAACTTTATAACTGATGGCGCTGTTGATGTTGCCCGAGCAAATGTCAGCCTAACAACTATATCGAACATTCCAATAAATCTTCCTACACTTGAAGAACAAGCCGAAATCGTGCGGCGCGTCGAAAAACTGTTTGCCTATGCCGAGCGTCTCGAAGCCCGCTACACGTCCGCGTCCGAGCATGTCGAACGGCTGACCCCGTCCCTGCTGGCGAAGGCGTTCCGCGGGGAGTTGGTGGAGCAGGAGGAGTGAGAGATGGCGAAGAAACCTAAGCAACAAAAAGAAAAACCCAAGCCCCCAAAAAACAACTCCCCAAAAAGGCTACTTTCTTGGGGAGCGATTGGCGCAACGCTATTATTAGTGTTCGAGTACATTGGATACCTAGTCTCTGGCTTGGACATGACGCAATATTTGCTTAAGTGGCGTTTACACACTTTGAATTTTATTGTTTTAGGAGGTTTTGTTTTTGGATTAACATTGATTATTGTTCTCTGGCAGTTGTTTCAGCGGGGAAATCCATATAGATATATTTGGTTGGCAGCAACAGTAGTTATTGCGGTTAGTGGTTTAGTGGGATGGAGTTCTTATATCCAATCACGACAGGAAAAATTGATTGTTCTGATCACAGCTTTTGAAGGTCCTGAAGATGTTTACGCTCTACGAAATGTGATTGTCGAGAAACTTAATGCGGATTTTTCAACCGAAAGTCAAATACAAATTGAAACTATTGATGAAACTATTACACCTGACAGCCAAAGTGGCACTCCACGTGCGAGAGAATTAGGAAAAAGTTACCAGGCAGATGTAGTGATTTGGGGGTGGTATAGGTCAACTGAAAACCCAAATATAACTGTCCATATTGAAAATCTCGCCCCAGAAAATACTTTACCAATAGATACGAGTGAAACTTTGCAACCTTCTGTGACGCTAGCTGAATTAGAGTCCTTTTCGTTTCAACAAAAAGCAGGAAGTGAACTTAGTGCATTAATTTCGTTTCTGACTGGATTTGTGGAGTACGAAAATAACAACTACACAAATGCAGTTTCAAGATTTAATGCGGCGACAGATATTTTAGATAGCAAGACTAAGTTACTTGAATCATATAGTTGCTCATGTGTGCTTTTCTATCGAGCAACAGCCAATTTACACCTTGGTAATTATGAAATTGCTGTTCAAGATTACAGTCAATACATTGAGTTAAATCCAGCAGATATCCAAAGTTATAACAATCGAGGAATGGCATATAAATATATAAAGCAATACGAAAATGCGCTCCAAGATTTTGATATGGCTATTAAGATTGGCGGAGTTAATATTGATTGGGTGTATGACAACCGCGGATTAGTTTTTGGCGATTTAGGGGATTTCCAAAGGGCTGTTCAAAATCACAGCAGAGCAATTGAGTTGAATCCCAACAATGCAAAAGCTTTTAGTAATAGAGGTTTTGCATATAGTAATTTAGGTGAGTTTAAGAATGCTATCCAAGATTACGATGCGGCAATCTTAATTAATCCAAAAATTTCAAGCGCGTATTTTAATCGCGCATTGACCTACTGGTATTTGGGTGATTATGAGAGCGCAATTCAAGATTACAGTAAGGCACTAGAAATAAATCCAGAATATGCAATAGGCTATTTTGGTCGAGGAGCAGCTTATTGGTCATGGCATAAATACGATCTTGCGATTCAAGATTTTGACATGGCGCTCAAACTGAATCCTGAATATGTGGATGCTTATTACAATCGAGGCTTGGCTTATTCGTCCTTAGGGCAATATGAACGTGCAATAGAAGATTACAACCAAGCAATCAAATTGGACCCAAATGATGCAGATGCTTATAATAATCGTGGAGTTGCATATGAGAGATTGGGGAAAATATTTGAGGCTCAATTAGATTTTGCTAAATCTGAAGAACTCGATGGAAGTAATAAGCCATGAGCAAAACCAAACTTTTCGGTTCTGAGAAAATAAAGCATGTCGAGCGGCTGACCCCGTCCCTGCTGGCGAAGGCGCTGTGATCTATCCCATTGGTGAATATCGGTATGAGGTCAATGTGAATTGCATTGATTGAAGAAAGAACGTGTCCGTCACTTCGGGGTTGAGCATGTCAACGTGCAGATGGTAGAGATGGAAATCACTCAAGCGAAAGGCATTAAGTATGCAGAACTTTAATGGTACATCAGGGAATGGGTCCACTCTTTTGAAACAAGCGGGCTGGTTCATCGGCTTGAATGTGGCGTGGCTTTTGCTGGCGCTCCTTACCGCCTGGCTGGGCTGGCGCAGTTACACCTTAAGCACGAGCGGCAGCGTTGCCGAAGGGACGGTGGTGCGTCTGCTGGAGGATGGGGCTGCTTTCGACGCCGATTTTTATCCTGTCGTCGAATTTCAAGTGGACGGCAAAACCTATACGGTCCAAAGCCAGAATAACTACCGCTGGTGGAACCGCTATACCCGCTTCCCCGTTGGCGGACAGGTGGCGGTCCGTTATGAAAGCGCGAACCCTGAAAATGCCGAGATCAACTCCTGGTGGGACATTTGGAACGAAACGATCCTCCTCGGAGCGTTCACGATCTTCGCCGCAATTTCTGTCAACGCCTATCTGATCTTCCGCTGGCGAAGTCAACGCGCCGCGGCGGCTGCAGTCTGAAACACAAATTGTAAAGAAGGGAATGGCGATGGCTGGCAAATATACTCCGCTCGAACAGCATTTACACAATCTTCCTGAAAGTCAAAAAGAGGTGAAGTTGTCCTTTGCGCAGATCGAAACCATCATCAATGGCAAACTGCCCGCCTCGGCAAATGAACTATCGTGG
>JACZJB010000224.1 GCA_014860805.1 Anaerolineales bacterium
CTTGGGAAAGACCCAGAGATGCGTTATACCCCTTCCGGCAACCCGTGACCACGTTTTCAGTGGCGGTCAGCCGTTCGTGGAACAGTGCGGACGGTGAACGGCATAATGAAACCGAATGGTTCAATGTGGTGGCTTGGGGCAATCTCGCTGAAATTTGCAAACAATATCTCCTGAAAGGGCAGCAGGTCTACGTAGAAGGACGGCTGCAAACCCGCCGCTGGGATGATAAGGAAGGTGTAAAGCACACCAGCGTGGAGATCGTTGCTAGCGAGATGATGATGCTGGGCGAACGGCGCGATTCGAACAACCATTCACAGGAAGTTGATAGCGCTTCCGCCGACCCGATCAATGGTGCGGTGGAAGATGAATTTCCGTTCTAATCGTTGCAGTTTTCTTAAAAAGGAATCTGTAACACAAGTAGTTTTGGAGTAACCATGAGTGACGAACGAAATGAGCGCAATTTCTCGGGCGGCGAAGGCGGCGGCGGTGATCGCAAGTTTTTCGCAAAGCCCAAGTTTTGTCAGTTTTGCGCAGACAAACAGTTGATCATTGACTATAAAAAGGTCGACCTGCTGCGCAAATATATAACGGAAGATGGCAAGATCCGCCCGCGCCGCCAGACCGGCGCCTGTGCCAAGCACCAGCGTGTGGTGGCAGCGGCTGTCAAGCAGTCCCGCCACGTGGCACTTCTGCCCTTCAGCGGCAGGGCATTGGACGACAACCGTTCCTAATTGCCAAAAGATTTTCGCGGGGCATGGGAAGCACTTCCATGCCCCGAATTTATGTTAATGACTTTACCCTGCCAGCAAGGGCGGCCTTGCGTGGTTTATCAGAATCGCCGGCCCTGTCGAACGGATTCTCCCCTGTGGATAAATTCAATCATATGGAAAAGGGAAGTTGAATCATGTTAGTTTCATGAAGGAGTATGACTATGCCCAAAGAACAGGATAAGAAAGCTGTTTTGCATAAGAAACATGTTGCCCGCCTGCAGCGCGAGCGGCAACAGGGACGCATCATCCTGTACACATTCTTCGGAATCCTTGCCGCAGTTGTGCTTTTGCTGATCTACGGCTGGCTGGATATCAAATATTTCCAGTCCAACCGCCCGGTGGCAAAAGTCGGTGATGTGGAAATTCTTGTCAAGGATTTTGAGCCGCGTGTACGTTTGCAGCGCCAGCAATTATTAAGCCAATACAACCTCTACTCGCAGTACGCACAATTTGGCATGAACGTGGAAAGCCAGCTCCAACAGATCGCAGGCAGCTTAAACGCTCCCGTATCTGTTGGTCAAACCGTATTGGATCAAATGATCAATGAAGAATTGATCCGCCAGGAAGCCGCAAAGCGCGGCATCACTATTGATGAAGCCGAGTTAAACGAGGCGGTTCAAACTGCGTTCGATTACTACCCGAACGGCACGCCGATTCCCTCCGCCACGCCGACACTTGTCACTTTGCCGGATGCTCCCGCAGAAGCGTTCACCGTGGTCACAAAGACGCCGCCGCCTACTGCAACGGTTGCCCCCACCGCAACAGCAGAATCCACTGTTGAAGCAACAGCCACAGTGACGCTTGCTCCCAGTGCCACCCCAACCGTTGGACCAACCTCCACACCCGAACCGACCGCAACACCTTACACTCAGGCAGGCTTTGAAAGCGAGATCGAAAAGGCAAACCAGAGAATGGTAAAGCTCGGTTTTGACGAGCAGGTTTTCCGCAAGTTTTTCGAAGCGCAGCTTCTCGAAACAAAACTCAGAGAAGTGATCACCGCTGAAATCTCCCCGACTCAATTGCAGGTTTGGGCGCGTCATATTTTGGTGGCCGATGAACAGGCCGCAAAAGACATCATCGTGAGACTGCAAAACGGAGAAGACTTTGCCACGCTCGCCAAAGAATTATCCACAGACACAGGCTCCGGTGCATACGGTGGAGACCTCGGCTGGTTTGGAAGCGGCGCAATGGTCCCTGAATTTGAAGATGCAGCATTTGCATTAAAAAACCCAGGTGACATCACCACCGAACCCGTAAAGAGTGATTTTGGATATCACATCATTCAGTTGATCGCCAAGCAGGAACGTCCGCTTACGGCAGATCAATTGGAAAACGCCAAGCAAAAAGCCTTTGCAGACTGGCTGACCGCCGCAAAGGAAGAATATGGCGTGGAAACATTTGACATCTGGCAAAGCCGCGTTCCCAGCGAACCCAACTTTGTGACCATCGCCACAGAAGCTGCGAACGACCAGTTGACTGCCCAGGCAGAGGCGCTGGAAAAGCTCGAAGGAACCGCAACACCGAAACCGTAAGTGAAAAGATGAAGGATGAATGAAAGAGAAAGAGTCATTCTGAAACCTTCTTCAAGCCTTTCACAACAAAAAGCCCGTCTCAAGATTGAGACGGGCTTTTTCTCTTCATTCAGTTTTATCCCCGCTTCAACATATCATCCGTGACTTGATCCAATCGCAAGCTGATAATTTGACTTGCCGAGTCACGCCCCATCGTCACGCCGTAGATCACATCCGCGGCTTGGACGGTGTTGCGGTTATGAGTGATGATGATGAACTGCGTATCTTTGCTCAAATCCACCAGCAGGTCGCGGAAGCGGCCTACGTTGGCTTCGTCGAGCATCGCGTCCACTTCGTCCATCACGCAGACAGGGGTCGGTGAAACTTTAAGCAGAGCAAAAACCAGCGCAATTGCCGTTAAACTACGTTCACCGCCAGAGAGCAGTGCCAAGCCTTGTTCACGCCTGCCAGGCAAGCGAGCTTCGATTTCAATACCAGTGTCCACCAAATTTTCAGGGTCGGTCAAGGCAAGGCGAGCCGAACCGCCGCCAAACAAGCGGACGAAAGTCTCACGGAATTGCTTGTCCACTGCATCGAATGTGCGGACAAACTCTCGCTTGGTCACTTCATCCAATTCAGCAACCACTTGTTTCAAATCCTCTTCAGCTTTGTGCAAATCTTCGACCTGATTCTTCATGAACTCAAAACGTTCTTTTTCCTGATCATATTCAACTTTTGCATCAGGATTGATGGGACCCATGCGGCGCAACTGTGCGCGGAAATGGGTCAACTGGTCTTCGATCTCAGGCGCGAGTTCGGTCACAACGGGCAGCTGCTCCACCATGCCATCCAAGGGTAAAGGCACGGGGCCTGAAACATCGGCGGCGTAATCGAACATCACCAGACCAAAGTCATCGGTGATCTTTTGTTGCAGGTTGTCCAACGCCTCCATCTTGCGCGTCTGTTCCAACTGCACCTGCCCAAAGGAACGCTCAGCATTTGCAAATATCTTTTGCGCATTATCTTCCAATGCCTGCAAATGCGTCTCTTCCTGCTCAGCCATTTCCAGGTCTTTTTCGGCAGGCTCGATCAGGATTCTCATCTCTTCAATTTGTCCGTGCAAGCCGCTTTCACGCTCGCGCAGGTTTGTCTTTTCGTTATCCAACGTGTTCAGGGAATTCTGTGCTTCCTGCAGCTTCGAAGCCAGTTCTACGCGGCGCACATCCAAGCGTGTGATTTCCTTTTCACGTTCTTCCTTCTTCGCCAATGCGCCCGCCACCGACTGCTCGGCCACTGCCACACGCGTGCTCCAGTACGAAGCCTGCTCCTGCAGCTCGTCCGCAGAAACTTCTTTTAGCCTCGCGCTGACATCCTTCAGATCCACTTGCAGTTTCGCAGAGCGGGCTTCCACTTCTGTTTGAGATTCGAACAATTTACTTTGGATCGAAGCAGATTCACCCGCCTCGGCATTCAACTGTTCAAATTGATTTTTCTGCCACTCCAACTGACGCGCCATCGATTCGGACTCAAGCCCAGCCTGCTGCTCCGTCTCCTGGCATTCGCCCAATCTGACGCGGGCTTCGCGCGCATCCGTCTCAGCCTGCGCCAGTTCACGCTGCGCCGCCGCCAGTTGATTGGACAGCTGCTCCACGGATTCATTTGATTCCGCAAGACGAGCGAGAAGCTCACCCAACGTAGATTCAAATTCCCGTTTTTTGCGTCCCCTGCCAAGGGTCGAGGAAGAGGCGGTTTTCCCAGCGATGACCAAACCATCACCGCGGAAGACTTCGCCGCGCAAGGTCACGATGCGTGCATGAGTCGGCAAATCCTTAATAAGATTTCTAGCAGTCGAACGATCGCGCACGATGAGAGTTTGTCCAAGCATCAAGCGCACCGCGCCGCGCAAATCATCGGGCACATTGACGAGTTCGGAAGCAATGCCAAGAAAATCTTCGGAGATCTCGGATGTCTGAAAGACTTCAGAGGTTTTATCTATTGGCAACAATGCCGCGCGCCCAGCTTCATCAGACTCGAGCAGGTTCAAGGCATCTTCAAGTTGATCCTCATCAAGCAAAACCGCATCGAGTGTGTCGCCAAGTGCGGCTGCGATGGCAACTTCCAATTCGGCAGGCACATCCAGCGCAGCGCTGAGCGCACCTCGCGCACCGGTGAGTTTGGACTGACGTGCAGCATCGAGAAGATAGCGCGCGCCTTCGGCATAACCAGCCAGTGAGTGTTCAGATTGTTCAAGCACTTCGAGCTGCGCCTTCAAACGCGAGTGATCGGACTCTTCCTTTGTTCGGCGTTCGAGCGCCTCGCGGCGTGCCTGTTCCATGGATTCCACTTCGCTGCGTTTGGCAAGGGCTTTATCTTCGGCTTCCTGCAAAGCAAGCACAGCCCGCTCGCGTGCCTCTTTCGCGGATTCAAATTGCGCCTTCGCCTTTGCAGTGAGATTCTCTGCATTGGCAATGGACGTTTTAGTTTGTTCGATTTTTTGGGCTTGTGATTCGATGCGCGACTTCAACTCATCCAAACGCGCGTTGTTTTCGGCACGCTGCTGGCTAAGGGATTCGATCTGGTTTCGGATGGCAGCGAGCTGTTCTTCAAACCCCGTGCGTTCCCCCACGCGGGTTTGCAAGGCATTTTGCGCATTCGCAAATTGAGACTTGGCTTCTTCATATTCAGCTTGAATGCGAGCGAGTTCCTGCTCGGCTTCGGCATAACGCTCATTGGCGAGATGCAGTTCGTCCATCTCCTTTTCCTGGTCGGAGAGAATGGATGCCTGCGTCCCCGTCAACGAGCGGCGGCGTTCTTCAAGCACAGCCAGTTCCCGGCTGATGGATTCTCGCTGGTTGTGCAAATCAGCAGACTGGCGATGCCATCCATTTAATTGCGCGCGCAGACCTGAAAGTCTTTCTCGGAAGGTTGTGTAGGCTTCCTGTGTTTTCTCGTGAGCCTCGCGTGCTTCACGCACGCGGTTCTCTTGTCCACGCACGGTTTCGCGCACATCAGACAGGTCGCGCTGGGCACGATGCCAGTGGAATCCATACCACTCGCGCAGGACCATTTTCATATCCGCTTGAGCGCGGGAGAAATCAATGGCACGCTTTGCCTGACGTTCCAGACTTTTGATGCGCGGCTCCAGTTCAGCCATGATATCCAGAACGCGTTCGAGATTTCGTTTGGTATTTTCAAGGCGCTTCAGGGCATCGTCACGGCGGGCGCGGTACAGACCAACGCCTGCGGCTTCTTCAAACAAGCGGCGACGGTCATCGGCCTTGAGCGCGAGGGACGCATCTACAAGTCCCTGCCCGAGGATGGTGTAGGTTCGTTCGCTCAAACCAGCCTGTGCGAGCAGTTCGTTCATTTCACGCAAACGAACATGCTGTCCGTTGATCAGGTATTCGTTGCGTCCATCACGGTGGGCAAAACGCGCCATGGCGACTTCCGAAAAATCGAGGGGAAGCCACTGCTCGGTATTGTCAAAGGTGATGGTGGCCTGTGCCATGCCTGCCCGCGCTCGCTGTTCGGAACCCGAGAAGATCATGTCTTCGGTCTTCTTGCCGCGCAGCAACAGGTAGGATTGTTCACCCAACACCCAGCGCAGAGAATCGGCAATATTCGACTTGCCTGAACCGTTCGGTCCGACAATGGCAGTAATACCACTCGCAAATTCAAACACGGTGCGGGAGGCAAAAGTTTTATATCCTTGCAGTTCGAGGGATTTTAGACGAAGGGGCATGGGCTCAATTTTCGATTTATGATTTTGAATTAAATTTTTCAAGCGCGTCTTTGGCGGCGGCGCGCTCGGCGGTACTTTTGCTTGACCCTGCTCCGCGGCCTTTTACCTCGCCTGAAATCAACACTTCCACTTCATAGATGCGGGCATGGTCTGGTCCACTCGTGCTGACGACACGATAAACTGGCGTCCCCAGTTTCAATGACTGGGTAAGTTCCTGATAATCGCTCTTCGGGTCATGAAGCTCATCTAGAATGGATGTGTAGATCGACTCCAGGAAAGGTCTTATAAAACGTTTTACTTCTTCTAGGTTCTGTTTATCCAAATACAACGCGCCGACCAATGCTTCAAAGGTCGATCCAAGCAGGTTATCCTTGTTTTGACCACCCGATGTTTTTTCGCCGCGCCCAAGACGAAGTGCAGGAGCAAGATCCAGTTTGCGTGAAAATTCGGCAAGCCGTTCATTTCGCACCAGCGAAGAACGGACCTTGGTCAGGTTGCCTTCGGGCATTTCGGGAAAGCGATGATAAGCCCACTCTCCCACAATGAAATCCAACACGGCATCACCGAGGAATTCAAGCCGTTCATTATCTTCCACCTCTTCATTTTCGTTGGCAAAGGAACGGTGCGTGAGGGCACGCGTCAGCAGGGGTAAATTTGAAAAGGACAGACCCAGCCTCTCGTTAAGGCTGGAAGCGGGTTCTACATCCCGCTTATGTGAATTTGACGTCACGGGAACCTCCCGGAACTCAGGGAGCGCCAGACCCATCCCCCGAAGAGGCTCGCGTTCACGTAGTTCCATTAAATTTTTTAAGCGGGCTGAATTGTAACCTGAATTTTTCGCGGGAGTGATTTTTTAAGATAGAATCGGTCAATTCATCGAAGGAGTCATCAATGACCGAGGTAAGCAGCGAGGTAAGGTTTTTACATGCCGTTCAAATAGGGTTGGGAGCATGGCAATGGGGAGACAGGGTTATCTGGGGATACGGACAGACCCACACCGACAAGGATATTCGCGAGGCGTTTGACGTTTCACTCAACCTTGGCGTGCGCTTCGTAGACACTGCCGAGATCTACGGCTCCGGCACATCGGAACGCTTGCTCGGAAAATTTATGAAAGAGACGGAACAGCCCGTTCTGGTAGCTACCAAATTTTTCCCCTGGCCCTGGAGGTTGACGAAAGGATTTCTTCCTCGTGCCTTGAAGGGAAGCCTGGAGCGGATGGGACTCGAATCCGTTGACCTTTATCAAATTCACTGGCCTTCCTACCTTATGACTCCCGAAACCATGATGGAAGGCATGGTGGAGTGTGTGAAGCAGGGATTGACGCGCACTGTGGGTGTTTCCAATTTTGGGCAGCAGAGAATGCTGCGGGCATATTCCACACTGGCGCAGCATGGTATTCCACTGGCATCCAATCAGGTGCATTACAGCCTGCTCAGCCGTGAAGTAGAAAAGAACGGTACGCTGGCTCGCTGCAAGGAACTTGGGATTCGATTAATTGCGTACTCGCCGCTTGAAAAGGGATTATTGACAGGGAAATACTCTTCGGAGAATCCCCCGCCCGGCGTGCGTGCCTCTCAATATGTTGACCTGCTCAAGAAACTGCCGCCCGTCATACGGTTGCTGCAGGAGATCGGCCAGAATCACAACGGAAAGACCGCTTCTCAAGTCGCTTTGAACTGGCTCATTTGCAAGGGAGCATTACCCATCCCCGGGGCAAAAACCCAGCTGCAGGCAGAAATCAACGCAGGCGGCGCAGGCTGGCAAATGACCGAGGAAGAAGTGGCAAAGCTGGATGCCGCCACGGACAATATCCGTGAATATTCAAAAGGCTAAAGAACATGGAAAATCCCCTTTCTTTCTGGCAAAGATTCTTTAAGTCCATTCTGTCAGAAAAAGCGTTTTCCAATATAAAAAGAGAATCGAACTTATGGAAATTACAATGTTCCAATTGTAAATACGAACGATCAGTCTGGGAGATGGGCGGCATCCGCTGGAAGGGCGCTGGAAATCCAAGAGTGATCATCACATGCCAAAACTGCAAGCAAAAGAGCTGGCATCAAGTGTACAAAAGAACAGAATAAAAAATCACCCGCTAAATTGGCGGGTGATTTTTATTCATCTGGTAAAGACTTAACCTGCACCATGCTCCGCATCGAACACGTGCGAGTATATGTTGGCGATCCACTGTTTACCGTCTTCTGTCAGGCGTAAATATTGAAGCGCATCCTTGATGTAAGGGCTGACTCTTTCCCAATAAAAGCTGGCATATCCTTTGCGCAGGTCGTTCGGGGATTTATAACCAAATCTTTCGTTCAATCCTAATTCCTGGAATTCGTAAAACAACGCGGGAGTCTTGCGGAAATAATCAGGGTCACCCAATTGACCAATAAAATCTGCTGCACGCACCAGCCCGCCCAGGCCTTTTGTATCTTTATACATTTCCTCATCAGGGGATGGAAAGCGGGTCATTTCAATGTAGGAAGCCACCTGTTCAGCATCCAGGAATTTGGTCATCCCTTCCAGCAATCCCGATCCAAAGCGCTCGCGGACAAACATCTTACTGCGGTTGACGTGGTACGGAGTCAGAGCAACATCCGTGCCATCAGGAGAAATGTGAACCAGCTCATCTCCCACTCCTGTGGCAAATATATCCCTGCTGTCGTTTTGGCAGACCCCCTTGACGTAACCAATGTCATGGCAGAGAGCCGCGATCATAAAATGCATCCAATCGCGCGGAGTAACTCCTCCTTCGCGCAGGTGCTTCCCTTCGATAATTGCCTGCCCAGCCAGTGAGACCATGATGGTGTGATCAATGTCGTGGTAAAGAGCGTCGGAGTTGGCTATGTTTTCCAGCACCAGTCTTCCGCACCACGCAACGATGCGGCCATAGTCGCTGTTGATATCCCCATACGTACGTTGATACACTGTCCGCAATTGTTGAACGAACATGTCTATGGTAAGTTCCTGCCAGTTGATCATACCTGCTCCCAAGGTGTTAAAATGGATAAACAATAAATTTTATCGAGTTTACCAGAAAGAACATAAAATGAAACAAGCAGAAATTGTTTTAATATATGAAAAGACAAGACCCAACAAGCAATGATGCACTCCTTGAAACCACCTCTTGTTTTAATCGTCGGGCCGACTGCGGTTGGCAAAACGGAACTTGCCATTCAACTTGCGGAACTATTGAACGGTGAGATCATCTCAGCTGATTCGCGTCTCTTTTACCGCGGCATGGATATCGGTACCGCCAAACCGTCCGCCGAAGAAGTGGCGCGTGTGCCGCATCATCTCATTGACATCGTCAACCCAAATGAAACACTAAGCCTTGCCGTATTTCAACAAAAAGCCATGGAACTGATCACGGGTATTCATACACGCGGTCATTTGCCATTTCTTGTAGGCGGTACTGGACAATATATCCGTGCAGTGACGGAGGGCTGGACTCCACCTGAAGTGACACCTGATGAAAAGATGCGAACTGTTCTGGAAAAGATGAAAGAAGAAAGAGGGTTGGAGTGGCTACACGACAAACTTAGAGATTTAGATCCAGAATCCGCCGAAAAAATTGACGCGCGAAATTACCGCAGAACCATCCGTGCGCTGGAGGTGATCTTCACCACAGGCAAAAAATTCTCGAAACAGCGCGGGCAAGGTGATTCACCCTATCATTTAATTACCATCGGGTTAATCCGTCCGCGCGCAGAGCTTTACCAACGTGTGGATGAACGCATCGACCTCATGTTTGCAAACGGATTCATTGATGAAGTAAAAGGGCTGCTAAATAAAGGCTACTCACCCGACTTGCCGGGCATGTCTGCAATTGGGTATCGGGAATGTGTCAGAGTAATAAAAGGTGAATTGACAATTGAGCAGGCAAAAGCGGAGATGAAGCGCATTACCCGCGTCTTTGTACGCAGGCAGGCCAATTGGTTCAAGGAATCCGATCCTCAAATTAAATGGTTTCGTCCAAATGAAAAAAACGTACGCGAAGAAATCGTGCAATTTATACGTAACTCGCTGTAATTTCAAGTGTTGTAATTGACTTTTAATATTTTCACGTATATACTTGCGCCAGAATCATCTTCACTCAACAACCCAATGGAGGAGGAAGCATGGACAGCAAGTTATGGCAAAAGAATTATGACAAAGGGGTGCCAACCACAATCGAATATCCGAAAGCGCCGTTGTTCCATTTTCTTGAGGAAGCCGCGCGCAAATATCCTGACCGCGCCTGCACGATCTTCAAAGGCGCGGTTGTTACTTATAAGGAAATGGATGAAATTTCAAATCGTTTCGCTGCCGCGCTCGTGGATATGGGAGTGAAGAAAGGCGACCGTGTCGGTATTTTCATGCCGAACTCGCCGCAATTTGTGATGGCATATTACGGTATTCTAAAAGCGGGCGGAGCAGTGGTTGCCACCAACCCGCTCTACACTCCTCCCGAGATCGAACATCAAGCCAGCGACGCGGGCATTGAATACATGTTCGTGATGACGAATTTTTACGAGACCATCAAAAAGGCACAACCGAACACCAAGATCAAGAAATTGATCGTAACCAATTTGAAGGAATCCCTGCCGCCTGTTTTGCGCATCCTGTTCACACTGGCAAAAGAAAAGAAAGGCGGATTCAGGATCGAGGGCGGCTTGCGAGACGGCGACTTATGGTTTCAGGATGTGCTTGCAAAATATAAGGACGCCTCCAAGCCCAATCTGGAAATTGATCCCGACGATACTGCATTGTTCCAATATTCAGGCGGGACCACCGGCGTATCAAAGGGCGCAGTTGCCATGCATCGCAATGTAGTTGCCAACACACTCCAGATCAAGTCATGGATGCCCGGGCTTGAAGCAGGCAAGGAAGTGGTATTGATGGCGATCCCGCTCTTCCATGTCTATGGCATGGTGGCGGGAATGAACTTTGCAATGGCGAACGGCGCGAGCATGGTGATGGTCCCCAACCCGCGTGACTTGAAAGATGTGCTGGACAACATCTCGAAATACAAGGCAACCATCTTCCCGGGCGTACCAGCTTTGTATAACGGCATTAACAACCACCCAGATGTGAAGGCTGGCAAGTATGACCTTTCTTCCATCAAGGCTTGTATCTCTGGTTCTGCTCCGCTGTTGCGCGAAACCAAAGAGCAGTTTGAAAAATTAACTGGCGGCAAGGTATTCGAAGGTTTTGGTCTCTCCGAGGCGCCAACTGCCACACACTGTAACCCGCTTTCAGGCGAGAACAAGACAGGTTCCATTGGTATGCCTCTGCCTGATGTAGAATGCAAGATCATCAGCCTTGATGACGGTGAGACCGAACTGCAACAAGGCGAGATCGGCGAGATCGTCATCCACGGGCCGCAGGTGATGAAGGGCTATCACAACATGCCCACTGAAACAACCAATACACTCAGAACTTTGAGCGATGGCAAGGTCTGGCTCTTCACAGGCGATATTGCCCGCGTCGACGAGGACGGCTACTTCTACATTGTTGACCGCAAGAAAGAACTCATTAAACCCGGCGGTTATCAAGTCTGGCCCCGTGAGGTAGAGGAAGTAGTTGCCGCTCATCCCAAGGTAATGGATGTGGGCGTGGCTGGCATCCCAGATCCATACCGCGGCGAAACCGTCAAGGCATGGGTTGTGGTAAAACCTGGAGAAACTTTAACCGAAGAAGAACTCAAAGCCTTCTGCAAGGAAAGGCTTGCCGCTTACAAAGTTCCAACTCATTATGAGTTTAGAACGGAACTGCCAAAGACCACGGTCGGTAAGATTCTGCGCCGCGAGTTGGTGAGACAGCATAAAGAAGCTAATCCTTCTTAGCAACAGATTTCTAATACAAAAGAGCCTCCCGATCAATCGGGAGGCTCTTTACTTTCTCAACTAGTTTCGAATTATGCAACTTGCGGAGTACCGCTCTTCTTGCCAAATGGCGAGGGGAAGAGCTGTTCAAAGTCTTCGCGGTTGAGAGATTCGACTTCGAGGAGTTTCTTTGCGATCAGGTCAAGCTGCTTGCGATATTTCTTGACCAGGGACTTGGCAAGCTTATACGAATCTTCCACGATCTTGCGGACTTCGCGGTCAATCTGTTCGGCGACGGCTTCAGAGTAATCTCGCTGTTCAGAGATCTCGCGTCCAAGGAAGATCATTTCTTCCTTTTGACCATAGGTCATCGTGCCAAGTTCAGGGCTCATGCCCAGGCGGGTGACCATGGCGCGTGCCATGCGGGTCACCTGCTCAATATCGTTGGATGCGCCGGAAGTGATATCGTCGAAGATCAATTCTTCGGCGGCGCGTCCACCCAAAGCCATGGCGAGAGTGGCGAGCATCTTCTTGCGGGACATGAGAATGCGGTCTTCATCCGGGCGGAACCATGTCACGCCGCCAGCCTGTCCGCGACCCACGATGGTCACTTTTTGGACGGGATCTGCTTCCGCGATGGCATTTGCCACAATGGCATGACCAGCTTCATGGTAGGCAATGATGCGCTTCTCTTCTTCAGAGATAAGCCGGGACTTGCGTTCAGGTCCCATCACCACGCGTTCAATGGCTTCTTCCAATTCGGATTGGCCGATGGATTTCTTATTGCGGCGGGCAGAAAGAATGGCGCTTTCGTTGACAAGGTTTTCCAAGTCGGCGCCAGCGAAACCGGGTGTGCCGCGCGCAATGGATGCGAGGTCGGCTTGCGGATCCAACGGCTTGCCTTTGACATGGACTTTAAGGATGGCCTCGCGCCCTTTCACATCGGGGCGGTCAAGCGTCACGCGGCGGTCAAAGCGACCGGGGCGCATGAGGGCTGGGTCCAGAATGTCGGGGCGGTTGGTGGCGGCAATGATGATAACGTTGGTGTCTGTGTCAAAGCCGTCCATCTCGACGAGCATTTGATTGAGCGTCTGCTCGCGTTCGTCATGTGAACCGCCGAGACCTGCGCCGCGCTGACGACCGACGGCATCAATTTCGTCTACGAAAATAATGCAGGGAGAATGTCTCTTGGCTTGATCGAAAAGGTCACGCACGCGGCTTGCGCCCACGCCCACGAACATTTCCACGAATTCAGAACCAGAGATCGAGAAGAACGGCACACCTGCTTCGCCAGAAACAGCCTTTGCCAACAACGTTTTACCTGTTCCTGGAGGACCGACCAATAAAACACCCTTCGGGATGCGCGCGCCAAGTTGAATGAACTTCTGCGGTTCCTTGAGGAACTCGACCACTTCGGCTAGTTCCTGTTTGGATTCCTCCGCACCGGCTACATCTGCAAATGTCACAGTGGGGTGCTCGCCGCTGAACATGCGCGCGCGGCTCTTCCCAAAGGACATGGCGGCATTGTTGCTGCCCTGCGCCTGACGGAAAATGAACCAAAGCAAACCGCCCATGAACAAAATAGGCAGAAGATAAACAGCACCACTTAAAACGGCCCCCCACGGAGATGGAGCACTGACTTCAACGTCCACCTTGGCAAGCTGCTCGGCAGTCACTCCAAAACTAAGGAGTTGTTCCACAAAGGTTGTCCCCGCCTCAATACGAGATTCGACGGCATCTTCTTCAGTGCCATTGACTCTCACCACACGGATGGTATCGTCGCCGGAAATGATAATTCGGGCGATTTCTCCATTTTGTACTTGCTGCGCCACCTTACTCAGGGTAAGTGGTTCTGCGGCATTGGTATTCTGGTTAAAACCCATATAAAGCATTGCACCAATGGCAACAAGCAGAAGGAAATACACAAAAAACGATTGACTACGGGAATTCACGGAATCCTCCAAATTTGACTTGCGACTGGATTATACCAAGTCCACTCCATAGACGACGCGTGCAGGCGAAATTTTATATGATATTCTAATATGTCCCTTTTTGGCATCGCGCCTCCCTTTTTGACCCGAAACCTGCCTCCAAAAACAATCAGCATGACATTTGCCCCTTGACTCTGGTACCCCGCGCCCATAAAATGGTAGGATAACTTAACGGAGCACAGGGAAGAGATTCTCTGCAAGAGAACGCCGAAGGTGCAAATCTGGAACAGGCGAAACCAGGTGAAACTCTCAGGCAAAAGGACCCCGTCTCCGCCCAACTCTGGAAAGTCTCATTTTCATGAGACACCGACGGTGTAAAGTTGGTTAGTTTGATAGTTAAATAGTTTTCAGTTCGGTAGTTAATGACTGCCCAACGATCCAACTACGAAACCACCAAACTACCAAACTAATCTCTCAGGTTCCATTACAGAGGATGCAGGATTATAGAATCTTGCGTCCTCTTTTGATTCGCCACTATTTCAATTCGCTCAGGAGACAAACATGAACACCCCTTCCAATCTAAAGTACACAAAATCCGATGAATGGTTCGACCCAGCCACGGGCGCAGTTGGCATTTCTGATTATGCCCAAAACCAGTTATCAGACATCGTCTTCGTAGAACTCCTCGTGGATGAAGGCGAAGAAGTGACCGTCGGCAAAGCCATTGCTTCTGTTGAGTCTGTCAAAGCCTCCTCCGAAATCTATGCCCCCGCTGCAGGAAAAGTCAGCGCTGCGAACAAGGGACTTTCCGACAAGCCCGAAACTCTCAACTCCGATCCCTACGGTGAAGGCTGGATGATCAAGATCGAAGGTGGTGCCACCAGCGATGTAATGGATTCGGCTGCCTATGAAAAGTATTGCGAAGAGAGAAGTCACTAGCTTTTAGCTACGGAGTTATTATGACGTACATACCTATAAGTCCCGCAGAACGGGATGCGATGCTCAAGACCGTCGGAGTCAAATCGCTTGATGATCTCTTCGACGCCATCCCAAAGAAACATCGCTTCCCTGAATTAAACCTCCCGCCCGCGCTCACCGAAATGGAAGCTGCCGCCCACTTAGGCGAAATGGCCTCCAGCAATGAGAATGTGCGTGAGCACCTTGTCTCTTTCCTCGGCGCAGGCGCATATCACCATTATGTGCCGTCCGTGGTCGATCACATGCTCCGCCGCGGCGAATTCTACACAGCCTACACTCCCTACCAGCCTGAGATATCACAAGGCACACTGCAAGCCATCTTTGAATATCAATCCCTGATGACCAATCTCACTGGCATGGAAGTATCCAACGCCTCGCACTACGACGGCGCAACAGCCACCGCCGAAGCCGTCAACCTCGCGTATGCTCAATTCCGTGGCAAACGCAAAAAAATTGTCATGTCCCCTACCGTGCATCCGCAATACCGCGAAGTCATTCGCACGTATTCGCAAGGCATGGGACTGGAAGAAGCCGGGGATGACGCATCAGCCGATCTCGAAGTCGGACCCGAAGCGTTGATGTCCCTCATCGACGACAAGACCATGCTCGTCGTAGTTCAATATCCCGATTTCTTTGGACGCATCCACGATTACACAAAACTCATTGAAGATGCGCACGCAAAAGGCGCGCTGGTTTGCATCGTTGCGAATCCAACCGCGCTGCTCATGCTCAAGACTCCCGCATCCATGGGCGCGGATATTGTTGTTGGTGAAGCGCAGCCCTTCGGCATTCCGCTTTGGTATGGCGGACCGTATCTTGGGTTCTTTACCACGAAAAAATCCTACGTTCACAAAATGGCTGGCCGCCTCGTCGGCGAAACTGTTGATGTTCGCGGCAACCGCTCGTACGTGTTGACCCTGACCGCGCGCGAGCAGCACATCAAACGCGAACGCGCCACGTCCAACATCTGCACCAATCAAGGCTTGCTTGCATTGGCTGCCGCACTTTACATGTCCACACTTGGAAAGCAAGGCTTGCAGGAAGTTGCGAATCTTTGCTATCAAAAAGCACATTACGCCGCCAGTGAACTGAGCAAGATCGACGGCTTCGGTCTGTGCTTCATGGAGCCGTTCTTCCATGAGTTTGTTTTGTGCTGTCCCAAGCCCGCGAGCGAAGTCAACCAATATCTGCTCGATAACGGCATTCTCGGCGGCTACGATCTCAGCAAAGATTATCCCGCACTGCAAAATCACATTCTCGTCGCTGTCACCGAAATGAACAGCAAAGATGAGATCGATACTCTCGTTGAAATCTTAAAGGAGATGAAATAATGGCCACCGTGATCGAACCCACCATTTTTGAACTCTCCTCACCCGGGCGACGCGGCGTTAAGATGCCCGCCTCAGATGTGCCGGCAACTGCCCTGCCTCCCAAAAATTTACTGCGCTCTGACCTTCCCCTGCCCGAGCTCGCTGAAGTGGACGTTGTCCGCCATTACATGAAACTCAGCAAATTCAACTACAGCGTGGACGATGGCTTCTATCCTTTGGGTTCCTGCACCATGAAATACAACCCGAAGATCAATGAAGATACTTGCCGCCTGCCGGGTTTCCTCTACACTCACCCATTGCAGCCGATTGAAACCGTGCAAGGCAACCTCGCGTTGATGTTCGAAATGCAGGAATGGCTCAAAGAGATCAGCGGTTTCCCCGGCGTGACCTTACAGCCCGCTGCTGGTGCACACGGCGAATTCACTGGCGTGTTGATGATGGCCGCGTATCACAAATCCCGCGGAGATACGAAGCGCACCAAGATGCTCATCCCCGATGCCGCGCACGGGACAAACCCTGCTTCGGTGGGCATGTTGGGATTCAGTGTCATCACCATCCCATCTGATTCACGCGGCAATGTTGACCTGAAAGCTCTCGAAGCCGCCTGTGACGATACTGTCGTCGGCATGATGCTTACCAACCCGAACACCCTCGGCATGTTCGACGAGAACATCGAAAAAGTCGTGAACATGGTGAAAGATTGCGGCGGTCTGATGTATGGTGACGGCGCAAACCTGAACGCCTTGCTTGGCATCGTCCGCCCCGGCGATCTCGGCTTTGACGTAATGCACTTTAACCTGCATAAGACCTTCTCCGTCCCGCACGGCGGCGGCGGACCCGGCTCCGGTCCCGTTGGCGTCAGCCAGCGTCTTATGGATTTTCTGCCTGCGCCTCTCGTTGGCATCATTGAGGAAGGCGATCACGAAACCGCTCCTTTGTATGGCTTCGTCACGCCCAAGCAATCCATCGGCCGCATGAAAGCCTTCCACGGTCACTTCGGCGGCGGGCTGGTACGCTCGTACACGTACATCGCCATGCATGGACCAGATGGATTAAAAGATATTTCGCAGTACGCAGTGCTCAATGCCAATTATTTGCAGGCACGTTTGCGCGACACCTACAAGATTCCGTATGACCGCATCTGCATGCATGAGTTCGTGATGGAAGGCCAGTTCGAAGGCAGTGACATCCGCGCGCTGGATATCTCCAAACGCCTGATGGATTACAACTTCCACCCGCCCACAAACTACTTCCCGCTCATCGTCCACGAAGCCTTGATGATCGAACCCACTGAAACCGAGAATAAGGACACTCTTGATCGTTTCGCCGATGCTCTCATCAAGATTGCGGAGGAAGCCAAGTCCCAGCCTGAATTGCTCCACAATGCGCCGAGCACCACGCAATTCGGCCGCATGGACGAGGTTAAAGCGGCGAGAGAGTTGGTTCTGTGCTGCTGGCTGCCCGAAAATTACGAGACAATGAAATAAAAGAGTAGGTCAAACAGGCCGCAGACTAAATCTCTGCGGCCTGTTTTTATTTTAAAAGAAACTTTTGTTTGACAAATTGGTTTTGACAACCAAAGGAAAATTCATCCATGACACCGATCAACTCAAAATTGGAAATAATTTCAGCAATTAAAGACTCGGGACTACGAGCACAAAACTGGTTTTTAGCAATCCCCGCAAAAGATTTTTTCCACCGCGAAGGCGAAGCTTGGTCTGCTTCAGATAATGTGGACCACATGATCAAGGCAATCAAACCTGTCGCAAAGGCATTGGGCTTGCCAAAATTGGCTCTACAGACAATGTTTGCAAAGCCTGAAAATCCCTCCAGAACCTATAATGAGATCTGTTCTGTTTACCGCGCTGAAATCGCAAAAGGAGCGCAGGCATCCGGCACTTTTCTCCCTGATCAGACTCCCCCTGCCAACCCCGAAGAGAAAAAAGAAGAACTCTTAAGTCAATTGGGGAACGTCATGGAGAGACTCATTGCGGCTGTTGAAAAATGGGATGACAAGGATTTGGAGGAAGCACAACTGCCACATCCCATTTTAGGGAAACTCACCTTACGTGAGATGCTGTATTTCACCATTTACCATAATCTGCGCCATGCCAGCCTGGAAGGTGATTAACCATCACCGAAAGCTTTCAAAACCATGCATCACTCTGCCTGCCCAGCAGGGTTATAATACGAGGCATTCAAAAACCGCATCAAAAAACTTGAAGAGGAGAGAAGTATGCTTAACAAGCTATTATTTCACCGTTTTCCCAACCTGAAAAGCTGGCTTACCCGTCTGCAATATGAAATGGTCTCCGCGATTGACAAGGATAAAAATGCCATCTTCATGAACTTTGGATACACCGCCCACCACGAGGGAGATGATCCTATTCCTCTCGAAAAAGAGGACGAGATCCACCGCTATCCAATGCAGCTATATCATCACGTGGCAAAGCATATTGATTGGAAAAATGCCGATGCGCTGGAAGTCAGCTCCGGGCGGGGCGGAGGCGCGAGTTTCATCATGCGGCACTTCAAGCCAAAATCCTACACCGGGGTGGATTTTTCCACGCGTGCCATCGAATTCTGCCGCGAACATTACAAACTGGACGGGCTTAAATTTCATCATGGGAATGCCGAGGCTTTGTCGTTCCCTGATAACTCCTTTGATGTGGTCCTGAACGTGGAAGCCTCGCTATATTATCCAAACATTGCCAAATTTTTTGCCCATGTCAAGAGGGTGCTCAGACCCAACGGCTATTTCCTCTATACCGATCTGCGCTATGAAGAAAAGGTTGAAATTTGGCGCGCGCAATTAAAAAATATGGGGTTGATTCTGGTCAAAGAAGAGGACATTACAGATAATGTATTGAAAGCGATGGAAATGGACCGCGAACGCCGCATGGCATTGGTTGACAAATATGTGCCGGCAGTTTTACGCAAGCAGTTCTATCACTTTGCCGGTCTTACACCCAACTCGCCCAACGCTCTGCCGCACTTGGATAACCGCAGGTATTGGTATTTTGTTCTGCAAAAGGCGTAATGTTATAAAAATAAAATCAAAAGACGCCCCTTCGGGGGCGTCTTTTGATTTACAATATTGCATGAATCACTTCAGTCAATACTTCAAGGAGCACATCATGCAGACCATCAGCGAAGACATTCGCAAAAAAATAACCCTCTTTCAAGAGACGGAAATCACCGAATATCACATCTACAAGCGCCTCGCAAAGCGCATCAAGTCCGCAGAGAATGCAAAGATTCTAGACGCGATCGCCGAAGATGAATTGCGTCATTACAACGGGTGGAAGAAATACACAAATGAGGAAGTTAAACCGAAATGGATCAATGTCTGGTTTTACTATCTCATCAGCATGCTGTTCGGTTTTACCTTTGGCGTTAAACTCATGGAACAGGGCGAAGAGAAGGCACAAGTCAATTACGAAGCAGTTTCCAAAGTAATTCCCGAAGCGGCCGTCTATCAGGATGAAGAAGATAAACACGAGCATCAACTTATTGAAATGCTGGATGAAGAACGGCTGCAGTATGCGGGATCGGTTGTGCTTGGCTTGAATGACGCTCTTGTGGAATTGACAGGCGCTCTGGCCGGGCTGACACTTGCCCTGCAAAACGTAAAATTGATCGCCCTTTCAGGACTCATTACCGGCATTGCCGCGTCGCTTTCGATGGCTGCCAGCGAATATCTCTCCACCCGTTCGGAAGAAACCACAAAGCATCCTGTCCGCGCCGCAGTGTACACAGGCATTGCCTACATCACGACGGTTACCCTGCTCATTTTGCCTTATCTACTTTTCGAAAACTATTACCTTGATCTTGCCATTGCGCTGACAACCGCCGTAATCATTATTGCGATCTTCAATTATTACATTTCGATCGCCAAAGGCGAATCTTTTCGCGCAAGGTTTATTGAAATGGCAGGCTTGAGCTTAAGCGTGGCCGCCTTCTCTTTTGTGATCGGATACTTCATCCGTCAATGGCTTGGAATTGAAATTTAGCTCGAAGAGTACCCATGAAAATCTTAACGGTAGATATTGGCACAGGCACACAGGATATCTTTTTATACGATTCGAATCTCGACATCGAGAACGGATTCAAACTCGTCCTGCCTTCGCCTACCATGATGGTTCATCGCCGTCTCAAAAAGGCGCTTCCGCTTCGCACCTCCATCCTGCTCACTGGACATCAAATGGGCGGCGGACCCTCAGCCTGGGCAATCGAAGAATACGCCCGCGCAGGGATTCCCGTCTACATGACACCTTCCGCTGCAACGACGTTGAATGATGAACTGGACAAGGTGGAGGCACTGGGGATTCGCATCGTCTCTGACGATGAGGTTGAAGGTCTCAGGCCAAAGGTTGAAAGTTTGGAATTAAAAGACCTTAATTTCCAACTGATCTCCAAAACGTTTGAAGAGTACGGTGTTTCACTGAAAGACTTGGGAGCCATCGCCGTTGCCGTGTTCGATCATGGTAATGCGCCTGCGGGAGTTTCAGATCGTCAATTCAGGTTTGATTATCTCGATAAAAGAATCAAAGCAAAGAATTCTCTTTCTGCCTTCGCCTATCTTTCCAACGATATTCCCAAAATCATGACACGCTTACAATCTGTCGCGGACTCAGCAGGCGATTTGCCTTGTCCGCTGGTGGTGATGGATACGGCTCCTGCGGCAGTGCTGGGTGCAAACTTTGACCCTGTAGTTGCAAAGCGCAGACGCAAGATCATCGTCAATGTGGGGAATTTCCATACACTCGCGTTTCGACTCGGTGATGGGATTGAAGGCGTCTTTGAGCATCACACAGGCGAGATCGATCTGCCCAAGCTCGAAAAATACATTCGCGCGCTGGCGGATGGCTCATTGAAACATCAGGATATTTTTGATGACATGGGGCATGGTGCGTTGGTGTATGGCGACAATCCGTTTGAGTTTGGAAAGGATGATTTTGACGTGGTGGTGACGGGACCGAGAAGAAGCATGTTTTTAAACAACCCAACATTGAGACCCTATTTTGCCGTCCCCTTCGGTGACATGATGATCGCGGGCTGTTTTGGTCTGCTGGCGGCTACAGCGGAGATTCTGCCTGAATTAGCAAACACAATTCACGGGTCGTTAAGAGGCGAAAACGGGCGCGGTGTCGCGCCGTGGGATAACCCGGCATAAAGGAGTCGTCGAATATGAATCAGAATCTGCATTTGATCACTGTAGGCGTGAGAGATTTCGAGAAATCATATAAATTTTATACAGAGACTCTTGGCTGGAAACCATCCAGCGCGAGCCAGGATGATGTGGCATTCTTTCAAACAAGCGGAGTGGTCTTCGCAATTTATCCGCGAGAGAAGCTGGCGGAGGACGCGTTGGTCTCGCCAGAGGGAAGCGGGTTTTCAGGATTCACTCTGGCGTATAACGCCAAAAGCGAATCGGAAGTGGATGAGATCGTCACAGACCTGAAATCAAAAGGCGTGAAGATCATCAAGGAACCGCAAAAAGTATTTTGGGGCGGATACAGTTCTTATTTCACTGACCCCGACGATTATCGCTGGGAGGTGGCGTATAACCCGTTCTTCGAGTTCGATGAAAACGGCAATCTGAAGTTGGAATAAGTCACTTTAAAGTTGTGATGATTTTTGACAAAACTGATGCAGAATATAAATTAGCAGGGTTACACTACATCGCTATAATCCAGAAGCAATAAATATGTCGGTGGTCGAGTAGTTCCGAGCGATAGCGAAGAACATATCGAGACCATCACGAAGTAAAAATATTTCTGTTACAAGTGGTCTCGATACGGGCCTTGCCCTACTCGACCACCGAGGAGATCTATAAAATGTGTGGAATTTTCGGGTATGTTACCAATAAAGAAGAAGCGCTCGGACCTATTTTAATTGCAGCAGCGGAGAGATTAACGTACCGCGGATACGACTCTGTTGGTGCAGCGACGATCAATAACGGAAAGATCGATCTGCGAAAAGATGTGGGTAAAGTGGATTCGGTGGCGGCAAAATATAACATCGCGGAAATGCGCGGACAGCGTGGGATTACCCAATTGCGCTGGGCAACCTTTGGCGAGCCTTCACAAGTTAATTCACAGCCACATTTGGATTCAAACGGTGACATGGTCGGGGCGCACAATGGCAATGTGGTGAATAATGTCGAGTTGCGTTTGGAATTTATGGCAGAAGGGATGACTGTCCGTTCGCAGAATGATGGTGAGACTTGTGTGCATGCGGTGGAGAGATATATCAGCCGCGGGTATGAATTCATTGATGCCATTCGACTCGCGTATGGCGATCTCGAAGGTGATTATGCCTTTGTCATCGGGCGCGCGAATGATGATAAGTTATACGCGTTCAAAAAAGGTTCGGGCATGGTGATCGGCATCGGCGACGGCTTCACTTGTCTTTCGTCTGACCTGCCTTCGATATTGCCGCTCACCCGCGAAGTCATCCGCCCGCAGGATGGGGAGATCGTGACGTTGTGGGCAGACCGCGTGGAAGTGCGCTCTGTCAAAGATGGAAAAATAATTCAACGAATGCCAGAAACAGTTACGGAGTCGATGGATGCGGTGCAGAAGGGCGGGTATCCGCATTTTATGTTGAAAGAGATCCACGAGCAGGCACAAGTC
>JACZJB010000225.1 GCA_014860805.1 Anaerolineales bacterium
AACGGACACATTGATTGCTCATGCTCATCAGGGAGAGGTCCCTTCCTCATCTCCTCCCCTTTCTCTTTCCTATCTCTCAAAAAAGATACTAATGCACGTCTTCAAATCTCATTTTCATTTTGTTGTAATCACCATAACTGAATGGGCAATGTTTTATACAAAGCGTACAGCCATTATCGTTTGAGAAGGGCATTGCACATTTTGTGTGGTCGATAAATGCTGGACCGCCGTCTGCTAATGTTTTGGTTTCCATATAAATTGCATCTACAGGGCATTTCTGGCTACAGATGTTGCAGGTCTCGCAATAATCCCTGACCCATCTATGAGGATTTTCTCGGGCAAAAGGCAGGTTTTCAATATCTGTGTAAACTGCCGCTAATCTTATTCTAGGACCGCTGTTTTTGGTGATTAATAAACCATTTTTTCCTGAATAACCAAGACCCGCATCAATAGCAATGGGAATGTAGTTAACGTCGCCGCCAACCGCAGGTCCCGCATGCGCGTTATAGCCTCGGATGCGTAAGAATTCGGAGATCTTGTTGACAATCACACCTACCTCGTAATATGTTCGGAAGACTTCGATGAAAGAAGGAATGGATGGTGCAAGTTTGATCTTTTCTTTGTTCATCTCGATCGTGAAAACAATCGCATTTTTGAAAAGAATCCGAAATCCTTTGAATATGTAACGCGGATTGACTTCCGTATACCCAATATCTGCTATGCCAAGACTTTTAGCGTATGCTTCCAATTCTTTAAGCGTTTCAGTATCTATTGATGTTTTCCCTGTGTATGGATTGTTTTTGATGCTACTGGCGCTCTTTGCCATTTCAAAAATAGCCGCGATTAATAGCTTGCCAATGTATCGCATCTGCTTGATCCTTGCCATCAAACTGCCATAATCGATGATGACCAGCGGAACGATTCTGGGTTCACGCGCTTCGGGGTGACTTGAGACTGGATGATCCTGTTTTCTCAGGTAAGGTTCTATCGTCAAAAACCACGGCGCTTTTTTGATCCGTTCGGATAACAAGATTCTTTTCATGAGAGGACCTCCTCCTCAACTTTGGATTCAACAGGAATAGGAACAATAACTGGAATGCGAAATTGTGGCGCTTTGGAGTTTCCTTTGAACCGAGACTTGACTGCATCATAGCCAGACTGGCTGAAAGGACAACTTGCAAGGCAAACCGCACATCCAAAATTTTGATTGAAATAATCGCGACAGGAGTCATGGTCAATGCATTGCATGCCTCCGTCGCCACGTGGTTTGGGTTGATCGTAAATGGCTTTGACAGGACACGACCGAATGCATTTCTTGCACATCGCGCAGAAATCCCGCACCCACAAATGTTCATTCTCTGTTTTGATGGGAAGGTTTGTAATATTGGTATAGATTGTATTTATGCGTAGTCTGGCTCCTTCGTTTGGCGTAATCAACAATCCGTGATACCCGATAGCACCCAACCCTGCCAATTCAGCAAGATGTGTATAGTCTGTCAATCCACCCAATGCGGTTCCAGGATAAGCCGCAAAACCATTCTTCCGCATGAATTTTGCCATCTTGTTCCCGATTACAGCCAGGTTCTTATATCCATTTGCCACTTCCTTGAAGGCTGTGAAACTCGGCGCCGTGGACATGTTTTCCTTATCCATCTCAACCGTGATCACCACAGCATATTGATAAGGAATACCTTTATGTTTGAAGATGGCATTATTCGGTACTTTGACATATTTCACTGCTGTCGCACCTGCTTTATGCGCAAGAGTTTCTAATTCATCGAAAAATGATGGCTCGGCTTCTGACTTTGTGGGACGAAACTTCCCATCATAGAGATTTGCGCTTTTACGCATCTGCAATTGGAGAGGGAACATGGTAGGCAGCACCGATAGAATCTGCTTCAACGTTAATTTGGACATATACATATCGCTAAATTTGAGTTTCTTGCTGTCGAACGGCGTACGCGGCTTAGACTCTTCCGCAAGCTCAACCAATGTTTGGAAATTTTCCAATTCCTTGTCAAATTGAGCCAGTAAATTATCGAGGGATGGTTTTTTGCCAGAGCCTTGGGTCATCACAGTTTCAAATATTCGATTCACGATGGTCATAATTCACTCCATGGGCGTCAAATCTGTCTAATGTTAGTGCTTGCTGTCAATAATATATCATCAATATTATTGTAAGTCAATACTAACATATGGTAAAATATCAACTAGGAGTTGTTATGCCGAAAGTTATTGACGATGAAAAAATCTTCGATGCTGTCATGCGGACTATCATCGAGCGTGGCTATGCAGGCGCGACTACCAAAGTTTTGGCAGATGCCGCCAATATGAGTGAGGTGACACTCTTTCGTAAATTTGGAAGCAAAAGCGAACTGGTAAAACGTGCTATACAGGCATTGGTTGAGCAAACCGATTTTGAATCGGCGACAAAATATACAGGGAATATTCAAGCCGACTTGATGCGGGTGCTGCAAGCCTATCAAGGTTCGGTGGTGATGCATGAAAAGTTTTTCGCTAGTTTGTTCTCTGAGATATCCCACACCCCCGAACTGGCGGATTCATTCAGCCAGCCGCTGGCTCTCTTCCGCTCGATAGGGGAGCTGTTGACTCGCTATCAAAAGGATGGACTTCTCCGAAAAGAGCATCCCTACCATGCTGTCGCTTCCCTGCTTGGACCGTTGGTGTACACCGCGATGATGCGCAGTACGATTTCAGGGAATTTTATCCCACCGATTGAATTGAAAGATCATATTGCTCTATATTTGGAAGGTCGCTTATCCTAGCCAATTAATAAATGAAACCATTATGCGATTGCAAAAAAAAGGTCACGCTGCAAGCGTGACCTTTGTGATTAATCCACCGTCAGCGTCTTGGACAAATTCCTCGGGAAATCAAGATTGTTCGGGTTGAAACCCTCCCTCAGCACATGGAAGCCCTTCGGGCTGATGATCGAGTCCGCCTTTAGCGGACTTCCACGAACTGAGGCAGGGATTTATCCCGCACCGAACCCAATTAATCAACAGTCAAAGTCTTACTCAAATTCCTCGGGAAATCAGGATCGAACCCGCGCAACACGCTCATGTGATACGAAAGCAACTGCAACGGCAACACTCCCAGCAACGCGCTGATCTGCGCATCTGACTTTGGGATGACCACCAGATCATCACCGTTGGCACGCAGGCGAGCGTCTTCTTCGGCGATGGTGATCGTGCGTGCGCCGCGCACTTTCACTTCATTGATTCCGCTGATGATGAGCGGCACATCGTTCGGTCCCGCGACAAAGACGATCGGGAATCCCTTGCTCACCGCAGAGAGCGGTCCGTGTTTGAACTCGGTTGAGAGCATGCCTTCGCAATGGGCATACGTAATTTCTTTTAATTTCAACGCACCTTCCAATGCAATCGGGTAAGTCGCGCCGTAGCCAAGACAGTACATATCGTTCCACTCGTTGATGTCTTTGGCGATCGCTTCGATCTGTGGTCCGACCATCTCAATCGTCTGCTCCATCAATTCAGGGATACGGTCAATCGCACGCCCTGATCCGCTGGTTGAGTAGCCCTGAGCGCTCTTTGCGAAGGGCGTATCGAAACCAGCAGTTGTATCCATACCAGCGAGTCGATACGCCAGATACAGGAACGTCACGACCTGGTTGGTAAATGTCTTCGTAGCTGGCACGCTGATTTCGTATCCGCAGCACAAGGGTAGACAGAACGAAGACGCCTTCGTCAATGTCGAACCCACCACGTTTGCCAATCCAAAACAAGCCATGCCGCGCTTCTCGGCGGCTTCCAACGCGTTGAGCACATCCTTGGTCTCGCCCGATTGGCTGACGAAAATCCCCACGTCTTCATATCCCAC
>JACZJB010000226.1 GCA_014860805.1 Anaerolineales bacterium
ATGCTCGAACTTGGCGAGCCTTTGCACGCCTTTGATTATGATGTGCTCAAAGCCCGGGCAGGAGACAAGAAAATCAAGATCAGCACCCGCGCCGCAAAAGATGGTGAAAAGCTCACCACTCTTGATGGAGTCGAACGCAAGCTCACTTCCACGAATGTGCTGGTCTGTGATGAAAAAGGTTCACTGTCTCTCGCAGGTGTGATGGGCGGTTCCGAATCTGAAGTGTATGACGCTTCCAAAGAAGTGTTGGATGCAAAAGGCATCGAGACAAAACCTGGTGAAATGCCGCAAGGAAAAATTACTTCACGCGGAAAGAGCACCGTCAACGTTCTGCTCGAAGGCGCGGCGTGGAACTTCATTAACATCCGCCGCACGGCAAAGCAGCATAATCTTCCCTCCGAAGCATCCTTCCGCTTTTCGCGCGGCGTGCACCCCTCGCTCGCAGAACCGGGAGTGAAACGCGGACTCCAATACATGGCAGAATGGGCTGGCGGTTCAATCGCCCCCGACCTCGTGGATGTGTATCCGCTCAAGCCAAAAGATTCTACTGTAGATGTCACCACACACGATGTAAAACGTTTGCTCGGCATTGATCTCACTCTCAAGCAAATTGCCGAACTACTCACGCGCCTCGAATTCAAGTGTGAAATAAAGGGTGACAAGCTGCAAGTCATTGCCCCCGACCACCGCATGGACATCGCCGAAGGAGTTGTCGGTCTCGCTGACGTACTCGAAGAAGTTGCCCGCAGTTACGGCTACGACAACATCCCCACTACCAGCATGGCGGATTCCCTTCCTCCACAAGTTGGCAACCCCGTCCACGAGTGGGAAGAGCATCTTCGGGATCTGCTTGTCGCGGTCGGTCTGCAGGAAGTCGTCACCTATCGCATGACCTCGCCCGAACGCGAATCCCGTCTGAAAGCAAGCGAGAACTATGTTCGCATTGCCAACCCCATCGCGCCCGAACGCAGTGTTCTGCGCCGCAGCCTGCTCACCTCCGTGCTGGAGATCGCCGAGAAAAACGCCCGCGCCGAATCCATTGCGATGTTTGAAGTCGGTTCTGTCTTCGAGCCAAACGGCAATGATCTTCCTTTTGAGCCGCGCAAACTCGCCATCGTGATGACTGGCTCCCGCCTCGCTTCCGCATGGGATGTAAAAGACGCGCCCACCTTTGATTTCTACGATATGAAGGGGCGCCTCGAACTCCTTTTGAGCGGACTGCGCCTCACAGACATTTCCTACACTGCCAACGAATCCACCCCATACCTGCACCCGGGCAAAGCCGCCGAAGTCAAAGTGAACGGGCAGGTTGTGGGCGTTTTCGGTGAATTGCATCCGCTGTCAAAGGAAAAGTTCGAGATGGGTGATGCCCCAGTCATCGTTGCTGAATTTGACCTTGATCTCATGCGCAAATTGAATCCCACCTACGGCATCAAAGCTGTCCCCGAGACTCCGCCCATTTACGAAGACATCGCCGTCATTGTGGATGCTTCAGTGGAGGCATCTGCTGTCGAGGCATTGATCAGGCAGACGGGCGGAAAGACCGTCACCAATGTCCGCCTGTTCGATGTGTACGTGGATGAGAAGATCGGTGCCGGCAAAAAGTCTCTGGCGTACAGCCTTACGTATCAATCGGATAAAACAATGACCGATGCCGATGCCGCCGCGATCTGCAACAAGATCGTCAAACGGCTGGAAAACACAATCGGCGCGAAACTTCGCAGCTAGTACCAATGGGATGCAGGCAGCGCTTGCATCCCATTTTTTATTTTTGTATACTAAAAGAAAAAATAAAAGGAGAGTTTTAATGAATAAGAATACCAGTATGATCATCACAGTTGTTCTTGCGCTATTATGTTCGTGTTGCAGTTTGTTTACCTGTATTCTGGGGTTCGGCGGGGTGACCGGGAACGGAACCTATAGCCTCGGCGGCGTAGACCAACCCATGCCCCCCACAGCGGGATATGCCCTTCTTTGTGTTTCCGTTATCCTGGTTTTGGTTCCGATCATCACGGGCTTTTTCCTGCTCCGCAAGAAGCCGGAAGTTGTTGCTGCAAACGACGAGCCGCTTCCTCCCGCTTCATAGCAATAAAAAAAGTGCTCCGAGCGAAGGCTCGGAGCACTTTTTTTATTGCACAATGATGGTCAAGTCCATCGTACAAAATTCATTTTTGCCAACGTTGATCTTCCACGTAGTGGAATACGTTCCCGCGTCGGCTGGAGATTGCATGTTCACAACGATTTCGATGGTACTGCCAGGCGAAACGGATGCCTCAAAATCGCGGACAACCCCGCCCTGATGGAGTCTGGAGCCGCCGGCATAACGATAATCTGCGTTATTTGCGTCCCATCCGGACTTACCTATATTTGCCACCAGCCAGCGTGCTTCAAACACAGATGACTTTGCGACAACACTATCATTTTGCGGAGTCCGTGAAAGAATCTGGCAGTCATACGGTTTATCGGAAGTTCCCAAAGGAATTTGGGTGGGCGGCAAAGTAATGGTAGCCACTACAAAATAAAAGGTTGCCGTGGGTGGGGGAGTGTCCGTAGGGGTTTTGGTCGGCAGGAGCGTAGGCGTGGGAGTAAGAGTAGGGGGCAGTACGCGCGCAGTTTGCCTCGCCGCTGCGTTGGCTGTCTCTACAATTGCCGTGCCAATCGAGTTCGGGTCAAACGTGGGAAGCGGTGTCGGAGCAGGCGCAAGGGATGGTATTACACAGGCAAGCATCAACACTGTGCTGGTAGCGATGAAAAACAATTTGGTACTGCGCCGTCTCATGGCTGCTCCTGATTTTTATTTTACAGTAATGGCAACATACGGAAAGCACATCGGGCCATCCACTGCCCAGGTCATCACCTGGCGGCCTTTTTTGTTCGGGGCAACTCCGTCCAGGTCAATTTCATATGTATCGCCCGGGTTCATTACCTTGGGGATCTCATATCGGGTGGTGGTTGCCATTTTGGGGCCGCTGTAGTATTTCACGTCAATGCCGGCTACCCAGGATTTTGTACCAGTGTTGACAATGGTCCACTTAATATCAAAGTGAGCACCCGGATTAAATTGAGTATTATCTGCAGGCTTTCTAAGAATCGCGTTGCAGGAATATTGAGCTTGTTGGACGGGACGGCGGGTAGCCGTGGGGTTGACCGGCAGAGGAGTCACCGTATCAATCACGATGGGTGTAAATGTGAAAGTGGGGAACGCTAGAGGCGTTTCAGTAACTGCGGCAGAAGGAACATCAACAACAAGTGTGGGCGAAGCCGGGACTTGCGCGGCAACAGTTTGTTCAACAGAATTTGCAATCTGATCTTCCGCAGCCATGGTTTGCGCCACAGCAGTGTTGACACGCGATTCCAAGTCCTGAGTGTCCTGTACCGGTAGACAGGCTGCCACCAAAAATACAAGGGCGGCAAAAATAAACATTGATTTACGCATAGTGTTCTCCTTTATGAAAAGACCCGACAGACCCTTGAAATAGTTTCCTAAAAAACCACCCGAAACCTGTCAGGTCTCTTAATGACTAATCTGATTCGCCGGAGCCAATACCCAGCGGCTTCCACTTATTCTCATCTTTCAAACGGTGCTGGATACCACCGCGGTTATGCAGCTCATCGAATCCTTCAGGCTTGATGAACAAGTCTTCACCGTCCAAAAGTCCTGTGAGACCGGCCTGTCCGGGCTCGGGACGTTTGAGACCTTTGAATTTGGCCGCATCGGAAGGAACGTAATCAGTGGGCTCCTCATACGTTGTAACATAACCTTCGTAGTTACGCAAAATCACTTTATGGTCAGACATGCTCAACAGGTAATTGGGCATCAACGGGATCTTCCCGCCGCCGCCCGGCGCATCTACTATGAATTGGGGAACGGCGTAGCCGGAAGTGTGTCCGCGCAGACCTTCCATGATCTCGATGCCTTTGGCAACAGGGGTACGGAAGTGTCCTGCGCCCTCCACCAGGTCACATTGATACAGGTAATAAGGACGTACGCGAATACGGACAAGGTCATGAACCAACTGGCGCTGGATGTGCACATTGTCATTTACGCCGGCCAGTAAAACGGACTGGTTGCCCAGCGGGATGCCCGCACGAGTCAGACGATCTGCGGCTTCGGCAAGTTCCAGCGAAATTTCATTCGAGTGATTGACATGAATATTCAACCAGAGTGGGTGGAACTTTGCCAGCATATCGCACAATTCCTGGGTAACACGCATGGGCATGAAAACCGGCACCCGTGAACCGATGCGGATGATCTCGATATGTGGAATCTCGCGCAGGCGCGAGAGCAATTCTTCGAGAATTTTCGGCGCAAGCACGAGCGGGTCGCCGCCGGAGAGCAGCACATCACGCACTTGCGGGGTCCGCTTGAGGTATTCGATCTGCATCTCAAATTCTTCGCGTTTGAAGGTCTGTCCGGGGTCGCCGACGATGCGGGAGCGTGTGCAATACCGGCAATACGAGGCGCACTGAGTCGTTACCAGCATAAGCACTCTGTCAGGATAACGGTGAACCAGCCCCGGCACGGGAGAGTGGCGGTCTTCCGCAAGCGAATCCTCCATCATGGCGGTGAAGGCATTCAATTCCTCCGCAACGGGGATAATCTGTTTGCGGGTGGGGTCATCTGGATCTTCGGGGTCGATCAGTGAAATAAAGTAGGGGGTTACATCCACACGGAAAAGCCCCTGAGTTTGCAGGGCTTTCTTTTCCGAGTCGGTCAATTTGAGAACTTTTTCGATATCCTCCACCGTGTTCAAACGATGGCTTAATTGCCAGCGCCAGTCGTTCCATTTTTCATTGGGAACGTCGGCATAAATGGGGGCACGTTTTGATACGAAAGGGGTATTCATGGGTTTTTCCTCCGAATAAAATTATGGGTTGACAATAAAAATCGGCACACCTTTAAACTGTGGAGGGTCGTGGTCGGGACGAAAAAAACCTGCGAACATCGGGTAAAACATACTTAACATTGTAAAAGCAAACGGAACGCGGGTCAATGTCGCTATTTTTCGAGAGTACAATTGGTCGAAAAAAGGAGAGCATATGACCGTTGAAGGCACGCACGGATTATGGGGCGATTTACACCATCCTGATCTCACGCCTGCGGAAGCTGATTTCAGTGTGATCGGAATCCCATTTGATGGACTCGCCAGCGCCCGCAAAGGCGCGGCTCTTGCGCCCGAACGCCTGAGATTCTGGTCCAGGCATTTGACTCCCTTTAGCGAAGACCGCACCCGTCTGAAGGATTTAACCATTTGCGATCTGGGTGACGTGACAATCACCGACCCGGTCAATGACTTTCAAACGATTCGCAGGCAGATCGCAACCCTTCCCAATATGCCGATTGTGCTTGGCGGCGATCACTCAGTGACCATTCCCGTTTTGCAGGGACAACGCGAACGTTACAAGGATTTGCACCTTGGCGTGTTATGGGTGGATGCGCATCCGGATTTGTGCGATTTCTTCAATGGCTCACGCCTTTCTCACGCAAATACCATGCGCCGCGCGCTGGAGTTCGGCATTGAGCCGCACGATGTTTGCATGGTGGGGCTGCGTTCGTGGGAAGACCAGGAAATTGACCTGATCGAGAACAGCGGGATCCATGTCTACACCGCTGCAGACGTGGCTGACCGCGGCATGCGGCACGTCGCAGACAGCATTCGCAATATCCTCAACGACTGTGATGCCGTTCATATTTCGCTGGACATTGACTGCCTGGATCCATCCAGTGCGCCGGGTACGGGCATCCCCGAGTTCGGCGGACTGACCTCACGCGATGTGCTGACTCTCATCAAGTCCACGCAGGATCTGTCCCTTGCTGGGCTGGATGTCGTTGAAATTGCTCCGCCGCTCGACCCATCGGAATCCACTGTCTTCGCCGGATTGAAGATCATCATGGAATATATCGCCGTCATCGCGCGTCAGAAACAAAGAGGATAAACGTGCAGACTAAAGACACTAACGTTATACACGATCTGAAACGAAAACGATTCGAAATTAAAATTGACGCACATACTGCCGAGCTGGCTTATTACATAAATGGAGATATCATCGTTTTTACGCACACCGGTGTCCCGCCTGCATTGGAAGGTCAGGGTATCGGAAGCCTGCTCGTAAAAACAGGTTTGCAATATGCAAAGGAAAACAACCTGAAAGTAGAATCGACGTGCTGGTTCGTCAGCAGGTATATTGACCGTCACCCTGATTTCCAGGATCCTGTTGATTAACCGTCAAAACAAAAGCCATCCATACGGATGGCTTTTGTTTATTTCTCAACCAGTATTTTTTGTTCAAGCAGATCCAGCACAAATCTTGCCGCCAGGGGAACAGCTTCCGCAACAGGAGAGGAAAGTTCCTCGCTGAATTCATGGATGCGCTTTGTGGCAACACCCACCACCATCACTTCATCGGGCAGTTTCGCGCCCATTGCCTTCCCCAGCTCAATTGCATTTTGCAAGGAGGTATCATGCGGACAGGTTGTGTGATAGGCAGAATAATTCGGCATATCTTCCAGCTTCAAGATCAAGATCGAACCGAGCGGTTCATCCAAGGCAAACGCATCCACCAAAATTGCACGTTGATAACCGATCAAATGCTCCATCAAACTAATGCCGCCCAGCGAAAGACATTCCACATCCACGCACAAATCAGCGGGAAGTTTCCTCTTCACTTCTTCAGCGACCTTCCAGCCAACACCATCATCACCAAGGATGGGATTTCCAAGCCCGACCAACAACGTTTTCATAAGATAAATTTCCGCTTCGCTCTTAACCATTGTCTGATACAACTCAACAAAACTGACTCAGCACTTTGAGGGGCTTCCCATCCGTATCCCGAACCGTGATCTCCAAAGGCATTTGTCCCGGCAGCGAATGAGTAGCGCACCCGAAGCACGGATCGTAGGCACGGAAAGCCATCTCTACCATGTTAAGCAGACCTTCATTCACAACCCCGTCTTTGATCAGACTCGCCGCCGCCTTGTGGGTGGACATTTGGATCGGCGCGTAGTTGTTGGTGGTGCCAACGATGAGATTCACTTTGGTTACGCGTCCCAGTTCATCGGTCCAGTAATGATGCGTAAGCGTGCCGCGCGGCGCTTCGACAATGCCGATCCCTTCCGTTGGAATTTGAGTCGGCTTCGTATGAATATCCGCGGAAGTGATCTCAGGGTCGGTCACCAATTCCACCCAGCGTTCGGCAGCATAGAGCAATTCGATCAACCGCGCCCAATGCGTAGCGAGGCGTTGATGCACGGGCTTGCCGCCAAGGGTTGCATAAAATTTTTCATACTCTTCCTGCGCGCGCGGAGTTGCCATGCCATCGGAAGCATTCAGCCGTGAAAGCGGAGTTGCCATGTACACACCTGAATCAATGCCATCCACAAAACCCTTCCAGCCAACATTTTTCAAATACGGGAATTTGAGATAGGTCCACGGCTCGACGTGCTCGGCAATATGCTCGGCGTACTCCTTTGGGGCGTACTTGACGAACTCCTTTCCGTTCGGGTCCACCACGCGGACTTTTCCATCATAAAAATTGATCTTGTTGTTTTCGTCAACCATGCCCATGTAGTAGGTATGATGGGTGTATATGTCACCGAGGATGAGGTCAACATATGCCTTGTTGCCAAGCACAATATCGTTGAAAATCTTGAGGCTGAATTGTGCAAAGTCTATTGCCCAGCGTCCCATCTCTTCGATCTCTTTGCGCTGTTCTTCGGTGATGCCTTTGGTCATTCCGCCAGGGATGGATGTACACGGATGCACCTTGCGTCCGCCGATCATTTCCACCACGGTATGCCCATACTTGCGCATCTGAATGACCTTGCTACCGATCTCCAGCCCAACCTTGTGAATCACGCCAAGGATATTTCTTTCTGCAACAGGGGCATCAGGCCCCATTACAAAATCAGGCCCACCCAACGCATAGAAATGAGTCGTGTGGTCAGTGCAATAGAATGCCGAGTACAGCAATTCACGCAGAAGTTTCGCCGTGCGCGGCGGGTCCACTTGATAGACCATATCCGCAGCTTTAGAGGCTGCCATGTGATGCGCCTCGGGGCAAACCCCGCAAATGCGGTTGGTCAGCAGAGGCATCTCTTCAATGGGACGCCCTACGCAGAACCGTTCAAAACCGCGCAGTTCGGGAATTTGAAAATAGGAATTGGCAACATTGCCTTTGTCATCCAAAAATATCTCGATCTTGCCGTGTCCTTCGAGACGGGTGATGGGGTCAATGGATATGCGTTGGGTCATAAAGCCTCCAATCCTTGCTGCGTGATATGTGAAACGCGATTCGCAAAACCACGTTTCACTCAATATTTTTCACTTCTCCAGCGACGAAGCATCGTCATGCAATTCCTTGACGAAGTGCGCCCGCGCTTTAACCTCTTCCATTTTGAGGGAGGCATATTGAGAGGCCTCCTTCATCAACTTCTCCACCAATTCAGCAGGAAGTTTTTTGAGGTCTTCATGCGAGTAGCCTTTCTCTTTGAGATATTCTTCAATGAGGGCTTTCTCCAATAACGCGTTGGGATCTTCAATGGGTTCTGAATTTTCAACTGGTTTGGTGTTCATGCCATCCTCCTTTCAAAGGATCGAACAACCTTATTTCATCTTTCCACTTTCCATGCTTCCTTGTTCGCTTTTAACAATGATCCCGCTAAATTGAAACGATACACCTGCCCGGTCGGGTCAGGGATGCCATCAAGAATGTGGTCGATCTCTTCGGGTGTGTTTGCATCAATGACGGATGAAAAGGCAGTGATGAGCCGCGCACCGTAATCCATCACACCCTCCGCAGGACCGTAACAGCCGATACACTGCGCGCCCGCCTGCGGACAACGCGCATTGCATCCGCTGCGCGTGGCAGGACCGTTGCATGGAATCCCCTGTTCGAGCAGGCATAACGCCGGGTCAACAGGAGCGACATCCTGAATGCGTTTGAACTCTTTGATGAATTTCACATTCCTCGCCCGCGGACATTCATCACACACCGTCGAATCACCCGCGCCGATAACTGATCCCTTCGGCGGCAGTTCCGCTTCACCTTTTACAACTTTGATCACCAGATCGATGACTGCCGCAATTTGATGACTCTCAGGCGGGCAGCCTGGCATGAAATAATCCACATCAACAACCTGTTCGAGAGGACGGACCATCCTTGAAAGAGTTGGGATGTGTAATTCACCTTCGGGCACGTCATAACTTGTGCGCGGATAAATTTCATTTGGGTTATCGGTTGTGAGGGTATTGAATGCCGTGTGGACAATATCTCCCACGGGACTCAGATTCGCCAGCCCAGGGATGCACCCCTCACAAGCACAGGAGCCGAAGGCAACCAATATCTTCGATTTCTGCCGCAGGAGCTTGGCGATGTGCTCGTTTTCATCGTTGCGGATTCCTCCGTTGAAGAGAGTCAGCAAAATAGAGCCGTCTTCCATCGCTTCCACATCATGATATTTCGCATCCATCGCCACCGGCCAGAAGACGACATCAAAGTTCGCGTCCACATCCAGTATCTTTTCGTGGGTGTTGAGCACGGCAATTTCACATCCGCCGCAGGAGGCGGCCCAGTACATGGCAAATTTGGGTTTCATGCGGGCACCTCCTTTTCGGATGAAGGTTGAATGATGAAGGATGAATGTTTGTCTTGACTTTCATCCTTTCCCCAGGAAAGCGGCCCTAACTTCCGCACCTCTTCCACAAAGGCAGTCGTCTCCGCCGCGAACTTCGCCCCTTCCGCCGCGCTAGCCCAAACAAGTTTTACGCGCTCAGGTTCAATGCCCATCCCTGCAAGCACGCGTTTGAGCAGGAGATAACGGCGCAAAGCTTTGTAATTCTGTTCGATGTAATGACATTCCCCAGGGTGACAGCCGGTAATCATCACACCGTCTGCTCCGTCTGAAAGAGCACGCAGCACAAAGGTAGGGTCGAGGCGGCCTGAACACATCAAGCGGATCAATCTCACGTTCGGGGCATACTTCATGCGCGCCGTCCCTGCTAGATCCGATGCGCGATAACTGCACCAGTTGCAAGTAAAGCCAATGATGGTCGGTTCAAATTGGTCAGTCATAGAATCAACTCCTCACGCCTCAACAGGTTCGAGATTCTTCATCATCAACCCGTCGATCTGCGCAATGATCTGCTCATTGCTAAAGCCCGTGCCGCTGATCGCACCCGCCGGGCAGGCTGCCACGCACGTTCCGCAGCCCTGACACAGTGCAGGATTGATCTCGGTGACTTTATCATCTTCAATAAAGGTGATGGCGTTGAAGGGACATAACCCATTGCAGATGCGGCAGCCTGAACACAAAGCTGAATCCACACTGGCTTTGATGGGTTCCAGCGCAACTTCCTTTTGCAGAATCTTATCCAGCACACGCGCCGAAGCCGCCGCACCCTGCGCCACGCTGGACGGAATATCCTTTGGACCTTGCGCGCAGCCCACGATGTAAATACCTTCTGTCATTGTGGCAACAGGGTCAAGCTTGGGATGCTTCTCCGTGAACCAGCCGTCCATTGAACAGGAAATGCCGAATAGCTTGCCAACTTCTTTCGCGTCCGCACGCGGCTGTAACCCGCTGGAGAGGATGACCATATCCACTGGGATACGGCGCTGTTTGCCCGCCAATGTGTCTTCCACTTGAATGATGAGCCTGCCTTTCTCTCTTTCATTGCGCGCCGCATCCGTGACCTCTGCCACTTTACCGCGCACAAAGAGAGTCCCTTCCTCAAGCACACGTTGATAAAATTCGTCGTAGGCTTTGTATGCTGTACGCATGTCAATGTAAAAGTTATAGACCGTTGCGCCCGTGCGTTCGTGAACAAGATGAGCGAACTTCAATCCCTGCATACAGCAAATGACCGAGCAGTAATTGTTGAAATTCTTATCGCGCGAGCCCACGCAATGGATGATGCCCACGTTCTTCGGCACAGTCTTGCCGTCACGTAAAACGATATTCCCGGCGGTCGGTCCCGCCGCATTGGACAAACGCTCAAATTCCAAGCTCGTGAACACGTTCGGCAAACGTCCATAGCCGTAATTGCTTACACGCCGCGCGTCGAACAGGTCATAGCCTGTGGCAAGCACAATGTTGCCCACATCGATATGCAGCATTTCATCCTGTTGATTAAAGTCAATCGCGCCCGTCGGACAGAACTTCTCGCAAGCCTTGCATGTCCCTTTGATGAAATATGTGCAATTCTCCTTGTCCATCACGGGGAAGTTCGGCACGGCCTGCGCGAACGGCGTGTACACCGCCTTGCGATACCCAAGCCCTGCTTCGTACACATCATCGATCACTTTCTTCGGGCACTTCTCCTGGCAAATGCCGCAGCCCGTGCAAAGTTCTTCGTTGATAAAACGCGCTTTCTTTTTGATCGTCACGTGGAAGTTGCCCACGTACCCCGCAACATTCGTCACTTCACTCCACGTCAGCAAGGTGATGTTCGGATGAGTCCCAGCTTCCACCATGCGCGGCGTGAGAATGCACGCGGAACAATCCAACGTCGGGAAAGTTTTATCGAACTGTGCCATGTGCCCGCCAATGGACGGTTCACGTTCCACAAGATACACATGGAATCCCGCATTCGCAATTTCAAGCGCTGATTGGATTCCCGCAATGCCGCCGCCCACCACCAACGTATTTGGATTAATTGGAACTTTGATCTCTTCCAGCGGACGGTTCTCGATCACTCTCGAAACCGCTCCTGATACAACAGCTTTGGCTTTTGCTGTCGCTACGGCTTTATCCGAATGTACCCACGAAACCTGCTCGCGGATCGAAGCCAGCTCCACCAGATACGGATTCAATCCCGCGTTCTTCGCCGCTGTGCGGAACGTCTTTTCATGCAAGTGCGGCGAACAAGCCGCCACGACCACACGAGTCAATCCCAGTTCTTTGATGTCCTTCTCAATTAATTCCTGTCCCAAACTTGAACACATAAACTTATATTCACGCGCAATGATCACACCCTGCCGCCCAAGTTTTTCCGCTGCCCAGTTAGCGACGTCAACCACATCCACTGTGCCTGCGATATTCGACCCGCAGTGACAGACATAGACTCCGACTCGCTCTGTCATTTCACCGCCTCCTTCTTCCCCTCATGCTTGGTCCAGCGACGCGGCATGGGCAGCCCTTCATCTTTCTTTCTCGGCGCGGCGGGTTCCTGCGTGACAGGTACTTCCACGCCAATGTGCGCAAGCGCGTTGCGTGAGCTGACCAGTTCCACGCCAATGCCCACCTCGCCAGGTTCTTTGCCGAAAGCCAGCCCCATCAACTGCGTGAAGAACAAGATCGGCATATGAAAGTCCGTGCCGAAGAAATGATTCATCTCATTTTGATAGGCATCAATGTTCATCTGGCACATCGGGCAGACTGTCACCATCATCTGCGCGCCGCGTTCATCCGCATCAGACACAAGTCTGTGGATGAGTTCAAAAGCAGTTTCAGGTCCGATCTGAGTCATGTGTCCGCCGCAGCAACTGGTCGTGAGCGGATAATCGATCACGTCCGCACCCAGTGCGCGCAGCAAATCATCCAACTCCGTGGGATGTTCATGGTCTGACCAGCGGTGTTGATAATCAGGCCGCGGCAACATGCAGCCCATGTACGGCACAACCTTGAGTCCGCTCAAGGGGTGGGTCACTGCCTTTCGGATGGCATCCAGCCCCACGTCGTAGACAAGAACGTCGATCAGGTGACGTACGTCCAGCATGCCCGCTTTGTATTCCAATCCACCAGCAGCCAACGCTTCATTCACCTTTGCTCCCAGCGTGGGACGTTCCTGCATGTAATAATCCGCCTTGGCAAGGTTGAGGTAACAAGCCGAACACGGCGCAACGACGGTTCGCGTGCTGTCTGTCTGCTTCGCGGCCAAAGCCAAATTCCGCGCGATCAAAGAATACGCAGGAATCAAATTGATGCCTAAATATTCCGTCGCGCCGCAGCAATTCCAATCTTCGATCTCTTCCAAATGCAAATCAAGCGGCTCGACGATGGAGTTGAGCGACTCCATATACGCCTTTGCGCTGGAATCCATGGAACAGCCTGGGTACAAAAGATATTTGTTCATGAGGTCAACTCCAATTCCTTGGCGCGGTCCAATATCTTCGTCAATTGATCCATGTGTTTGATTCTTTTCGGCGTAATTGCCATGCGTCCCTTCGAGATCATGCCCAAGCCCATCGGCATCATGCCTGGCAGCCGCAGCGGAAAATGCCGCAAGTAATGACGTGTCGCCAGCCCCAGTTCATAGCCGCGGCCAAAGGTCTCCACCATTCCCACAAAGGTCTGCGAGAAATGCGGCGCAGTTGAATCGGTGTACAACTTCGCGTGGATCGCCATCCCTTTAAGCGTGTACATCACATCCGCAATATGCACTTCCTGCGGACATCGCACCACGCAGTGATAGCACGACACGCACAACCATGGCGTATTACTTCGCAGCACTTCCTCACGCATACCCGCCCGCAGCATCGCAAACAACATGCGCGGCGTGTGATCCATATCCGCCGCCACAGGGCACGAGCCCCCGCATGTCCCGCATTGGATGCACATCTCCAAATGCGAAACACCCGCAGTTTTCATACTCACTTCATTCAAAAGGGAGAGGTCTTCTTCGCGCGTCATTCCCGCGCGGACTCGCTCATCTGTCATATGGGGCATAAGAGCCTCCGTACACAACCAAACCACACCAATTGGCTGCTCGGCCTGACCGAAGTCATCCATTCGCAGTAATGCTATAGCACCCCCGCTTTCATTATTGAACTGTGGTCTAAACAAATACAGTAATAAAGATAATCGTACAATCCTGACAAACATCCCGATAAGCAGATACAATCCCAGCCATGCATCTTTTCGACACATTTGAACGCACCACCGCATCCCAACCCAATAAGCCCGCCTTTATCTATTTTTCTGAACACACAAAAAAATGGGATGTGTTCACCTACCAGCAGTTTGCGGACTCAACGAACCGCTTCCTTCTTGGACTTTCAGCCTGCCCGCTGACCCTAAACATGTCCGCCGCTGTAATGACTCCGCCCAGCATTGAGTTCTTCCCCTTCGCCTTTGCCCTGCTCAAATTCGGCATCATCCCCATCATCCTTGACCCCGCCGTTGGTCTTAAAAAAGTAGGCGAGATCCTCAAAGAATCCCAGCCTGATATCTTCATCGGCAACACAACCACACATTTTCTGCGAACTATTTTTGGATGGGGCAGGAATTCAATAAAATACAACCTCTCACTTCAATCTGTCAAACGTCGAACGTCAAACATCGCACAATTACCAATTACCAATTACCAATTACTTTCCACCTCCCCCGCAGCAATAATTTACACAAGCGGCTCCACAGGTTTGCCAAAAGGCGCCATCTACACCCAAGCCAACCTCGCCGCCCAAATGGACATGCTCCGTAACACTTTCAACATCACGCAAGATGAAATTGACCTGCCTGCCTTTCCGCTCTACGCCCTGATCGACGTCCTGCTCGGAGTCACCTCTGTCATTCCTGATGTCACTTTTCCCATTCCAGCCAAGACCAACGCTGCCAAAGTCATCAACGCCATTCAGCAATTCAACGTCACCAACATGTTCGCCTCGCCCGTTGTGCTCGAAATTCTTTCTTCTTTCGCGCTGAGCGGAGGCGTGTTTGTTGCGCCGCAGTCGAAGCGTCTTTCCTCCCTTAAACGCATCATCACCGCAGGCGCACCCGCCACCATCCCCTTGCAGCAAAAATTCAGAAACCTGCTCGACGACCATACCGATCTTTTCGGCATTTACGGAGCAACAGAGACTTTACCCATCGCCAAAGTGGAAAGCCGCGAGATATTTTCATTGAAGGAAAGAACTGAGCATGGTGCAGGTGTCTGCTTGGGGAAACCGATCGAAGACGTAACCGTGCGCGTCATCTCCATCACCGATGATCCTATCAAGGAGTGGCGGGATAATCTTGAAGTTGAAAAAAATATCGTTGGCGAGATCACAGTTCAAAGTGCAGCCACGACGCGGGGCTATATCCAAAGAGAAGATGCGAATCGTTTATCCAAAATAAAAAATGGTGACGAAGTCACCCACCGCACAGGTGACGTTGGCTATTTTGATGAGGAAGGCCGCCTTTGGTATTGCGGGCGTAAATCTCACCGCGTCCTTACAAATGATGGCGTGATGTTCACTGAGAGAATCGAGAATATCTTCAACGCGCATCCGCAAGTGAACCGAACCGCGTTGGTTGGCATAAAAGGCGAGCCTGCGCTTTGGGTGGAAATGAAAAAGAACGTGAAAGAAAATAAAGCTAAAATCAGGCAGGCATTAACTGATCTGGCAAAACATCATCCGCAGGCTTCAAAAATAAAGGCGTTCTTATTCATGAAAAAATTTCCAACCGATGTGCGCCATAACTCAAAGATCATCCGCGAGGAATTAACTGTGCTTGCAGAAAAGAGACTCTCATGAAGGTATTGGTTACCGGCGCGACAGGTTTCCTCGGCGGAGCATTGACCCGCCGTGTAAAGAACATGGGCTGGGATGTGACTGCGCTTGGACGAAACCCTAAAAAGCTGAACGAACTTGAAGATGCTGGTATTCGCGTTCTTCAAATTGACCTCAAAGATAAAAAAGCGCTGGCAGACGCCTGCAAAGATCAGGAAGTTGTTTTTCATTGCGCCGCATTTCCATCTCCGTGGGGAAACTTTGAATTGTTCTATCAAGCCAATGTCATCGGCACGCGCAATGTCATTCGCGGATGCGAAGAACAGAAAGTAAAACGGCTCGTATATGTCTCCACGCCCAGCCTTTACTTCGATTACAACTCGCGCGTCAACGTGAAGGAAACGGATGCGCTGCCCGAACCCATCAGCAATTATTCAGCCACAAAAATTCTCGCCGAGCAGGAATTGGACGAAGCCTTTGCACGCGGACTTGCTGCAATTGCAATTCGTCCACGCGCGTTGTTCGGACCAGGCGACACTGTTATTTTTCCGCGTCTCATCCCGCGCCTGCGATCGGGCAGGCTTCCCATTTTGGGGAACGGCGAAAATATCGTTGATCTGACTTACATCGAAAACGTAGTGGACGCGCTTTTGTTATGCGCCGAGTCACCTGCAAATACACTTGGCAAAAAATACAACATCTCGAACGGCGAGCCGGTTAAAATCTGGAAACTGGTCGAGCGCATTTGCGACGAACTGCAGTTACCGCATCCCACGCGAAAGATTTCATACAAAACCGCAAACGCCGCCGCGACCGTGCTGGAAGCGCTTTACACGATCATCCCCACGCATCCCGAGCCGCCCCTCACGCGAGTTTCCGTCAGCATGCTGGCAAACAGCACCACACTTGACATCTCCGCCGCGAAAAACGAACTCGGCTATCAGCCCAAAATTTCGATTGATGAAGGCTTTGATCTATTTATGAAATGGTGGAAGGAATCCATGTCATTGCGAGGGCGCTCCTCGCAATGACGTAGTTATCACATGAAAATCAACATTCTCAACGCCGGCTATTGCACGGCTCCCGAACACATCGCCATTCACGGCGGACGTTGGCGCGCGATCCATTTTCCCACCATGTTCGCCTTATTCCGCCATCCAAAATTTGGAGCAATGCTTTTCGATACGGGCTATTCCTATCGCTTCTTCGACGAGACCAAAAAATTCCCCAAGCGTTTGTATCGCTGGATGACTCCTGTCACTTTGCACGAAGAAGACCTCGTTGTGAATCAACTCTCAACTTTCGACTTGCAGCCAAAGGATATCTCCCACGTTTTCATCTCCCATTTTCACGCGGACCACATCGGTTCTCTCCCCGACTTGAACTGGTCCCGCTTCGTATACATGCCCCACGCCTTTGCACATCTCCGCCACCTGCCGCCCGAAGAAGATATGAAGCACGCCTACCTGCGCGGACTCATCCCCACGGACTTCGACTCCCGCTCACAGCTTGTGGACATGTCCAAACCCATTCTTTTATCAGAAGAATATACGCCCTTCAAAACAGGCTACGACCTGCTTGGTGACGAGTCCATCATTGGCGTGGAGTTGCCCGGTCACGCGCTCGGGCAAATGGGCATCTTTGCCCGCGATGATGATGGCAGATTATTCTTCTTCGTGGCAGATGCGGCCTGGCTCAAACGATCTATTGTGGAAAATCGTCCACCGCATAAAATCGCAAATCTTCTTTTTCCTGACCCTGAAGCCTACCGTGAGACTTTGGGAAATTTGCAAACCTATTATTTGACCCACCCAGATACGCATGTGATTCCATCACATTGCGATGAAACGATCTCTGAATTCAAAGTAGGGGCGACCCGCCCATCTCAATCATGATCTATGAAAACTCTGTAGGGTCGCCCCTACTTTTCACAAAAGAAAATATCCACACCCTGAAATTCCCACCCACAGCGGACGGGGACTATGCGCGCCGTTATCTCATCCCGATGATGACGGATGACCTGCAGAAACACATCCGCAACATTCACAATACTCGGTTGATGGCAGTCAACGTTGACGATGTCATCCTCCCCATTACAACCTCAGATTTTCATGCTGAGAATACTTATACCGTTTCACCATACAGCCACTATGTTTCCTACGGCGGATTGGAAGAGGTGAAGCATCTCAACAGTCCGCTGGCGGAAGTGGCGGTGAAGGCGGTAATGAAACCTGTTGGGTGGTATTTCAGATACTCGGAACTGGATAAAGTTGTCTTTGTCAACAACTATCTGCTTTCGACGAATCTATATCCGTCAGTAAACAGAGCCCAGTTGTCGGCGGTGAGCGAGGCGTTGCTTGGTTGGTTCCCAGATCGGGCGATCATCTTCCGTTCGGTGGATCAGAAAAAAAATCCGCATGTGTATCAGGCTTTGGAAAATTTGGGGTATGACCTGGTGTTGAGCCGCCAGGTCTGGTACATGGACCCTGTTGCTGCGTTGAAGACGCGGCAATGCAAGGAAGATGTGCGCGTGCTGAAGAAGGCGGGCTATGATGTGGTCAGCGGCAAGGATCTGTCAGATGATGAATTGCATCGCGCAGTTCAGTTATATGAATTGTTGTATCTGCAAAAGTATTCGTACTACAACCCGCAGTTCACGTTTGATTTTTTGAAACTCGCGCGAGATGAAGAAATTTTACACATGTACGGACTTAAGAAGGATGGACGCTTGAACGCGATCATGGGATTCTTCGTCCGCAATGGTACGATGACCCAGCCGTTGTTCGGGTATGATACGTCACTTCCAATGGAAGAGGGTTTGTATCGTTTGCTGACCCTGGTCACTTTGCAGGAGGGCGTGAAGCGCGGACTGCTTGTCCATGCCAGCGGCGGAGTGGGCAAGTTCAAGAAGGTGCGCGGCGGCGAGTCGGTGACGGAGTACAACGCGGTGTATACAAAGCATCTGCCGAAAAGACGGCAATTGCCGTGGAAGTTGATCCAGGCGGTATCGAAGGCGGCGATCCCGTATTTTAAGAAGATGGATTTTTGATGTCATTGCGAGGAGCGCTCTTATTCTTTGCAACGAAGCAACCTCCTTATGCGCTTGGGATTGCTTCGTCGGGAAGAGCGCCCTCCTCGCAATGACATAACATAGGAGCATTCATGCAAGTTGACATTCCCCTCAAGATCATTGGTCTGGGAAGATATTTACCAAAACGGATCGTGCCGAGCTCCGAACTCGAAGCCATGTGCGGACTCTCCGCAGGCTGGGTGGAGCGGCGCAACGGCGTGCGCGAACGCCGCTGGGTGACGGACGAAACGTCATCGTTCATGTCTGCCGAGGCGGCGCGCGAAGCGTTGGATGAGGCAAAGTTGAAACCGAATCAACTCGACTTGATCATCAATGCATCGGGCACAGGCGAACAGGCCATCCCCGATACAGGTGTGTTGATTCAACGCCAGCTTGGGTTGGGGAAATCAGGCATCCCTGCCATGACGGTGCACACGACGTGTTTGAGTTTTGTCATGGCAATGGATGTGGCATCTAACTTCATTCAAAGCGGACGATACAAAAACATCCTCATCGCCAGCGCGGATGTGGCGTCCTGCGGCATTAACCCGAAGGAACCTGAATCCGCTTCATTGGTCGGGGACGCGGCGGCAGCGGTTGTCGTCACACGCGCGGATGCGGGCGACTCATCCATGGTCCATCACGCGCACTTCAAGTCCTTTGGCGATGGCGCATATCTCACTACGATCATGGGCGGCGGCTCGCGCTTTCATCCACGCTTTGAGGGGCACAACCCTGAAGATGATCTCTTTCACATGGACGGTCCCGCTGTACTGCGGATGGTACGCGGCATTGCGCATGAATTTCTGGATGAGTTGTACCCGGGCTTGTCAAAAAGCATGGTGGATGTGGACGTGGTCGTGCCGCATCAAGCCAGCAAGGTCGGTTTGATGATGCTGGAGCGCTTCGGCTGGAAAGAAGATAAGATCGTCAAAACCATTGAGACTCTCGGCAATTGTGTCGCGGCATCGATTCCTGTTACGCTCTATCAAGGCGTGCGCGATGGACGGATCCAGCGCGGGGACAAGGTGCTGTTGGTTGGCACAGGCGCGGGACTGTCCATTGGCGGAATTGTCTTGACATATTAGCCGTCAATGCAATTGAAACACTTTTCAATTGCATTTCAACCTGTATTCCTGCTACACTGTACCCGTGGTCTCCCCCGGCGCAGGCTGGCGTTAACCCTCAACACATACTCATGAACATCCTTCTCACAGGCGGTCGCGCCCCAGCAACGCTCGAACTTGCCCGCGCATTTCATCGCGCGGGACATACTGTTTTTATGGCAGAGAGTTTGCACGGACATTTGAGTCAGCCGTCCAATGCGATAAAAGCCAATTTTGTAGTGCCGGCTCCGCGTCAAAACAAAGAGGCGTTTCTCGCTGCGTTGAATCACATCATCGTTGAAAATAAAATCAATCTGTTGATCCCCACTTGCGAAGAAATTTTTTACGTCAGCATAGGTCTCGACTCGCTGCCGTGCAAGGTGTTTGCAGAGCCGATTAAAAAGTTAAACAAGTTTCATAATAAATGGAGTTTTGTCGTCAATGCCATTGGGCTGGATCTGTACGCGCCGGAAACGATCCTGATCAGCAACCAGGATGACATCCTGCATGCGTACGCACATTGGCGCGCGTTGATCCTGAAACCCGTCTATTCACGCTTCGCCGCACGGACCTTGATCCTGCCGCCGCTTCAAAAGGCATTATCCACTCTGACCTTTGAACTTCCATGGATCGCGCAGGAATTTCTTGAAGGCCAGTCGTATTGTACGTATTCCGTCTGCCAAAATGGAGTGGTGCACGCGCACACCACCTATCCGTCCCGCTTCACAGCGGGACAGGGCGCAACCATTGTCTTTGAACATGTGGAGCATTCCGCCATTTTCAACTGGGTGAAGAAATTTGTCAGGGAAAATAATTTCACCGGGCAGATCGCCTTCGACTTCATTCAAACTGCAGACGGACAATTGTACGGGCTGGAATGCAACCCGCGCGCAACCAGCGGCGTGCATTTGCTGGCGTCCAACCCTGCCTTCGTGGATGCGTTCATCGACCCGCAACCCGCCTGCGCAACCCCTTTGAACAAATCCACGCACATGCTGTCAGCAGCCATGGTGATGTATGCCCTGCCGAAAGCCGTCAGGAACGGTCAAGTGATGGAATGGCTGAAAACCTTCCTCACCAGCAGGGATGTGATCTTCGATCTCAAAGACCCCATGCCCTTCCTGCTTCAATGGCGCAGCATCCGCAGATATCTCTCCCTTTCGCGGAAGCACGGCTTCAGTCCGCTGGAGGCTTCCACTTTCGACATTGAATGGAATGGGGAAAAACAAACGTATTAACCGGGAACCAAATTTCCCTCGCGGGTGTATAAAATATGGAAAGCTTCTCGCGAGAATTTTTTGGACGAAACCACCCTCATCCAACGCGCAGCCAAAGGTGAAACGGATGCATGGGAGCCGCTCATACTGGCTCACCAGGAATCTGTATTTCGTCTCGCCTATCTCTTTCTGGGTGACCCCGACGATGCCGAGGACATCACCCAGGAAACCTTTCTACGCGCCTATCACAACCTCAAGCGCTTCGATACAACACGGCCCCTGCGCCCGTGGCTGTTGAGCATTGCCGCGAATCTCTCCCGCAACCGTCACCGCTCCGCTGCGCGCCACCTTGCCGCCCTCGCGCGTTCCTTTCGAGCCGAGCCGCCTGAATCAACCACTGTGGAAGAACACGCCCTTTTGGATATGGATGCCGATCAACTCTGGCAAGCCGTGCGACTCTTAACCGCAGACGACCAGCAGATCATCTACCTGCGCTTCTTTCTGGACCTGACCACTGCGGAGACATCCCAGGCAATAAACGTGGCTGAGGGTACGGTCAAATCCCGTTTGAGCCGCGCAGTCAACCGCCTGCGCGTCATCGTCAAGACAAACTTCCCAACCCTTGCCCAAGGAAATGAAAAATGACCGAGCCTATTGAAATCCGTTTGCAGGCTCTTGCAAGAGAATTCAAATATCCAGCCACGCCGCCTGTTGCAAACCTGGTCATGGATCGTTTGCGTGTTTCAACCTCTCGTCCGCGCAATAGACAATTTGCATGGGCATTGGTCGTTGTCATCGCTCTGCTGGCAGGGCTGATGTTCGTTCCACCCGTCCGCGCCGCCGTGCTGGACTTCATCCAGATCGGCATCGTGCGCATTTTCCCGGAAAATTCAACCCCAACAATTCAAGCCCCGCTCACCGCCACACCTGCACCCACTCCCGAATCATCGCTTCCATTTTTGGAAGCCCTCGCTGGCGAAACAACTCTGGAAGAAGTACAAGCCATCGTTGATTTTCCAATTCCCCTGCCACCTGAACTCGACGCACCTGAACGAGTCTATCTGCAAGACGCAAATGGCTGGATGGTGATTCTCGTCTGGCGTGATCCACAGCAGCCGAATCAAATTGAAATGAGTCTGCACATTATCGAAGCAGGCAGTTGGACGATCGAAAAATATCAACCCGCCGCACTCGAAGAGACCACCGTCCACGACCAGCGCGCCGTGTGGACAAGCGGTCCTTATCCATTAATTCTTTCCAATGGCAATATCGAGTTCGCAAGTTTGATCGAAGGTCATGTGCTGATCTGGGAAGAGAAGCAAATCACGTACCGCCTTGAAATAGATTCGACGTTGGAAGATGCCGTCCGCATTGCAGAGTCTCTCCAGGTGCAAAACCCATAAACTTATGTCATGCTGAGCCGTTTCGAAGCGGCTACTCCAAAATCTGGAACCTGTTTGAAAGGGGCGGTGTAGTCTTAACAGAACCAGTCAAAACTTTTGGAGGTAGAAATGAAAAAAATATTCTTCGGGTTCGGATCGGCGTTTTTGCTGGCACTGGCATGTACCATCCCAGCGCTTGCAGGCGGATGGGCAGTCATCACTTTAGATGAATTCCCTTCAGCGGTACATGCCAGCCAGTCGCTTGAAATTGGGTTCATGATTCGTCAGCATGGCGTCACACCCTTGAGCGGACAGCGCCCAATCATCACAGCCAGTCTTGCGGAGTCAAATGACACCATCGAATTTTTTGCCAGAGAAGAAGGGCAGGCGGGTCATTATGCTGCAGAGATAAGCCTGCCGCAGGCTGGGGAATGGGAATGGTCCATTGCGGCATTCACTGTCAAACAACCCATGCCGCCTTTGACCGTCCTGAACGCAGTCCCCGCTGCAAGCAAGCCCGTGTCATCGAGTTTCAACTCATTGCCCTTATTCGCGGCGGGATTTGGTCTGCTGGGTGTGTTGGGTGGATTGCTGGCTTTGCAAAGGAAAGTCCGTTGGGCGGCGGCTTTGGTCTTGGCTGGATTCTTGGTCAGCGGAGCAGGGTTTGCTTCGGCGGCAGATCAGCCCACGGCGGAGTCTGAAGCGCAGGAGATTGTCGTCATATCTGCTGAATCACAAGCCGAATTGGGACGCGATCTGTTCATCGCAAAAGGCTGTATGCTTTGCCACTCACATGCAGAGACGGATAACCTGCGCGAATTCGGTGTTGACATGGGGCCCAACCTGACCAGTTACAGCGCCAGCCCCGAGTTTTTGCGCCTGTGGCTGAAAGATCCGTTGACAGTAAAATCCACCGCTCAAATGCCGACGCTTGGCTTGAGCGATTCGGAGATCGAAGCATTGATCGCGTTCATCAATAGCGATTAAATTTGATCGAAGAGGAGCCCGCTCGCGGATGCAAAGTGTAATTCAGGGAAGGTTATAATTTTGCATCCGCGAGATTTTATTGAAAGCAGGGTTCCTTGTGAAAAAATCCATCTCCACAGACCTTACATCTGCAAACATCGCCAACGTTTTGAAAGTACTTGCTGAATCGCCTGCCAAATTGGAGGAGTTGAGCAAGTCTGCATCTGCGGCAAAACTCCGTCAGCCGTTGGGAAAGGGTGAGCGTTCATTCGCCGAAGACCTGGCGCATTTGATCAATGGCGAGGCCAGGTCATCAGAAATGATCTACCAAGCCTTGCTGGTGAATGAACCCTATGTTGCAGATATTCATCCCGACCGCGACTGGGGAAAACTCCTGCGCTTTGACCTGCTGGATGTTCCAGATTTGATCGCTTATTTCAAGACTCGCCGTAAGGTGCTGCTGCGAATCCTTTCAGCGTTGACAGAGGCGCAATGGGCAAGAGCCGTTCGCGAAGAGGGAAAGAAGCGTAAGGAATCCGTTTACTGGCGGGCGCGAACCATCGCCATGCATGAGTTGGATCATCTTGGGGATTTAGAGAAGAAACTCAGGTAAACAAAAACGCACCCGGAACCGGGTACGTTTTTACTAGCGGAGAGGGCGGGATTCGAACCCGCGACTGGTTTTACCCAGCACTCACTTAGCAGGCGAGCACATTCAGCCACTCTGGCACCTCCCCAAGCGATCTACGATCTGCGCTTGAGCGCTCTAATCGTAAATCAAAAATCAAAAATCGTAAATACCAGCGGAGGGAGTGGGATTCGAACCCACGTTGGTGTGACCCAAACATGTTTTCAAGACATGCGCCTTGAGCCGCTCGGCCATCCCTCCATATTCCCGAAGGTTCATCAGGAGTGCGAGCGAGATTTTACCATATTCCCCGCCGCATGAGCCGCTGGCGGCATGGATCGAGAGTTTGATGATGGGGGAAAGGAGATTTGCCGTGCTCACTTGCGGTAATGATCATACATGGCGATCGCAACAATAATGGCAACGACTGCCAGCGCCATCAGAATGAATAACATACGATGTTTCCTTTGTCAGCCGCCCAGCCATTTCGGCCAGATGCTTTCTTTTGGCGGATTTATCCTGGTGATGGCTTGCCTGACTTCATCGCAAAATTTCTGCGCGGCTGGTTCGGGTCCCATGCCAATATATCCTTTGATCGCACGGTTGGAGCCTTCCACATATCCGATGATCTCCAGACCCGTATCATCTACGAACATGGACTTGTATGTGCTGACTATAATATTGGTCAGATCTGCCGCGGACAATGAGACACCGGACGTATCGCCACATCTCACCCAAATGAGCCGCTGAGAGGTAAGGAGCATCCCCATATGAACAGTGGCATCCTCCGTCGAGTTGAATCGGGAAAACAGGTCATTTACATTTTTCCTGGTGGAGATGGTTTCACAGCAGGTTACTGCCTCGGCTTCCAGGTCGCCCAACTTCTGTTCCTGGAAATAGTTCCTCAATGCGCGGAATACTTCAGGGTGCAATTGCCTCACGGGACATTCCCGCGTGGTTCTGTGATAGCTGCTCATATGTTTCGCGTTCCAATCATTACAAAACCTGCTATCGTCAAAGAGTCTGTCGATAGGATTGTTCCACTAAGAACATAACATTGTCAAGCTCAGACAAATTTGACAGTTTTATTTCTGCGTGGCCCGTTCCATGATGTCCCACTCTCGAAACATCCCTGCATATCTTGTTGGGATCGTCAATGTCGCTAAAAGGTATATCCAACCAAATCTTCATAGTATTAGCAAGAAATGCAACTTCACAAAAGTTTTTCCCATGCTTGTAACTTATATATATTTTGCTGGCTTTCTCCAAGATATCACCATCAGCATTTAGAGCAAAAACCCTCTCCCTAAACACTTCAAACAAATTTTTGAGTTCAGCAGGCTTATCTCTTAAGTGATCATCTATTGTATAAACTATCGTTTCTTCGCTCGTTATCTCTTCTTCAGTCTCTTCTGCAATGCTTTTCTTCCTTTTCATATCCGTCGGCGTGGCATTTGAAAAAATCGATTCCAAGAACAGGTAACCATCCCCATATTTTCGGTAAGTCCAAAGCTGAATATTTGCGCCAATACGATTGACTGCATATTTATCATATTCGGAAAAACTTTCAGCCACAAGTATTAATCTTGGGCTTGACCAATCTATTTCGACATCTTTCCCCAACACATCCTGGGCTGCCAGCGCAAAATCTCCTTTGTGGTCAACCAGCCAGTCAAGATAAAACAGTCCTTGATTTATGACGTTTTCCTTGCTCAATTTCTTGTATTCGATAATAACGGGTGTACCATCTTCATCTAAGCCCAAGGTATCAATACGCCCTCTTTGTCTGTCACCTGTTGTAAACTCACTAGCAATAAACCGGGCACCAAGTAAAGACTCTAAATTTTCCTCAAACAATCTTTGTAGTTCACGCTCGTTTTTGAAACTTGAGGGTTTTATTTGCTGAACGGAATTTTGTTTAAGTTGATAAAGTGGCATATTTCCATCCTTGTTTCTCTGATTATAACCTTAATAAAAAAGGCGGCGCCCCACCTGCGCCGTCAAGCTATTCAACCATTTGACTATTACCTAGATCACACCCAGCTTCTTCCCCACCGTCTTGAACGCCTCAAGTCCCTTATCGAGGTCATCCTTCGCGTGCGCGGCAGAGATCATCACGCGGATTCTGGCCTTGCCCTGCGGCACGGTTGGGAACCCGATGGACATGGCGAACACGCCCGCCTCGAACAACTCGCGGCTGAATTGCTGTGCCAGCGGCGCTTCACCGAGCATGATCGGCGTGATGGGTGTTTCAGTAACGCCTGTGTTGAAACCGAGGTTTTTCATTTCGGCTTTGAAATAGTTTGCGTTTGCCCATAGTTTATCCACCAACTGCGTGGAATCTTCGAGCAGGTCCACGGCTGCCAGACAAGCCGCCGCGTCTGGCACAGTCACCGCAGACGAGAACAGGAAGGGGCGTCCGCGCTGGCGCAGCCATTCGATGATGACCGATTTGCCCGCGACGATCCCGCCCACCACGCCAAACGCCTTCGACATCGTGCCAACTTCCACGTCCACTTTGCCATGCAAGCCGAAGTGATCGACGATTCCGCGTCCACCCTTGCCAAGCACGCCTTCCCCGTGCGCATCGTCCACCATCAACAGAATATCGTGCTTCTTCGCCACTTCATAAATATCGGGCAGCGGAGCGATGTCACCGTCCATGCTGAAGACGCCGTCCGTGATGATGAGCGCGCGGCGATACTCTTTCAGGTTTGCTTGGATCTGTTCCTCAAGCGATTTCACATCGTTGTGTTCGTAGGCAATGATCTTCGCGCCGGAAAGACGGCAGCCGTCAATGATGGACGCGTGGTTTAATCTATCTGAAAAAATGACATCTTCTTTTCCAACCAAGGCAGGGATGGTCGCTAAATTTGCAGTAAAACCGCTTTGGAAGGTGATCGCCGCTTCCACACCTTTGAATTGCGCGAGCCGTTTTTCCAGCTCCACATGCAAAGTCATCGTCCCAGCGATCGAGCGCACGGCGGCGGGTCCCACGCCCATTTCATCGGTCGCCTTTTTCGCGGCAGCCGTCAGCGCGGGGTGATTCGCCAGACCCAGATAATTATTCGAGCAGAAGTTCAAAACTTTCCTGCCGTCCACGGTCAACCACGCCCCCTGCGGCGAGCCGATGGTGCGGATGTTGTTATACAGTCCCTGCGATTTCAAGCTGTCGATCTCTTGCTGAATCCAATCCGTTTTAGACATGGGAACTCCTTATTGAAAATGTATTTTCATTATAGCGATTAAACAAAAAATGGAAGTCATTATTTCCGCGTGACTTCCATTTACTCTTTACTCTTTCACTTCCGCAAGCAGCCCCAACTCCGCCAGCGCTGCCATTACTTTTTCGATGGCTCCGCTTTTGACAGTCACTGCTGTTGGGCTTAATAACTCGCCCAAAAATTTTCCCGCCTTCGAACTGCGCATCTCTTCCATAACCTCCGGCTTGCTGACTCGCAGCACCAGCAGATTCTCCACCCGGGCCTCTGCTCCGTGCTCCTCCCAGCGCTTGAGCGCCTTCACCATCGCAGGCGGGACCGTCCCGTTCGTGTATTTGACCAGCATGGCAAGCAATTGCTCGGCTTTCAATCCCTGCTCTCCAGCCCGCTTCAAAGATCGTGCGCTGACCGAGTAAATGTAATCATCCTGCTTTTGGTCCTCCCATTCGCAAAAGCGGGAGATTTGATAGCGCACGGCGCGGGAGAAATAGCGTGAGACGGTAATTTTGCCGTTCGAGGCAACAACAATCTTTCCCCTTTCCTCTTTTTTCTTCTCATCGAAAGACCCTTCGATCGAACTCAGGGCAGGTGAAAGAAGAAAGAAGGCGGTCGCTTCCTTTCCTTCTTCGGGGGCAGCCAGGTTTACCCGGCCCAGCCAATGCAGCAGTTGAATGAAGTATTTCACCAAAGCGCCGTCAACAGAATCCCAATAGGCGAAGCCGCGCAGGAATTGTCCATCGGAGGCGCGTTTGATGAACCACGAGTCATAGTCGCCTGCGGGTCTTTGAAAGTCTGGAAATTTTTCCTTGATGGCGCGCAGAAAAGCGGGCAGGCTCCACCATTTATTTTGCGGAATGGAGTTGACCAGGTCCATGAGAAATTCGCGGGTGACCAGCGGCTGATTCTTCCACTCGCCTTCACAAACCAAACTGGGAATCAGGCGCAGTTCGTCAAACGTAGGCGAATCAAGCCAGGCAGTGAAAAGCATCCCCAGCGCTTCGGAGCGGGGGGCTTCGAGGAATTTTTTCATCGCTTCGGTTTGGGGGATATCTTTATTGACCAGCTTTGCAGTAGTTAATAACGCGGTCAATTGCGGGTCAGGCATGAAATCTGTTTTGCCCATGCGCAAGGCTGCAAGATGGGTGGTGGCATCATCGAGGATATGATCGGTGGCGGGGATTTCAATGGCTTTTTCCAGCGGGGTTGCCGGGCGGCCCAGCGGCTCGGAGACTTTTTTTATTTCGTCGCCTCCTGCATCGTTTTCCAATTCGCCGATCAACTCCAAAAGGTCTTCGGGAATGTAGGCGAATTCCTGAGCGCCTTTGCCAGAGTCAAAGAATGCCTTGGCAATGAAGCCGCGATAAAAAAGTATCTCCGCAACGGAGATCGGCTTCATGTGCGGGCGTTCCCTGTCCCGCCTGCCTGCGCCCATCTCGCGGATCTCGCCGTATTTGCGGGCAAAGATGACCCACTCCATTTTGCCGCCGGATTCTACAAGGGCATTCAGCGCCGAGCGTGCTTCGGCGGGGAGAATGTCCATTGTTTCAGTAACGGCTTCCAGGTCCAGCAGAGAGGCGCAAAGTTCTTCGAGGGCTGAGTCTGAATCGGCAGATTCCAATTCGATTCCCCAGAATCCGGCAATGATGCGAAGATGTCCGATATCCTGTTTGAGCAGGCTTTGTTGAAACAAAGGCATGGCGGGATTTTATCATTACGCCGTAAAATTAAGCGTAGCGAAATGAAATTACGGTGTTTTATTGAAAAAGGAGATGTGCCATGATTTTATTGTTTTCAATTTTACGTTTTGCTCACATTATCGCCGGGATACTTTGGGCAGGCGGCGCGCTGGTGCTGGCTTTTTTCATCGCGCCCACCATCAACGCCACCGGCGATGCGGGGAAACAGTTTATCGGACACCTGGTTGGGAAGACCGGTTTTTCCGCTTTTATGATGGTCAACGGTCTGACAACGGTAGTGGCTGGTTCGATCTTGTATGGTATTGATTCGAATTGGTTCCGCTCCGCCTGGATGCAAACCCCAACGGGAATCGGTTTTGGAATCGGAGCAGCGGCAGGCATTCTGGCATTTATATTTGGGGTGATGCTTGGTAATACAAACAAGGCGTTGGGGGCGCTCGGCGCGCAGATTCAAGGAAAACCGACCGCAGAGCAAATGTCTGCCATGCAGGCGCTTCTTAAACGGCAAGCCATGTCCACGAAGTGGAATATGGTCTTCATATTGATCGCCATCTCGTTGATGGCGTCGGCACGCTTATTCCATTAACCCTGTCCTGAAACGAACAGCGGCTGAAAATCAGCCGCTGTTTTTATTTAACCGCGAACCACCTTTAGCGCTTGCGGCAGGATCTCAAACTCCACTTTTTTCAAATTACTGCCGAAGCTGGTGAAGATCTCGCCATCGGCATGGATGTAAAGCGGCAGGTCTGAAGACAGCTTGAATTTTTTGAATTCACCCATGCGGATCTGTTTGAAGCGCATGTGAGTTCCGTTCATAAACTCAGGCACAAGGCGGAACATCATGCCGCGCGAGACTTTGTCAACGATGAGGTATTCCATTTTCCCGTCATTGTTTTTCGACTCGGGAGAGAGCATAAAACCGCCTCCTTCCCGCGGACCGTTACACAATGTGACCATGAGCGTATGACCTTCCCACGTTTCAGCATCCGTTTCTATTTTTACTTTGGCGGGATTGTGGTTCAACACGATGGTTTGAATCACCGCCGTGAGATACATTAGAAAACCTTTGACGATGGGCAGCTTGTGCGAGCGGATGGTGACCACCGCATCAAAACCAATGCCGAGGGTGTTGTCAAAATATTCCTGGCGGCCGTGTTCATCCGTCATCAAGCCGATATCCACAAGCTCGGTATTCTCCGCTTTCAGGGCATGAGCAAGCGCATACGCGGATTTTTGTGTAATACCCATGGAGTAGGCAAAGTCATTGCCAGAGCCGATGGGCACCACTCCCATAACAGGGCGTTTGTTTTCAGGGACCTGCATGAGTCCATTCATCACTTCATGGACGGTTCCGTCGCCGCCCATCGCAATAACCAGGTCACAGCCTTCTTCGGCTGCCTGCCGGGCAAGCTCAATGGCATGGGTGGGATAGACCGTTCCGCTCCAGGTGAGTTCGCCTTGAAATTCCTGTGCGATCGGTCTCAGGTCATTGGCTGTCTTCCAGGCGCGTCCCATATCTGCCATGGGATTAAGGATAAGTTTTACTTTGCGGGGCATGCTCGGCTCCTATTTTGGTTTGTATGGATATAACCCCGCCTGCCTGCCATTGGTTGCAAAACACCCCAAAAATTTTTGGGTGTTTGAATTCCTCTTGTCTTTCCAGACGGTCTTATGAGGTCAATGGGCCGGTATTGAGTTTTGCAACCAGAAATTTTCCGCGGTTATATTTTTTTGCCTGATAAAGAGCCGCATCCGCAGCACGTAGCAGATCGCTCGCAGTATGAGAGTGCAGCGGATAGACGGCAACGCCGGCGGTGATTCCCAATTGAATGGGCCTGCCGCCTGAGATCGGGAAGGAATACGCCTTCATCAATTCAATGATCTTGTTCGTAACGATCTGCGCCACTTCCACATCGCTGTCGCGGATGATCAACGTCAGTTCATCGCCGCCATAACGGGCAAGGAAGTCCGTTGCGCGCATCTTCTCCGCAAGGTAATTGAATACATGGCGAAGGACATCATCTCCAATGCTGTGGCCCAGAGTGTCATTCACATTTTTGAATCCATCCAGATCCATCATGACAACTGAGAATTTTGAATTCATGCTGCGGGCATATCGGATTTCATCCTGCAGACGTTCGTCCAGGGCGCGGCGGTTGGGAAGACCCGTCACACTGTCTGTATTTGCCAGCTCGGTCACGCCCTTGTGCAAACTCGCGTTGGAAATCGCCACAGCAGCCTGATCCGCGAGCAAGCCGATCAAACGCATTTCTGATCTGGTAAACCCGCCCAGGGTGGATTTTGAGATATTCATTACACCCACGATCGAACTGCCAAACTTCAAGGGAACGCCGATAATGGATCCGTTCCACTCCGCCGGGGTCCCTTTATACAATGGATGCTCAAGCATGTTTTCGACAATGATGGGCATTCCATTTCTAGCCACCATATAGGTAAGCCCGTTGGATCTTGGAATTGCGATGGGCTTGTTGCTCTCGCCTTCCGAATTCAATGCAGCGCCAAACTCCAAAACCCCGTGTGAATATAAATAAATATGTGCTGCGCGCGAATTCTTTATCAGCCTCATCGCTTCGGTGACAACGGTCTCAAGCACGGTCTGCAAATTCAAGCTGGAAGTGAGGTTTAAACTAATACGCTTTAAAGCATCCAACTCATCCGCCTGCTGCTTGACAATCGTCATCAGGGAATGTTTGGAGATGATCTCCTGTGTATACCCTTCCACCTGCTGATCTTTTTTACTTTGGGAAGTATTGGCTTCCGTGGCTTCAACCAACACCTGAATAAGCTTGAGGATTCCCTCTCTCTCGTCAGGCGCGATTGATTTATCCTGAGCGATGATATCCCAGGCACGACGAAACACATCGCTACGGTCCAATTCGTTATTTTCCATGATACCCTTTGTATCATCATTAACGAACAATTCAAGACTCCGTTTGTACTATTACGCACACAGATTTCATGATTATAACGGTTATTTTTACCGCGATTTGGATTGTGTTAGAATGAAATCTCAACACCGATTAACGAGGTCTTTCGTGCCTGACTCACCCAAGCTTGCCCCAGCCACCCCACTATCTCCTCGCCGACGGGGAATCATCGTCGGTGCATCCGAAGGGATTGGTGCTGCCCTTGCCCGTAAACTTGCAAAAGAGGGATATGCACTTGCCCTGGTCGCCCGCCAAAAGGATAAATTGAACGCCCTGTGCGTGGAGATCAATTCATCATCGAATGAGACACGTTCTCTTCCATATGTACATGATGTATCCAACTATGATGAAGTCCCCGATCTGCTGCATAAGATCATCGCAGACCTCGGCGGATTGGATACTGTTGTTTTCATGGCCGGGGTCAATTATCCGCCGGGCGGCGCGGATAAATACAACTTTGAGAATGACCGCAAAATGATCGAGGTTAACCTTATCGGCGGGATGGCCTGGCTCACCCCGATAGCTGAGATGTTCCAAAATGCAAAGGCAGGACAGATCGTTGGCATTGGTTCGGTTGCCGGAGACCGCGGGCGGATCGGTAACCCGGGCTACAACACCTCCAAGGCTGGGTTTGCCACTTACCTTGAAGCGCTCCGTAATCGACTCACAAGACATGGTGTGAATGTATTAACCGTCAAGCCGGGGTTCGTGAAAACCGAAATGCTCAAAGCCGCGCAAGGCGCAACCCCCTTTGCCATTTCCCCCGAAAAAGCCGCAGGCGATATCTACGCCGCCATGCGCAAACGCAAACAATTAATTTACACTGCATCCTTATGGCGCTGGATCATGCTTGTAATTCAACACGTGCCATCGGTAATCTTCCGCCGAATGTCGTTCTAATCCTTATAAAAACCCTAAAAGTCTTTTGGCTCTTTAGGGTTTCTTTTCCAAACCATTATGCAAAAAAACTTCACTCAACTCGAAAACTTCGGACATTCCCTCAGCGCCCCCGCTTATCTCATTCAACCCAGATCTGCCGAGGAGATTTACTCGGCATTCCAACAAGCCAAAAAGATGGGCGTTACCGTTACAGCGCGCGGAGCAGGGCGCAGCTACAATGATGCCGCACTTTCCGGCGGCGGTATTGTGCTGGATATGTCAGCAATGAACCAGATCCTCGAGTGGGATCCGCTTACAGGTCAGATTCGATGCGAGTCTGGAGTCACGCTCGAACAGGTTTGGCAGCATGTCGAACCGAGTGGCTGGTGGCCGGCTGTTGTCTCTGGCACAATGAAGACGACTTTGGGGGGATGTCTGGCGGCGAACATTCACGGAAAAAATAATTTCAAAATGGGGCCGATCGGCGAACATGTTGTGGAGTTCACGGCGGTCCTGCCCACGGGCGCAGAAGTCATCTGCACGCCAAAAAAGAATGCGGATCTGTTTTATGCGATGATCGGCGGATATGGGATGCTCGGCATTTTCACATCGATCACGATGCAGATGAAGCGCATCTACTCCGGCCTTTTATCTGTGGATGCGTTTCCCGTCAGAAATTTACACGAACAACTGACTGCTCTGCACGATGGCGCGCCGAAACACGATTATATTGTCGGCTGGCTGGATACGATGACAGGCGGACGTTCGCTTGGCCGCGGACAGATCCATGCCGCGCGCTACTTGCACGAAGGCGAAGACCCCGATCCGCAAGAGACAATGAAATTAAAGAATCAGATTCTTCCGCCGCGTATTTTTGGCGTATTTCCGAAAGGAATGCTGCATTATTTCATGCGGCCTTTTGGAAATAACCTGGGATGGTGGGGAGTTAACACAGCAAAATATATAGCCTCTCTACGCAAACATACCTTCCGCCAGCCCCACGCAGCATTTCATTTCCTATTGGATTATGTTCCCAACTGGGAACTTTCCTATGGGCGTGGTGGACTGATCCAATATCAATCCTTTCTGCCGAAAGAGACCGCTGAAACCGCGTGGACGGAACTGCTCCAACTCTCGATCAATAATCGTCTGCCATCCTACCTGGGTGTGACGAAACGTCACCGCCCGGATAATTTCCTGCTCACCCACGCCGTGGATGGTTTCTCCCTCGCCATGGATTTCAAAGTGACGGACAGCAATCGCGCAAAACTTCGTTCCATGCTGTTGGATTTCGACAGGATCGTGCTTGCGAACAGAGGCAGATTCTATTTTGCAAAGAACAGTGAAACCACCTCAGAGACCGCGCTTGCGTTCTACGGAAAAGAGACGGTAGACAAATTCAAAAAATTGAAAAAACGCTGCGACCCGAACAGATTGTTGGAATCGGACTTGTATCGAAGGATTTTCGGATAAGAAAATTGCAGGGGCGGCCACGCCCCTGCAAAATTTAATGGCATGAACCTCGACATTATTGATTTGGGATTGATCGAATACGAGCGCGCCTGGAAATTACAGGATGAATACGCGGCGGAAATTGCGGAAGGAAAACGTCCGCCGACACTGTTGCTGCTGGAACATCCTCACGTTTATACGTTTGGGAGAAAGGGCCGCGCCGAGAATTTGCTGTGGGGGGAGGATCAGTTAAAGCAAAAGGGCATCTCAATCCATTGGGTGGACCGCGGCGGCGACGTAACGTATCACGGCCCGGGGCAATTGGTGGGATACCCTCTTCTCCCGCTTGGGACAGTAAACACAGACAATAAACTCCCCGATGCAGATTATGTGGGCTATGTCCGCAAATTGGAGAAAATGTTGATCGTGGCGATGGCGCAATTTGGAATAGTGACAGGTCAACGGTCAGGCTTGACCGGGGTGTGGATTCAGGCCGATGTGCATTCGCGCTGTCCACGCTGCAAACCCGAAGATAAAAAGAAACCCGCCAAGCTGGCTGCCATCGGCGTCAAAGTGGATGTGCGCGGAATCTCGCGTCACGGCTTTGCGTTGAATGTGGATCCAGACATGGGATATTGGGACGGCATCATTGCCTGCGGCTTGAGCGAACCCGTCGTTTCACTTGCTGATTTGCTTAATCCCGTGCCGTCCATGGAAAATGTGAAAGAGAAGATTCGGTCTGCATTTCATGAAGTGTTTGAAGATAAATAAAACTCCCGAGTTCGGGAGTTTTTATTTTGCAATGTACCAGCGGTCACGCCCATTCTTCTTGGCTTCATACATGGCGTTGTCTGCATTATTAAGTAAAGTATCCCAGGTATCCACTCCAACCCGGAATTGAGCCACGCCAACGCTCAACGTGATATTAACCTCATTTTCCTTCACGCGCACCACTGTCTCACGGACCTGCTTGCACAGACGCGCAGCCTGCTCGGAAGCCGCAGCAGAGTCCGAATTTGGCAGAATGATCAGGAATTCCTCGCCGCCATATCGCCCGACCATATCCGGATGACGGATGCTCTCGCGCAATTGATGGGCAACCTGCCTGAGAACCTCATCTCCTATGGGATGGCCGAATGTATCATTCACCGCCTTGAAATTATCCACATCGACAACAGAAACGGACAGCATGGAATGGTATCGCTCAGCACGCATCACTTCATCCTGAAGTTCCTTGATGATCGTGCGGCGGTTGACGAGGAACGTCAACGGGTCAACATGAGCAACTTCACTTGCCTGCACCATGACTGCATCCATTTCGATCTGTTTATTACGGGCGATCTTCTTGCTGAACTCGCTTTCGATCTGGAACAGCTTCACCCGCCGGTTCAAGCGTTCGATCATTTCCTGTAAGGCAATATCCGATTCCATGCGTTCGGCAATGAACAACACGCGTTCATCGTCGATTGGGATAAAAATGCAATCACAGTATTTGGAAGGTCCCGCGCCGTTCAGTGGAAATTCCACCGCCCAATGATTCAGTAATCCGTTGGATAATTTCCCGTGTAAAAGGCTTTTATCGTTCGGGGAAAATAACTCGTTCAAGTTAACAGCAGAAGGGATTGTTTTTTTACAGGATTCAAAAGCGGAATTCCACGAAACCAGCCTGCCGTCGCTTTCTACAAGCGCCACCATGGCATGGATGGTATCGAAGATGGTTTCCACATCTTGTGTTGTAATGATTTCCGCCAACTTTATCATGATGCAATTTTAGCGTATTCGCTTTATTTTTTTACCGACCTTACAAAATTAGCAACCCGAATTACCGCGCGCCTTTTCTGCCAAACTGACGTTCGAGCGAATCGACGGACAAATGGATCATCGTCGGTCTGCCATGCGGACAGGTGCGCGGAGATTGGCACGCTTCGAGATCGTTCAGGAGACTGCGCTGTTCATCGACAGTAAGAGTCTGCCCGCCTTTGACAGCGAGCCGTTTGCAGACGCGCGCCGCAAGCTTCGCCTCCACCTCCGCCTGAAGCGGACTCTCGTCCTCTTCAAAATCCTCCACCAAAGCCCTAAGCGCGGAAGCGGGGTCGCCGCCGGAAAACAACGTTGGCATGGCGCGGACTTGAAATGTATTCGTGCCAAATTCTTCCACTTCAAAACCAAAATGATTCAAGAAAGGCAGCTGCTGATTAAGCGTCTTCGCAGATTGCGGCGGCAGGGTGACAACCTCTGGTGAAAGCAGCGCCTGTGATGGAATATTTTTTGTATCATGCTGTGCCATCAATTTCTCGAACAGCACTCTTTCATGCGCGGCATGTTGATCGATCAAATATAATCCATCCGGACCTTCGGCAACGAGATATGTTGAACCGATCTGTCCGATGAGACGAAGGAGAGGAACTCCTGTGGAAAAAGACCGTTGACCATTGGCCGTTGACGGTGAAATGCTTTCATCCGCAGCCTGTGTTTCCACCGCCACAGACTCATCATGCGCAATGCTCCAGTCGATCCCAACCTCTCGCGGCTCCGAAGGCGCAGGGCGTGATCCCCACAACTGCGGTGAAACAGACGGGACAGGTGTGTACGCCAGCAAGGCTTTACGCGCCGAACGCTGCACAAAACTAAAAACCTTATCCTGGTTCCTAAAACGGACTTCCGCCTTGGTGGGATGTACATTCACATCCACATCTTCGGGCGCGATGTCCAGAAACAAAGCGGTCAGCGGATAACGCCCCACCATCAACAGGGTGTGATACGCCTGCAGCAAAGCCGCGGTCAGGGAGAATTCCTGAACCCAGCGGCCGTTTACAAAGAAGGTGATCTCTTTTCGATTGGAGCGTGTCAATGAAGTGGGGCTGATAAAACCAGATAATGAAAAACCGTCTTCCGAAGCCATGACTTCGAGCATTTGCTTGGCAACATCCACGCCATACAAAGCTGCAAGAATCGCGCGTCTATCGCCGTCGCCAGCAGTTTGCAACGTAGATTGTTTTCCATCGGTTACTTTGAAACGGACATTTGGATAGGCCAGCGCATAGCGCGTGACCAATGAGTCAATGGCGCGGCGTTCGGTCACATCGCTTTTCAAGAACTTTAAACGGGCAGGCACGTTATAAAAAAGATTTTCCACACGCAGCACAGTTCCCACGGGCGCGCCAACTTTTTCCACCCTGCCTGAAACGCCGCCATCCACCTTCAGGCGCGCGCCTTCCTTCGCCGACTCCACCCGCGAAGTGATGGTCATGTGAGAGACGGAACCGATCGAAGCCAATGCTTCGCCTCGGAAGCCCAATGTTTGGATGTGAAAAAGGTCTTCGGACTGAATCAACTTCGAGGTTGCATGACGCGAGGCCGCCAATTCCAATTCAGCCGCGGGAATGCCATGTCCATCATCCGCCACTTCGATCAATGTCCGCCCCGCATCTTCAATGGCGATGGAAATATTTTTTGCGCCTGCATCCAGTGAATTTTCGGTCAACTCTTTCACAACTGAAGCCGGACGTTCCACTACTTCACCGGCGGCAATTTGAGATGAGACTTCGGAGGAAAGCAATCGAATAGGCATGGCGCGATTATACCCACGACGCTCACAAATTGTTCAATTTGCAGGCAGTAATATATAATCACCTGATGAAATTTACCACCATCTTCTTCGACCTCGACGACACCTTATACCCACCCTCAACCGGTTTATGGAAAGCCATCAAGGGGCGCATGAATGAATACATGCGCGAACGTATGCATATTCCGGAAGATCAGATCGGGACCTTGCGCGAAAAATATTTTTTGCAATACGGCACAACCATGCGCGGCCTGCAAGCGAACCATAATGTGGATACAGATGATTTCCTCGCCTACGTGCATGACCTGCCGTTGAAGGAATACCTGACTCCCAACCCGACTCTGCGCTCGGTCATCGCCTCGCTGCCAACCCGCAAGCTGATCTTTACAAATGCAGACAGCGCCCACGCGAAAAGAGTGTTGACCGCCCTGGAACTCGCCGACCTCTTTGAAGCAATTGTGGATGTAAATACTGTAGCGCCATATTGCAAACCCATGCCCGAGTCATTCCAGATCGCGATGAACGTTGCAGGGGAAACCGACCCGTCAAAATGCGTGATGATAGACGATATCCACCGCACTACGCGCGCCGCGCGTGAGGCAGGCTGGTTCAGCATTTTGGCCCACAGTTCCTTTGATGACGGCGCCGCAGACGCTCACCTGACGGACTGGAATCATCTGGCGGATATTTTGGAGAATAAATAATCCATGGAAGAAAATAAAGTATTAATCGGCGCTTTGCTTTTCATCCTGCTTGTGCTTGGTTCAAATTTCATTATGTACGCCGTCGCGCGGGGTGCGGCACGCTCCGATCAAAAAGGTTTTCTGGAGACATTAAGCCGTTCTTTGAACACTTCTCCTAAAAAGAAAGATGAGTCCATGGAAGAATTGCGCCAGCGGATACAGGAGCTGGAGAAAAGTAAGAAAGACCGAACAGGGGATTCTGAATAATTGAACGTACTTCTCCTCTTACGAAAATCGTATAAAGAATTCAGCAAACATTAATCCCTGAATGGTATCTTTCAGAGTAATTTAGCCAAATTGGAGGCTCTTGTGAATAAAACCTTAAAAACTATCCTGGTCGTCCTGGTTGTGATCGTAGTCGCGCTTGGCTCTTTCGCAGGCGGCTTTGTGACAGGTCATCTTGTACCGTTTGCAGGGATCCCCGGCTTGCAGGAACCTGCTGTCTCGGCGCCGCCGACTACCTCCCCGGACCAGCAGTCTGCCACGCCGGAAGACATGAAGACTCTCTTTGCCCCGTTTTGGGAGGCATGGAATCTCGTCCACGAAAATTATGTAGACCAGCCTGTGGATGATGTCGCGCTTATGCGCGGCGCCATCAGCGGCATGATGCAGGCGCTCGGCGACCAGCATTCATCCTATATGGACCCGCAGGATTATGCCGATGCAAATGCAAGCCTCGATGGTTCCTATGAAGGCATCGGCGCCTATGTAGACACCACCACTCCCTATCTCACAATTATCAGCCCGATTCCCGGCTCCCCTGCCGAAAGCGCGGGACTGAAGCCCGGCGATCAGATCATTGAAATTGACGGTGAAGACATGACCGATTCCACGGCGGAAGCAGCCCGTTTGAAAGTACTTGGCCCAGCCGGAACAACCGTCCATCTTTCGATCTTGCGCAAAGGCGAAGCGGATTTGATCGAACTCGATATCGTCCGTCAAAAGATCACCATTGCATCTGCCAGCGGAAAAATGCTCGAAAATAATATTGCCTATGTACAGGTGACCACTTTTGGCAGCAACACCACGCCTGAACTTCTTGCCGCCCTCAAGGATTTGATGGCACAAAACCCGAGCGGAATTATTCTAGACCTGCGAAACAATGGCGGCGGATTCTTATCCACTTCTGTGGAAGTCACCTCGCAATTCGTTGGAGAAGGCGTTGTCCTTTATGAAGAATACGGCGACGGTACCCGCACCACATATGATGTAATGCCCGGCGGACTCGCCACCGATGTTAATATTCCGATGATAGTGCTCATCAATGAAGGTTCGGCTTCCGCTTCTGAAATTGTTGCCGGCGCCTTGCAAGACCTTGGCCGCGCCAAACTGGTCGGCACAGTTTCCTACGGAAAAGGTTCCGTACAAAACTGGATTCCGCTCTCCAACGATAATGGCGCAGTCCGCATTACCATCGCCAAATGGCTTACCCCGAACGAAAACACCATCCACAAGATAGGATTGACCCCTGATTATCCCGTGGAAATCACCGATGAAGATCGAACCGCCGGACTTGATCCGCAGCTTGATAAAGCCGTGGAAGTTTTGATGGAAATGATCGGAAACTAACAAGGAGAAACATGTTTCTATTCAGCCCGACCTATTTGATATACATGATCCCAGCCTTCATACTTATGGCGATCACGTCATGGTATGTCAAGGCCGCCTATAACAAATGGAGCAAAGTCCCTGCTCAAAGCCGCCTGACCGGCGTACAAGCCACCCAGAAATTAATCTCCAGAGGCGGCTTGTACGCCGTACAGATTCAGGGCGTCGCAGGCGAAATGACCGACCATTACGATCCGCGCAACAAGACCCTCTTTCTTTCAAACGGAGTCGCCAACAGCACATCGGTTGCCTCGCTTGCCATTGCCGCGCACGAACTCGGCCACGCCATGCAGGATGCGGAGGAATACTTCCCGCTCAAATTCCGCTCGGCGCTTGTGCCCATCGTCAATATCGGCTCAAACCTTGGCTGGTTCCTGATCATGATCGGCTTGTTCCTGCGTTTTACAGAACTCGCCTGGCTCGGAGTGATGGTCTTTGCCGGCGGCGCAGTATTCGCACTTGCAACCCTGCCCGTGGAATTTAACGCCTCCTCCCGCGCGAAACAACTGCTTGCCGAAACCGGCATCATCCAAACTGACGAAGAGATGCGCGGTGTCAACAATGTTCTCAACGCCGCCGCATTGACCTACGTAGCCGGTCTCATCACCGCCATCCTGCAACTGCTGTACTACGTCACTCTTGTTGGCGGCGGCAGGCGCAGGGATTAAACAACAAAAAGTAAAAAGAGCAGGCATAAGCCTGCTCTTTTTTTATGTATAATCCATGTGATGAAAAAACTTGCTCCCATTATTATTTTATTCCTTGGCATAGCTGTTATTGCAATCAGTTTCAGCGAACTCGAAACGATCATGCTGACCCTGAGGAAAGCACATTTGGGATTCTTCATCCTTGCCATTTTCATTCAATTGGTCTGGTTCATCACCACAGGGCGCATGTACCAGTCCATTTTTCATTTGCTGGGAGTGCATGAGGGGATATTAACCTTGAGCCGCATTGCCACAGCTGCGAACTTTGTCAATGTAGTGGCGCCTACTGCGGGCGTGGGAGGAGTCGCGCTCTTCGCGTCAGAAGCGCGCAGGCGTGGACATCCCGCAGGCAAAGTTACTGTTGCCGCAGCCTTGTTCCTCCTGCTTGATCAAGCCGCATTTTTAGTCATCCTTGCATTGGGACTGATCGTGCTCGTCCGCCGCAACGACCTGAACGCCGGCGAAATTTCCGCTTCGTTTTTTCTGCTTTGCATTGCAATCACCTATGCTTTTGTTCTTTACCTCGGTTATCGCTCAGAGGAAAAGCTCGGCAGTGTGCTCGCAAGCATGGCGCGGATGATCAACCGCCTGGTGAAATTCTTTCGCAAGAACGAATACCTGAGCGAGGTTCGCGCAAGATCGTATGCGCACGAAATTTCAGAAGGCTTTGCAGGGTTGACAGAAAAGCCGACAAGTTTGATCAGGCCTATTCTATGGGGGATTTTTAACAAAGGCTTGTTGATGCTGATTTTGATCTGCGCATTTTTATCTTTTGAAGTCTCATTTTCGGCAGGCACCATCATCGCAGGGTTTTCCCTCGCCTATCTTTTCCTGATCGTTTCACCTACGCCTTCGGGCATCGGTGTCGTGGAAGGTCTCATGCCGATTGCGCTGGCTTCGCTGAACGTAAACTGGAGTCAGGCTGTTCTCATCACATTGATCTATCGCACAATCACATTTTGGGTCCCGTTTGGGGTCGGTGCATGGGCGTTCCGCTCCCTGCACACGGGCGGCGAAGAACCATCAGTGCAAGCGGTGTAAATAAACTTTGAACAGCCTTTCCGCTTTATTTGATTTTTGGAAACAGGACCCCGACACCGCGCCGAACTTTTTTGCCTGGCGGACAACTCCCGCGCGCGCCGCACAGACGCATCCCTTTCCGACCGATCTGCCTGATACGCTTCGAGAGACATTATCCACCCGCAACATCCATTCGCTGTATTCCCATCAGTTCTCGGCATGGAATCAAACCCGAGCTGGTAAAAATATCATTCTTGCCACAGGCACCGCCAGCGGAAAGACTCTTTCGTACAACCTGCCCGTACTTTCGACAATGCTGCACAACCCTGAAGCGCGCGCATTGTATTTGTTTCCCACAAAAGCTCTCGCACAAGATCAGTTATCCACACTTGCAAATCTGAAACTTGAAACGTGGCATCTGGCACCTGCCATTTACGATGGCGACACTCCCCAATCCAATCGTCCCTCCATTCGCAAAAATGCCCGTATCGTTTTGTCCAACCCTGACATGCTCCACACGGGTATTCTTCCGCACCACGCCAATTGGAGCGATTTCTTCTCCAATCTAAAATTCATCGTCATTGACGAGGCGCATACCTATCGCGGAGTTTTCGGGTCGCATGTTGCCAATGTCCTGCGCAGACTTAAACGCGTGGCAAGTTTCTACGGTGCAAAGCCGCAATTCATTCTGGCCTCTGCGACCATCGGCAATCCCAAAGAACTTGCTGAAAAATTGATCGAAGAAGAAGTTGCGCTTATTGACAATGACGGCTCTTCACGCGGCGAACGGCATTTCATCATCTACAACCCGCCCGTCACAGACGCGGCGCTTGGTTTGCGAAAAAGCGCCTTATTGGAAAGTGTGCGTCTTGCAAATCACCTGCTTGCGCGGGATATTCAATCCGTGGTGTTTGCAAGGACAAGACGAAGTGTGGAAATTATCCTCACCTATCTTCAAGGACATCATCCCGATTCTCCAATCGTAAATCGTAAATCGCAGATCGCAAATCAAATTCGCGGTTATCGCTCCGGCTATCTCCCCGCACAACGCCGCGAAATAGAACAAGGTTTGCGCGATGGCTCCGTCAAAACCGTAGTCGCCACGAATGCACTTGAACTGGGAATTGACATTGGCGGGCTTGGCGCGGCGATCCTCGTCGGGTATCCAGGCACCATCGCAAGCGCGAGACAGCAGTCAGGGCGGGCGGGACGCGGCGATGCTCCAGCGCTGTCTTTGCTGGTCGCGTCGCCCAATCCGCTCGACCAGTTCCTCGCGCATCACCCTGAATATTTCTTCGGCAGTTCGCCAGAGATGGCATTGGTGAATCCGAATCATCTTTTGATCCTTCTTGAACATTTGCGCTGCGCCCTGTTTGAATTGCCATTTCAAAAAGGCGAAGGCTTTGGCAGCATCTCCGACGAGCTGCTTGATGAATATCTTGAGTTCCTCGTTGCCAATCAGGAATCGCATTTTTCCAATGAAAAATATTATTGGATGAAAGACGCTTATCCTGCCGCGAATATTTCACTGCGTTCCGCTTCGCCTCAAAGTTTTGTGCTGCAAGCCGCGGCGGAAGATGGCCGCCCGATTACCATCGGCACTGTGGATGGCGAGTCTGCCATGTGGATGATCCACCCGGGCGCAATTTACATGCACGAGGCGCAGCAATATTTTGTGCAGGAACTCAATCTCGAAAATCATGTTGCCCAGCTTGTGCCCGTCGGTTTGGATTACTACACCGAAGCACAGCGTCGTTCTGAAATCCAGGTTCTATCCGTCAATGAAAATTCCGCGGCGCAAGGCTGTGAAAAAAGTTACGGCGAAATCCAGGTCATCACACAGGTGGCGGGTTTCCGCAAGATCCGCTGGTTCACGTACGAGACCCTGGGACAGGAACCGCTGGACCTGCCTCCTTCCGAATTGCAGACGACCGGCTACTGGCTCACTCTTTCCGAAGAGACTCTCGCACATCTGCGCGATGCTGGCATTTGGACCAACGACCCAAATGACTACGGCCCCGGCTGGCAAAAGATTCGACTCGCTGTCAGAAAACGGGACCAGTTCAAATGTCAGGTATGCGGCGCGGTCGAATCCACGCGCGAACATGATGTGCATCACAAGATTCCCTTCCGCGCCTTCATCCAAAATGGAGTCATTAACCGTGAACAGGCGAATCGTTTGGAAAATCTCACCACGCTTTGCAGCAGCTGTCATCACAAAGTGGAACAGAATGTCCGCATCCGCAGCGGGCTGGGTGGACTTGGATTTGTGCTTGGCAACCTTGCGCCATTGTTTTTGATGTGCGATCCCCGCGATCTCGGAGTCTTTTCCGAACCTGCATGGTCGGCAGTGGAAGGTTTGCCATCCGTCGTTCTGTATGATCTTGTGCCTGCGGGGATTGGTTTCAGCCAAAAGTTATTTGAAATTCATGATGAGTTAATTCAACGCGCATTTGAGCTGGTAAGTCAGTGCGAATGCGAAGACGGCTGTCCATCCTGCGTGGGACCGGGCGGTGAAAACGGATATGGGGGCAAAGCGGAAACACTGGCAATTTTGAAGGAAATCATTTAGGAGAAAAATGTCTCATCGCAAAGATATCACCCTGCTTTTTGCAACCCGCATCATCCGCCTGTTTTGTTACGGGTTTCTCTCTGTTGTCCTTGTGCTCTACCTGGCTGAAACAGGCCTCACCGAAAAACAGATCGGCTTGCTGTTCACCTTTACGCTTGCAGGCGATGCGGGCATTTCGCTCTGGCTCACCACCCATGCAGATGGGTTCGGCCGCAAGCGCACCCTGCTGATCGGTGCATTGCTGATGCTGGGCGCAGGGATAATTTTCATCCTGACAAACAACATCGTCATCCTGATGGCCGCCGCCATTATCGGAGTCATCAGCCCAAGCGGCAACGAGATCGGACCCTTCCTTTCCGTGGAACAGGCGGGACTTTCGCAGCTTGTGTCAAACGAGTCACGCACGAAAATCTTCGCGTGGTACAACCTCGTCGGTTCATTCTCCACGGCGACCGGCGCGCTTGCCGGCGGCTGGCTGGCGCAAATCTTCCAATTCAACGGCTCCTCCGCGCTGGAAGCTTATCGCTTCATTTTGATGGGATATGCCCTTGGCGGCTTCTTCCTGACAATTCTTTTTCTATCCGTATCTCCAGCCATTGAAGTTACAAAAACAGCCGCCGAAGTCAACGTCAAAAGATTGTTTGGTTTGCACAAATCACAAAAAGTGGTCATCAAACTCAGTATGTTGTTCGCGCTGGACGCCTTTGCCGGCGGCCTCATCGTACAAAGTATGATCGCGTATTGGTTTCATATAAAATTTGGGGTCGACTCTGGAGTACTTGGCAGCATTTTCTTCTTTGCCAACGTCCTCGCCGGGATTTCAGCATTATTGGCAGTGAAAATCGCGGAAAAGATCGGCCTCATCAACACGATGGTCTTCACACACATTCCATCCAACATTCTGTTGATGCTCGTGCCGCTGATGCCGTCCCTGCCTCTCGCCATCGGGATTCTGCTCCTGCGCTTCAGCATCTCACAAATGGATGTACCAACGCGTCAATCCTACACGATGGCTGTTGTGGCGCCAGACGAACGGTCCGCCGCTGCCGGAGTAACAGCTATTGCGCGTTCCGTCGGTGCCGCCATTTCTCCCTCACTGACGGGCATCTTTTTCAGTGTTCCCATATTATTCAGCGCGCCTTTTTTCCTTGCCGGCGGGCTTAAGATTGTTTATGATCTTTTGTTGTACAGGGAATTTCGTTCCATCAAACCACCGGAAGAAAACCAAAGCTAAATTGGAGGACGTATGTCAACTGCACCACATTCACAGATTTTAAAACTCAGCGAAATGGCCGCCTATCAGGAAGGCTCCGTGGTCAGCCGCCAAATCACCAAATCGGATGGAGGTAACGTCACCCTTTTTGCCTTTGACACAAATCAGGGATTAAGCGAGCACACCGCACCTTTCGATGCGCTGGTTAATATCCTCGAAGGCGAAGCGGAAGTGACGATTTCCGGCAAGCCGTTTCAGCTAAAAGCGGGGGATGCGATCATCATGCCTGCCAACGAACCGCATGCATTGAAAGCTGTTCAAAAATTCAAAATGCTCTTGACGATGATCCGCGCATGAACAAAATACGGTCACTTCGATAAGTGACCGTATTTTTATGCTCGAAAGTAGTTCTCCAAATCGTTCAGGTCAACCCGTGCAGTCATATCCAGATTGATGGGCGTGACTGCCACCATGCATTTCTTTCGCAGGACATATACATCCGTGCCTTCGGGTTCATGGTCAATCGTGCTATCGTGACGATATGAGATCGAGCCGGGTAAATCCCACGATTCTCTTTCAACAGGGATGGGCTCATAGTATCGGTGGCGTGAAAGCCTCGCCATTTGCCACTCCGTTTCAGGCGTGGCATGAGCCGGTACTTCCACTTTGATCAAATCCACACCGGTGGAAAGTTTTTTTTCCAAAAGCAGTTTTGCAAAATAACGGGTGAAATAACCCGCTGCTTTAAAGTCGATCTCCTCCGAATGACTCAGGTGAAAATGTGTCTCCGTCTGAAGCGAGACAGCCATGGAAGGGAAGCCCAGAGAAGCCGCTTCCATGGCCGCCCCAACCGTTCCAGAAATCGTGATGCCCAGACCGACATTTTCGCCATAATTGATTCCTGAAACGACAAGATCCGGCTTGTGCGGAACGATCTCCAAAAGACCATGCAAGACAGCCTGGGCCGGGGAGCCGCCAACAGCATATACGCTCCATTCCTGACCGTTGACCTGCACCTGCACCTTTTTTATGATCCCATCTGACGTGCTGGGCAAACTGCGACCCATGCCAGTGGATTGTTCACGCGGCGCCGCCACGGTGACATACCCGATTTTGGATAATTCACTTGCGGCCGCCCATAGACCCGGGGAACGGATGCCATCGTCGTTTGTCAGCAGGATATGAGGTTTTTTCTTTGTCATAGTCATCCATTATAAACAAAAGAAGCGGAGATTTCCGCTTCTTTTGTTATGGTGCTCCCGGCAGGATTCGAACCTGCGACCTATTGCTCCGCAAGCAAGCGCTCTAATCCACTGAGCTACGGAAGCGTTTTTTGTGCGGGTGGTATTTTACTGTAATGTAGGGGGGCGGTCAAGGTGCTTGACTGACTTGGGGCATCACAGTAAAATCGGGTTCTCGCGGGAGTCGCCAAGTGGTAAGGCATCAGCCTTCCAAGCTGATATTCGTGGGTTCGAATCCCATCTCCCGCTCTGTTTAGCGGTTAGCGATTAGCGTTTTGCAAATTTTGTAGTAACGCTACCTGCTAATCGCTAATCGTTTTAGGGCCCGTGGCGCAGCGGTTAGCGCAGGCGACTCATAATCGCTTGGTCGCAGGTTCGAATCCTGCCGGGCCCACTAGTTTTACCGCAGCCTTATGTTTTTTGAATTTCGTCGAGCTGTAGATAAAATTTCATTTGCTTAATCAACCGTCCCGAAGAACGAGGCGGTTGATTAATTTTTAAGGGGTGCAAGTGACGGGAAAGGTCACCTGGTTAACTTGTTCGCTTGGAGCAAGGATCACGAGTTTTACCCAGTAATCACCGGGGGCGTTAATTTGGTAATACTCGTTGATGATTTGTGTGCCTGCCTCTTCATAAACCATTGCTCCTTCATTCGATGATACGCCGGTGCTAACTTCCCAGCGCCATTTCAACAAGGTTGGTCCATCAGCGGTAATTTTCGCTTCAAAGAAAACAGTTTGTGGGAATTGTCCACAGCCAACAACAATGCGGTTTGGTTCGACGCGCAGGTCAACTTTGGTAATGTTGACAAATGGAGGCTGCGCAACTTGCAGTTCGCTGGTTGGCGACTGCGGCTGAGTGACGTCTGCTGAAATCCAGCAGAAGCCGCCAGGCTTGCCGGGATCCTGAACATACCACCAGGTAAATGCTTCGTTGCGCCCAACGGCTGTAAGTATTTGTCCCTGGGAAAATTCATTGACAAGTTGATATACCGTCCCCGGGCCATTTCGACAATTCACCAATTCATTGATCACTGTCAATTTCACCCGTATGGGTGTTGGGGTGGGGGTGATGCTGGGAATGACAGGAATATTTGTTGAAGTTGAAATGGGGATAGTTGGCAAAACTGCGGGCGTAGAACGGCTACACGCCATTAAGATAATGGATATTAGCCCTGTAAGCAGAGCAATGCGTTTCATGAGTTCCTCCTTTTTCGTAATGGATATCAAATCCCATCGGCGTTGGGCAATGCTGATAATCCATCGGAATCCTCACGGGTTCCACTATGCTTAACTATAAGCTAAACCATATGTTGCGATTCTTGAGAAAATTAGTACTAAAGGGTGGTATCTGCCCAGCAAGTATGGACAAAACTTGCTCACTTCAAGGCAAACAACAGAACAAAGATCGACGTTCGTTAAAGTTAATTCTCTTCCATTCACATATACGGCAAAAGTTCGTTGATGATGACGTTCATAAAATGCCATTGGTTATAAGCCAAAAGCAGCAGGAATATGAACATTCCAATTTGGAAATAACGATTTTCACGAAATGAAGCAAGCCCAAATGCCACAAAAAATGTCAATGCATAAGCCCAATCGGGCGAATAAAGGAATAATTCCTGACCATAATTGGCGTGAAGGATAAAGTTGAATAGCAGGCAAAGCACAAACGCAAGCATCATCCCACCTTTACGAGTGCGAATCAAACTCCGCAAAAACATCAAACCTGCCACCATCAGCATAATGCCCCATATCAATACAAGAACTGTTCCCACACCATCATAGCCGCTGTAAGAAAATGTGCCAGGTACAATTTTGAAAAACCTGAATTCCGGTATAGAACTGCCGACCTCTTCCCGAAGGATATATACATCCGGAGCGACCATTGTGTAAAGAAAAACCGTCCGCACAAGAAAAATGATTCGTCCAACTGCTTTCCAGGCCGGCATTTTGAGCAGTATATTGAAAAATTTTCTCTCAACTTTTGTGCTGGTCAAAAGGAAAAACAACTTACTGGATGGATATACTGCGGCATGAAGAACACTAAGAATGATAGATAATGAAATTGTCCACGCCAAAAAACGGAATATTTCCTTCCAACGCGGATGATTCACAATAAACACAATAACCGCTTGAACAAAATTTGTAATGGTAATACCAAAGGTTAATACGCCTGCAAAAACCAAAGGAAATATAGACTGCCGGTCGGCTTCCAAGAGGAGGAAAAATAAAATAAGCGCCAAGGCAGAGAAGATATATGTCTCGACCACCGAACCGAAGAAGAAGTGAGAAGTGCTCAACCCCAAGACAGATGCAATCAGTAACGCATATATGTTATTTTGAAAATGACGTTTAATGAACAACCATGCAAGAAAAACACACGTTCCGCCAGTAAATGTATTCAACAAGATCGCGGATAACGCAGGATCTTTCGTGAACAAATTGAGAAGCCAGCCGAACGGGCGAAAGACAAAATACGCAAAGGGGTGCGGACCGCGCATGACAAAATCCTTTTCCCCCGGCCCGGAGATACGCCGCATCCACGAACTGACATCCGCATCAAACAGATTATCCACCTGGGCGGCGCTTAGGCGATTGAGCTGTAATCCAAAATACAGATAAACAAGAAAGAACGCCAAGGCAAGCAATATTCCAGGCGCATATTCACGAAACGAGAATCCAATATGGGAAAATGCGCTTTTATCTTTTTCAGTGAACAGCAATCCCTCCTTTGAAATCGAAAAAAATATGTACGTCAGCGAAGCGGATGACAAGAACATTAAAAGCAACTGATCGACCAAAGAACGCTCAAGCAAGTCAAGAAAAAGTAAATTAAATCCAAATGCAAGAATTACAGAAAAGGATATCGACAGAAGTAATGCGATAATTTTTTTCATTGCTTTAGCACTTTTTGACGGGATATATGAAAGGCATTAATCCAAATAAAAAAAAGGAACAAGTAAAACAAAAGGCCACCAATAAATTGCGGCGAGAGGAATAATCTCAAGCCAGTTTGTTGAAATAAAGCGAGCGTTAATTTTACAGGAATTGAAATAAACACCAAGCTAACTCCACACAATATATTCATCCAAATTTGATTTGACCTTAAACCCTTATCAGCTGCATAAAACGCTGCCGGAATCAATAAAAGCATAAAATAATGAGTCCATGAAATAGGACTGGTCAACAAGGAACAAACAAGAACAATAAAAAATTCAAGAAGGAGCATGTTTGAGGACCGCGATGTTTTTCGGCCAAGGAATAGCATCGCTAAAACCGGTGTATACAACAAAAGCATGGCGATGCTAGAAGCCCGCTTATATTCCACTGTAGGCGGCAAGGGGTCCCAACCTGTATTTCCGGGCATAAATTCACGCGCCAAAAAACCGACAACCGACTGATTATTATATGCTGCCACAGGGTTCCCCGCAGATGACAGAATACACCTGTTCAACCATGTACTGTTCAAGGAGAAAGGAACCAACAAAAGGGATAACCCCAACACAACGGCAACAATTAAAATCCCTCCACCTACCAAGCGCCATTGCTTTCGAATAAAGAAATACCCTGCGGGCAAAATTAGCGGGATTTTTATTAATCCTATTCCTCCCAATAGAACACCGGCAAGCCAATGACGGTTCTGCTTAAATAACCAAAGCGATATGAGAAGAACCAACATAATCAAATGTGTGGTGTTTCCCAGCCAAATACTATAATCAAGCGGGCCACTAACCGCCAAAAAAACAAGAATTATCCAGCGCGCCCATTCTTTCAAGTTAGAAAACTTAACCAACCAATATGATAGAGGAAGGATCGAAATATATCCAATCAGGAAAAACAATCCCCCTGCCAGTTCCTTTGGCAGCCTGCTTAATGGCACAAAAAGATATGCCAGCAATGGGAAGTTTACATAACCATAGCAAGTTTCATCATAAAGAAGTTCAGGCTTATTTATGATCTTCCTTCCGCTATGATAATAGCCCTTAAAAAAATCATACCAAGATGGGTTTTGAGCCGCATACCACCCTACAACGAAAAGGATCAGGACACAGACAATCCACCATGCCCAACGCATCCATGATTTCACAAGGTATTTTTCAAACAGAAAATATAGCCCTGCTAATACAACAGGTAACACGGTATAAGGGAAGTATTGAGAATAGTATGGCATGGTTCAAAAGTGAGGCGAAATAATAGTTTTGCCTTTCCCAACAGCTGTTAGTACAAAAGAAATTTTTCTTGAAACATAATTCATTTCCTGTACATTCTCAAGAAAAGTATACCAAAGTGCAAAACCGCAGTTTTTTATACTCATTTACTTTATCAACCAATAGTATTTATACCATTAAGAAATAATGATAAATTATACAATTCTGCGAATGTAAGTGCTATACTTTACATAAAGGAGAACATACCATGGCTACATTATCTGACATTGAGGGGATCGGGGCTGCTTACGCCGCAAAATTGCAAAAAGCAGGAGTGCGCGGAACAAATGGATTGCTCAAAATAGGCGGCACAAAAAAGGGACGCCAGGAACTTGCAAAAGCCACTGGTTTTAACTCAAAGACCATTCTCGAATGGGTCAATCGCGCAGACTTGTTCCGCGTGAAAGGTATCGGATCACAATACTCTGACCTGCTTGAGGCAGCTGGCGTAGACACTGTCCCTGAACTGGCAAACCGCAAGCCTGAAGCACTGCTTGAAGCACTTGCCAAAGTAAACGCAAAAGGGGCTAAAAGAATCGTCAGGCAATTACCTGCATTAAGTTTGGTGAAGGCATGGATTAAAAATGCCAAGTCGCTGAAGCGGGCGATAGAATACTAAAAGCAAAAAAATATATCCGATGCTATAGCATCGGATATATTTTTTTGCTTACAGGGAGATTAAATTAATCGTGCAAAGGCGCGGATGGGGAACGTCCCTACGCCTTTAAATTTAGGAGGGACGGCGCTAAAGGTGAATCCCTCATTTGGAACATTTGCTAGGTTACACAAATGTTCTGCTATCAGAATTTCTTCCCGAAGTAGTATTGAATGGACTGGTCTCGCTTTGCCACGCGTATCATCAATATTCATTGAGTCGATCCCCACAAGCCTGACGCCGCATTGTTTTAAATAGACAGCCGCATCTTCTGTAAGGAATGGATGGCCCTCAAGGTAAGCATCGGTCGCCCAATGTTCATCCCAACCTGTATGAATCAGGACGGCGCGCCCGGAAAGTTCCCTATCCCTGAACGCTTCAGCTGTAACAGCCAATCCGTTGCGATAGTCTGCACGGATAACAACACCTTCGATGTCAACAAAACTTTCAAGAGCCACTTCAGAAAGGTCCTTGCCATCTTCATACCTGTGAAATGGACAATCAACGTATGTACCGGTATTCGTCACCATTTCGATCTTGCCAATTTGAAATTCTGTACCCGGCGAGTAACGCTGGCGCGAGTCTTCTCGACTGAGGTAGTCACAGATGATGGGTGCAGGCAAGCCTTTGTGGGTGATAATCCCATCATGGACTACGTGGCTAAGGTCAATATAGGTTGAGTTAGACATAAATCACTCCTTGTTATTAAAGATAAATCCACACTAAATATATTATTAGTTTAATTAATTTCTTTATTCGCCTTGTCCATGGCATTAAATAATTCCGCTTTCATCTCAGAAATAGCGGGGGCGAACTTCTCTTTTGAATATTTATCAAACATCTCCTCAGGGTCTTCTGAAAGATCATAAAACTCAAAGTGGTCTTGATATTTATGCACATACCCATGATAGTAGATCAACTTGTAACTTCCCCTAATGATCGAATATGTGGCTTTCGTAAAAGGCTTGAACGCAGAACTTTCCTTGGCTTCCATGGCGATTATACTGCGACTTTTATCCTCGACTCCGCCAAATCCTGGCAACATTTTTCCTTCGCATGAAGCGGGTATTTCTATTCCTGCCAAATTAAGAATTGTTGGCAAAAGGTCGACGTTACTGCTAGGCGAAAAAAAATCCCTGCGGAGTTCGTTGCCTGGCACAAAAACCATAAGCGGAATCCTCATGACGGGATCATAAAGCATCGGAGTGGTATGACCCACTGTGCCGCGCTCGAACATTTCACCGTGGTCCGCAGTAATTATAAAATATGTATGATCCAGAACACCCTGTTCTTTCAATGTTGTGACCAAACGGCCAATTTCCATATCAATATTTGCAATGAAAGAATCATATCGACTGCGTTCACTATTAAGACTTGGCTGATTGGTGCTGGGGGAGAGCACATGATCATGTTTGGCAACGGGTTCATATCCATCATCATCGAACATGCCAGCAAAGTCTTTGTGTGGATGATACGGATCGTGCGGCGGAAAAATGTGGAAATAGGAAAAAAAAGGTGACTCGCGCTCATCTAATTCAAGTATCTTGTTTGATATCCCGTCAAAGAGGTCTTTCATAGTGAACACATTATCGTAGAATTGGGCTACTGGATATCCCGCAGGATAGTTATCGGAAGAAATAGAATCGATTTTAAACTTATAGTACAGACCAAAGAGGAAGCTCAACAAGAGCGAATTTCGATAATAGAACATTTCCTCAAACGCATGGAAGGCAATTATTGGGTCCTTTTGGAATTTTTGAAAAATTGCTCCACCATTGGTAGAGCCAAATTGGGCTGACGGGAGCAAAGAGTTGATATCGGGTGAAAACTGATGAAGCAGATTGGCAACCCAGTAATTCTGGGAAAATGCCAGTTTAAAATATTCTTTCCCTAAGAACCGAAAAATGTTATGCCCTATAAATTCTTTTCCTACAACTCCAGCCAGGCTGATGGCTCGATGGGTCCAGGGTCTTAACCCCGTCAATAGTGACGAAGTCGACGGAACTGTGAAATTTCCGCTGGAAAAATGGTTGTGATAGACAAAAGCTTTTTCAGTCAATTTTTCGAGATTGGGCGTTGTTTTGCGCGGATACCCATAGACAGATAAATTTCTCGCCGTCATCGCATCGCAGACAAGCATAATGA
>JACZJB010000227.1 GCA_014860805.1 Anaerolineales bacterium
AGCATGCGCCTCGCAGCCTTTACCGTCTTGTACACATTCTTCTTCCTGTTCGTGTTTGTGCTGTTATATTCATTCAGTCACATGCTGCAAGAACAGGTCGTTCGTGCCCAGAACTCCCCGGAAGAACTTGCCAGCACACAACCGACGCAGACCAATTCGTGACAATTACGAGTCGGTACTGATCCTTACAAGCAGAACTGCTACAATGAGCGGACAGGAAATCAAATGAACCCACTTATCTTAATTCGCGGCGGCGGCGACCTCGCAAGCGGCACAATCCTTCGTTTACACCGAGTTGGCTTTCAAGTTGCAGTTCTCGAACTCAGCAAACCGCTGGCTGTTCGCCGAAGTGTAAGTTTTTCCGAAGCAGTTTATGAAGGCACACAAACGGTGGAGGGTGCAACCGCGCGCCTCGTTTCCGCCGACCAGTTTCAAGTCACGTTGGAGGCGGGGGAAATCCCCGTATTGATCGACCCCAACGCGAACGTTCTTCGCAATCAATTTCTGACGAGTCCGCGTTCCACGTTTTTAGTGGATGCAAGACTATTGAAAAAAGAACCCGAACAACTTGGGGCAGATATTCCGCTTCACATCGGGCTGGGGCCTGGGTTTCGCGCAGGAGAAAACTGCCACGCTGTGATAGAAACCCGCCGCAGCCACACCCTCGGAAGGGTGCTGTGGAGTGGAGAGACTCAACCCGACAGCGGCAAGCCAGAAGGAGATCCGCGTCGGGTATTGCGCGCTCCAGATTCCGGGCAGTTAATTCCACACGCAAATATCGGCGACCACGTCAAAGAAGGCCAGTTGATCGCAGAAATCCAAAATTTTGCAGGGAATAAATCAAGGGTCGTCAGTCCGTTCGACGGTACGCTGCGTGGACTCATTCATCCGCGTGTGGAAATTATCGAAGGCATGAAGATCGGCGATGTAGATGTACGCAATGACCCAACGTTGTGTACGCTGGTGTCAGACAAGGCACTTGCAATCGGCGGTGGAGTTTTAGAAGCAGTCTGGATAAAACTGAATGAGATCAACAATTCGATACAAGTATAAAAAAACGCAGAGACAAACTCTCTCCATTTTTTTATACACCTATCGGGTATATATTTAAATTATTTCAACTGTAAATTCCTTAGAATCGTACTGCCGTCGTTAAACCCGAGCGGGAGAAAAACCTGCAAGGTGTAAACAAATAGATTTTCGAACAAAGCGAAGGCGCCAAGCCAGAACCAATTCCCCGCCCAAAAGGGAAGAAGCAGAAGAAAAACAACAGACAGCAAGCCATTGATAATAGGTCCGCCCAACGCACGGCGAATGTGAACAGTTGGCGGCAAAACGGGTTCATCCTTTGGATAATGAGTGAGTGCAAAAAACATCAAAGTGCCAAAAGTAATCCCCGCCATCGGATAACCAGTCTGTCTCGCGGCAAGCGCATGTCCAAGGCTGTGGGTCAATTCAAATGCCCAGTGGAGAAGCGCCGCAACGAATCCCATCATCAGAGATTCGCCAAATGAAATGCCAAAACCAAGAAATGCAATAAGTGTGAAACCGATCCATAAAATCAATGTGCCACCAAACGCCAGAGGCAACACGTTAATTCGCAAGCCAAACAAACTCCCAAAAGGGATCGCTTTCATAATTGCATCCCAAGAAGTTCCATCTCATGTCCAATGGTCTCGGCGAAGCCTTCCCGCAACGAACGCGGGTTATAACCAAGCTCGCGTTTTGACTTGCTGTTGGTGCCAATATAAGTAACGCCAGCCGCAACACGCAACCCCTCACCGGTATAACTTTCCGGCAGAGTGACGAAGTTATCAAGCAAATACATCACCGCAGACATGACACGCAACAACCCCGCAGGTACCGCCACTGGCAACCGAATCCCCGTGATCTCATGCGCCACTTTAAGTGCATCGACGAACGTGTGTGTCGGCCCGCAGATGTTGTAGTTCTCGCCAACCCTTCCTTTTTCCATTGCAAGCCAATGGGCATGAGCAATATCATCAACATGCGCCCATGAAAAAGCGGTCCGTTTTGGCATGACAGGCAGTTTCTTTGTAAGGTATTGAATCAATGAGGTACGGACGCTGCTTGTATCACCAGGTCCATAAACGAGACCAGGCTGTACAATGACAAGCGGCAACCCTTCTTTCATCATTTTTACGGCAATAGTATGCGCGGCGGCTTTGGTCTGGTCATATACACTGATATGTTTTCCGGTGAAATGATAATTCTCATCCGCTTCCACACCATGTGTATCCGAGTTGACAGCCAACGTGCTGGTGTACACGCCTTTGGGTATGCCAAGTTCTTTCATTAACTCAAGCACATTGCGCGTGCCCTCCACATTGATGGAGTATGCCTGACTCTTATCCCGCACGCCGACTTTATACCAGCCTGCCACGTGGAACACTCCATCGACACCAGTCATCGGGCCTCGCATGGATTCTTTATCGGTCACATCGCCCTGATAAAGGGTGACGCCAAGCCGGGAAAGTTCCTGCGCCTTGTCGGGATTCCGCACAACTGCAATAACTTCATGTCCTGCTTCACAGAGTTGGCGAACAAGCCGCCCGCCGATAAAGCCGGTCGCGCCGGTGATAAAGTATTTCATAATTTAGTTCCTTTTTAGAATATCGGATGAAAAATTTAGCGGGTTTCTTACTTACCCACCCAGCAGTCTTAAGAATTTCACGAGACAATAATGGCTTCAAAAGTAGGGACGTTTTAAATACAGAACGTCCCTACTTTTCCTTTCAAAAACGCTTTATTTTCCGCCCAGCATTTCCCTGTCAAAGATCGCGGGGCTGGTATATTGTCTTTCCTGTAACAATGTGCGGGCATGTTGAATATCTTTCAATATCTGCTGAATATCTTCATATTCGGCGTCGCAAAGCAGAACCCCCAAATTCGTGCGCAGACCAAGTCCGTGGTCATTATCTTCAACAAATTTCTTCATACTATCGCGCACGCGGCTTGCAATGCGGAGCGGGGCTTCGGGGTTGGGGATTTCCTCTATCAGAGTGAGAAACACTCCATCGGTCGGGGACCAGGCCATGGTGTCTGTAGGTCGAAGCGTGAGCCTGAATTGATCCGCCAGTTTGCGATAAAACTTATTGTATTCCTCGTCGCTCAGCTGCTTTTTCAGTTGCGCAGCATGAGTCACGTCTGCGAACAAAACTCCAAAGCGGCGCAGCCCCGTTTGCTTCACACGCTCGAGGGAGAATGCAAGCCGCACAGTAAAAAATGAAAACGTGTAAAGCCCGGTTACAGCATCATGAGATGGCTCACGCATGGCTCCCTGCGTGGCTTGCAGACGCTGCACAAGGCTGCTCAATTGATTGATGTCCACCGGCTTCAACAAAAGCAGGTCGGGTTCTACGGGCAGGCTGTCTGCGTATGGCGCATAAGCTGTGATCACAACCACCGGAATTCGGCTCATGCTTTCCTGCGAGCGCATCCGCTTTAAAATCTCCACTCCAGACATTCCAGGCAATTGCAAATCCAACAGAACGATATTGGGAAGTAATTTCTCGATACGCTCCATGGCTTCGATACCGTTCAGAACGATTTCAGTATGATAGCCGGCAATATCCAATACATGCCGGAACAACGCAACAATATCACGGTCATCTTCAACGATCAAAGCAACAGGTTTTTCCATGAGCCATACCCTTCCAAATTCGAGACGGGAGAAAAATAGCAGCGAAAATAATTGGTTCGATTATACGATTCTTTACTCAAAAGCCAAAGATAAATTTCATTACAAATATGACGTACAATTGCAGAATGGATTTTGCTCATGCGCTTCGGCTCGATTCCGCGCCTGCCTCAAACCAGATTATCAGCCTGGTCGGGGCTGGCGGAAAAACCACAGCCTTGTTTCAGCTTGCGCGCCAAATTCCCACAGCATCTTCGGTGATTGTCACAGCAACCACCCACCTTGGAGTTTGGCAGATCCCGCTTGCTGATCATCATGTCATCGCAAAAAACGTTGACGATCTCCTGAACTTCCCAGGAAAAGGCATTATTCTCGTCACAGGGGAAATTGAAAACAACCGCACAAAACCCGTCGATAAGGCAATCTTATATTGGCTACGCGAAAAAAGCGAAGAACAAGGT
>JACZJB010000020.1 GCA_014860805.1 Anaerolineales bacterium
CATATCTCTTTCAGTCATGACCGAGATTATACCTTGCGCCTTCCCTGCCTCTATGCTAAAATTTCGGCCGTAAGGACAACCCAATAGAGAAGTCACCGAGAAGTGGGTAGCCCCCACTTCTTCGCTTGTTAAATAGGAGTATGGAGCAGGTAGCATGCCAAAAAACGATTTCGCATTAGCTTTCAATGAAGTGCTTGAGGAAAAACAATTAGCCAAGGATATTGTCGTTTCAGCAATCGAATCGGCGATGGTATCCGCGTATCGACGCGCGGTGGGCGCATCCACAGCACAGCACGTGGAAGCAAAATTGGACCCAGAGACCGGGTTCGTCACTGTCTATGCCGAGAAGGAAGTGGTGGAAGACAGCGTCATTGACGCGCGCACCGAAGTGCTTTTGGACGAGGCCCGCAAGGTCAACCCTGAAGTGCAGCCCGGCGACATGCTCGTTATAGAATCGACCCCCGCAGATTTTGGTCGCGTGGCGGCTCAGACGGCACGTCAGGTCATTCAACAGCGCATCCGTGAGGCGGAACGTTCCAATCAAATGCAATATTACGAGCGTCAGGTTGGCGAGATCGTTTCAGGTTTGGTACAGGCGATCAATGCACAAGGTGTCACCATCGGTTTGGATATGAAAGCCGAAGGCGTAATGCCGAACAACCAAAAGATTCCCGGGGAACGTTTGAAATTGCATGACCGCGTCCGCGCGGTGGTCATGGAAGTGAAGGATGGCACACGCGGTCCGCAGATCGTTCTTTCCCGTGCCCATCGCAACTTCCTTCGCCGTTTGCTGGAGAACGAAGTCCCTGAAATTTATCACGGCATCGTGGAGATCCGCGCGATCTCGCGCGAGCCCGGCGCGCGCGCAAAAGTGGCTGTCTCTGCCACGCAGCCAGGAATCGACCCTGTTGGCGCTTGTGTGGGTATCAAGGGTGTTCGCATTCAAGCCATCGTCAAGGAATTGCACGACGAAAAGATAGATATCATCCAATGGGATCAAGACCCCATCGTTTATATTTCCAAAGCCATCAGCCCGGCCCGTGTGAACGGCGTATATCTGGTGGACAATGAAGGCGCGCGGACTGCCACAGTTGTGGTGGGCGAAGATCAACTCAGCCTCGCCATCGGGCGAGATGGACAGAACGCCCGCCTTGCCGCTAAGTTGACCGGCTGGCGCATCGATATCAAATCTCTCAGCGAAGCAGCAGGTGACTCACTCAACAAGTTAGAGGGCGACAAATCCCTTGCGGAAATGCTGCCTGCGGTCGTGGAACAAATTCCACAGATCCAGGAAATCCTCGCGAAGAAGGCGGAAAACCGCCCGATCACTCCCGAAGAATATACGGCTCTCGGTCAATTTGTAGACCGCGTGGAACGCCGCACGATTCAGATCAAGGAAGAGGCTGCCCGCGAAGTGGAAGAACGCACATCCACAGCACGCGCGGAAATTCCCGCCGCTGCCTTCAGCATGCCTCTTGATCAGGCAGGCATTAAGGAACACATCTTCAATATCCTTGTTGAAGCTGGCTTTGAAAATGTCGGCGACTTGATGTTTGCAATGAAGACGGATGCCAATAAGGTGCTTGGATTGGCTGGCATTGGCTCCAAGGCTATGCAGAACATTGAAGAAGCGCTGGGCGTCTTGTCCTTCCCTGAACCTGAGCCTGTTTCTGAACCCGAAGCAGTGAAGGTTGAAGAAGAACCCATCGCCGCTACGGAGACGGCTGTGACAGAACCTGTTGCAGTCGAGGAAATGCCTGCCACGAAGAAATCAGCCGAAGGCAAGAAAGAAGCGAAGAAAGTCGTCGAAGAAGAGGAAGATGAGAATGCCAAGGATGGCGTCTCACTCGATGAACTGTTCAAGATGAAGCCTGAAATCTTCCAGACCCCGGCTGTCGAAGATGAATCTGACGACAAGAAAAAGGGCAAGAAAGTCAAAAAGAAGGGTGTTGCCCTTGAGTTCGATGAAGACCTCGGCACGGTGGTTGGCCGCAAGAAACACAAACGCGGCGACGATGCCGGCGGCGAGGATTGGTAGGAATTTAATCCCTCCTCCATTTGGAGGAGGGGGATGAATCGAAGGTGAAGAAAAAACCTGTCCAACGTGTAAAGCATGTACCCCAACGCACTTGTGTGGGATGCCGTGAAGTGTTGCCCAAAAGGCAAATGCTGCGGATCGTGCGTACTGCTGAAGGGGTGCGCGTGGACCTGACCGGTAAACTGGCTGGCAGGGGCGCATATCTACATGACCGCCGCGAGTGCTGGTTCCGCGGTTTAAGGGGTGCTTTAGCTCATGCACTTAAAGCAGAGCTCACTGCAGAAGACCGCAGTGAATTGGAAAATTTTATGAATACATTGCCACAGGATCAGGTGGACCCTGTGGAGGCCAACAAGTAACAGCCATGTGAACGACTAGCCACTCGCTGACAGGCTCCTTGTTGGAACGCAGAAGTATATGGATTTTGAAGGATTGAATCCATCATTCGAGAAGGAGGTGGCCTATGAGCAGCAACGGTAACAAGATTGAACTACCCGCCAGCATCGTGATCCGCGACCTGGCGCAAAAGATCGAAAAAAGCCCTATTGACCTGATCAAAAAATTGATGACCAATGGTGTAATGGCAACCATTAACCAGACTGTGGATTTTGACACAGCGGCGATTGTGGTTGGCGAGTACGGATTCGAGGCAGTGCTTGAAGCCTCAGAGGAAGATGCCGCAAAAGAGGAAACTGGTGAAGTTCCGCTCTGGCGGCAGATGATTGCCGGGGAGGACAGTTCGCAGTTGAAGCCGCGCCCCCCCGTCATAACCATCCTTGGGCATGTGGATCACGGCAAGACAAGTCTGCTGGATGCGATCCGTTCCACGGAAGTGGCAGCAGGCGAAGCGGGCGGCATTACCCAGCACATTGGCGCATATCAAGTTGAGAAGAAGGGACGTCTGATCACCTTCCTTGATACTCCCGGCCATGCCGCATTCACGCAGATGCGCGCACGCGGCGCGCAAGGCGCAGATATTGTTGTGCTTGTCGTTGCAGCAGATGATGGCGTGATGCCCCAAACAAAAGAAGCGATTGCCCATGCAAAGGCCGCGCGTGTACCGATCATGGTTGCATTGAACAAGATCGATAAACCGAACGCAAATCCAGACCGCGTAAAACAACAGCTTGCGGAAATGGAACTCGTCCCTGACGACTGGGGCGGCAACACCATGGTTGTCCCTGTTTCTGCAAAACAAAACCAGGGCATTGAAGACCTGCTCGAAGGCATTCTGCTGGTAGCAGACAGCAACGACATCAAAGCCAACCCCAATGGAAAAGTCATCGGCACAGTCATCGAAGCCGAACTGGATAAATCCAAAGGTGTGCTGGCAACCCTTCTCGTTCAAAACGGTACACTCGAATCTGGCGACAATGTTGTAGCAGGCATCGCCCACGGAAAATTACGTGCGATCACAGATTACAAAGGCAAGCCGATCAAGAAAGCGGGTCCTTCCACGCCGGTAGCTGTCATGGGACTTAGTGATGTTCCCTCCGCTGGAGATATTTTCCAGGTTGTGAAAACAGACAAGGAAGCGCGCGCCATCGTGCAGGAACGCCTGGAAGCGATCAAGACACAGGCGCAGTCGCGCAAGAAAGTCTCATTGGAAGACTTGTTCGCAAACGTTCAGGCAGGTGAGGCGAAGGAACTTAATCTCATTGTCAAAGCGGATGTACAGGGATCGCTCGAACCCATAGTCACAGAGTTGAACAAACTTGGCGAAGGCGAGATCGGGCTGCACATCCTCCACGCGGAAACAGGCAATATTGGAAATAACGATGTGATGCTTGCATCTGCGTCAAAAGCGATTATCATCGGCTTTAACGTTCAGGCAGACGTAGATGCCCGCCGCATGGCTGAAAAAGAAGGCGTCGACCTGCGCCTGTACGAGATTATCTACCGCATGACCGAGGATATCGAGAAAGCCCTCAAAGGTATGCTCGAACCCAAGCTTGTGGAAAAGACCCTTGGACGTGCCCAGGTCTTGCAGGTGTTTACCGCTTCAAAATTTGGACGCGTGGCAGGCTGCAAGGTTGTGGACGGCGAACTCAGGCGCGGTGCAAAGGTACGTCTCTACCGCGGAACGGACATTGTGTACGAAGGTGATCTCTCCTCACTGCGTCATGAAAAAGAAGACGTCAAAGAGATCCGCCAGGGATTTGAATGCGGGGTGGGCTTCAAAAGCTTCAACGACATTCAACCAGGCGACATGCTGGTTTGTTATATCGTAGAATAAAAGGTAAAGGGGCAGAGTAATCTCTGCCCCTAATTGATTATGCCATCAGGAATTCGGTTACAACGCATTGCAGACCGTGTAAAACAGGAACTTGCAGAGATGCTCATCCGCGAGGTGAGTGACCCGCGCCTGAAACAGATCTTTGTGACAGACGTAAAGATAGACAGGGAACTTGCCTTTGCAGATGTCTATGTCTCAGCTGTGGAGGGTGCGTCCCGCGCGCCTGAAGTTCTCGCTGGGCTTGAATCTGCCTCCGGTTTCCTCAGGCGGGCTCTCTCTGCAAGAGTGGAAGTCCGCGCCTTTCCCAAACTAAGATTCCATTGGGATCCAACACCGGAACATGCAGACCATATCGAAAAGATACTGTCAGGGTTAAGAGAAAAGAAATAGAATATGTCATTACGATGGCTCTTTTGCCTTCGCAGTGACATATAATTTTGGAGGATTAGAAATAGTGAATAAACAACTTACAGGGGAGATAAAAGATAGATTGGCTGTTGCGAAGAAAATTGTCATTGCTTCGCATGTCAGACCGGATGGGGATGCGATTGGTTCATTGCTTGGACTGGGTTTAGCCCTGCGTGATGCGGGCAAATCCGTACAAATGATCCTCGCAGATGGCGTACCTTCCTCCTTCAAATACCTTGATGGCAGTGAGCTCATCCAAAAAGAGCCAAAGGGAGAGCATGATACTTTCATCACCGTGGATTGCGCCGATTTCAAACGTACCGGAAAAGTATTTGAAAATTTTGGACAGCCTGATATCAACGTAGATCACCACGTTACCAACGAGAAATTTGGAAAATTGAATCTAATTGAGGCAGAAGAGGTTGCCACCGCTGCAATCCTCACCAACCATCTGCCTGAGTGGGGATTGAAGATCACAAAACCCGTTGCCGCCGCGTTATTGACCGGCGTCATCACTGATACGCTTGGTTTCCGCACCTCCAACACCACCCCCGAAGCACTTCGCCAGGCCGCGACCTTAATGGAAGCGGGCGTGGATATGCCGGAAATCTACATGCGCTCCCTTGTACGCAAATCATTTCCGGCCGCCAAGTTTTGGGGCGCGGGACTCTCCAGCCTTGAAAGCAAAAACGGCATTGTTTGGGGTACACTCACCGTGGCAGACCGCAAATCCGCTGGATATGGTGGAAATGACGATGCCGACCTCATCAACATGATCTCTGCCATCGACGGGAACAAAGTGGGAATGGTTTTCGTTGAGCAGACGAATAATCATGTAAAAATCTCCTGGCGCGCGCTTGCCCCGGGAGTGGATGTTTCTCCGGTAGCACAATACTTTAAAGGCGGAGGTCATGCCGCTGCCGCAGGAGCAGATATCGAGGGAAGTTTGAGCGAAGTTCAAAAAGAAGTGCTAAAAAAGACGAGAGAGCTATTGAAATTGTAAGGAATGTCGGAACACAGTCTTATTGCAAATTAAGATAAATGTGTCATAATTTAATTACCCAAAGGATTCAGGAGGAATAATTCAAATGAATAGCCAAGATATAAAGAACGCAATTTCCGGCGCGCTAGTTGTGGATAAACCGGTTGGAATGACATCCCATGATGTAGTCCAGGCGATACGAAATGGAACAGGCCTGCGCCGTGCAGGACACACAGGAACACTTGATCCACGCGCCTCTGGCGTGCTCGTCATCCTGGTTGGTCCTGCCGTACGCTTAAGTGAATATGTATCTGCATCCGATAAACGCTATCAAGCCATTATTCGCTTGGGCGGCTCGACTGACACATTCGACGCGGAAGGCAAGGTCACTTTATCGAACGACCCGCTCAATGTTACCGAAGCCCAGTTTGAAGAAGCTCTCAAGACTTTCGTAGGCGAAATAGAGCAAACTCCCCCGCCCTACTCTGCCGTCAAAGTGCAGGGACGCAAAGCCTACGAAATGGCACGCAAAGGCGAGGAAGTTGATCTCGAGCCGCGCAAGATTACCGTGCATCACCTGGAAGTTCTTGAATGGACTCCGCCCGAAGTCGTCATTGATGTGCATTGCTCTTCCGGCACATACGTTCGTTCGCTCGCGAATGATCTCGGTGTGAAACTGGGGTGTGGAGCCTACCTGGTTGGATTGCGCCGCACCAAAAGCGGACGCTTCTCCTTGCGCGATTCAGTGCCCCTGCGAAAATTGCAGGAAGCCTTCACCGCAGGCAATTGGTATCAATATCTCATCCCTGCCGCAGAAGCGCTTGGTGACTGGCCCGCTGTGGAACTCAACCCCGACGAAGTGGAAGGCGTACGCCACGGTCATCGTGTGAAAGTTGTTGGCGAGCCCACAGTAACCAAAGTGCGTGGTGTGAGCACACAAGGCGAACTCGTTGCATTGATGGAACTCGTCACCAGCGAAGACGGCTCGTCCGAATGGCAGCCCAAGAAAGTCTTCTTCACTTCCGATTAATATATGTCATTGCGAGGAAAGTGCTCTTGCCGACGAAGCAATCTCCAATTTATTTTGGAGATTGCTTCGGGCTAGCAACCTCGCAATAACATGATGCCGCCAACATGGCGGCTTTTTTATACTATGCAACATTATCATTCCCTCGAAACAGTATCCCTTCAAACCTCATGGCTCACCATTGGCGTCTTTGACGGCGTTCATCGCGGTCATTGCGAGATCATCCGTAAGCTTGTCAGCGATGCGCATGCACACCACGCGCCAGCCGTTGTATTGACCTTTGATCCGCACCCGGCCGCTGTATTAACCGGCAAGGAGATTCGCTGCCTCACCACGCCGGATGAACGCGCGGATTTACTCGCCGGGCTTGGCGTGGATGTAGTCATCACCCAGCGCTTCACACGCGACCTGTCCACTGCCACTGCTCTTGAATATATGACTCGTCTGAAAGAGAGCCTTAGCCCCGCGCACCTGCTCATCGGCTATGATTTTGCCCTCGGCAAGGGGCGCGAAGGCAATGCCGCACGCCTGGCGGAGATCGGTCGGGAGTTGAGATATGCCGTCGAGATAGTGCCAGCTCTCAGCGACGAAAGCGGCGTCATCTCATCCACAGAAATACGAAAACTGATTTCCACAGGCAATCTCGCCGAAGCTTCAAAACTGCTCGGTTATCGCTATCAAATAGGCGGCGAAGTCATCCACGGCGAAGGACGCGGGAAAACCATCAATTTCCCCACGGCAAATATTGATTATCCAAAGGGAAAAGTGATGCCGCCAAACGGCATTTATGCGTGTTGGGCGCATTTGGGTGAACAGAAATTCATGGCAGCCACGAATATCGGGCTCAACCCAACCTTTACACCAGAACGACAGATCCCCAGCCTCGAAGCCTATCTTCTGGATTTTGACCGCGACATTTACGGCGAGACCTTGCAGTTGGAATTCGTTGCCCGCCTGCGGGATGAAATTCGATATACCTCCGTGGATGCACTTATCAAACAGATCCATGACGATGTGGATAAGACGAGGGGCCTGCTCTCATGAGAAACCGCGCAGGTATCATTCTGATCGAAGAAGACAAACTTGCGCTCATCGAACGTCACAGGCAGGGACTGCATTACTTTGCTTTTCCGGGCGGCGGCATTGACGAGGGTGAAAGTGCCAAGCAAGCGGCGATCCGTGAGGCGGAAGAGGAATTGGGGATCGTGGTCGCAATTCAACACAAAGCGGCGGAAATCATTTTTAAGAAGAGCAAACAAATTTATTTTTTAGTCAAACGAATTGGCGGAGAGTTTGGAACTGGCAGCGGCGAGGAATACGGCGAGTATGATCCCGCTCATGGAACGTATCTTCCGATATGGATGCCGCTGGAAGATGTTTTAAACAAAAATGTTGTGCCGCACATGCTTGCGGAATTCGTCGTACGTTCACACAGGGAAGGCTGGAAGAAAGAATCCGTTGTTATGATTGAAGCATAGAAACCGTACGGGGGAGAAATATAAATCTCGAACCAGCAGCCAGGTCCACTTTCAAAAGAAGCGCAAGGGGAACATTCCACATCATCCTTCGTCTACTTTATAACGCCGAAATACCCATATCCAAACTGGAGGATGAAATGAAAGCACACGTTCGAGTACCTGCCTTGTTCGTTTTGTTAAGTGCGCTGCTTCTCAGCGCATGTGGAGGGGCCGCGCCTTCTGCAACTGAAGCTCCTGCATATTTTGAGGAAGCGCCTGCCATGGAAGCTCCTGCGGCGCAAAGCGCTGCGGATGGAATCGCCAAAGAGGAAAGCGAATCGTCTGCTGCGCTGCCGGGAAATGCCGTGTTCAACACTGGCGCAGACTCGCCCATCGCCGCTACGAACCACATGATCATCAAAAGCGGTGAAATAAAACTGCTGGTGGAAAGCACAGACAACGCCATTGACCGCGCCACCCAGATCGTCGGCGATGCAGGTGGGTACATTGTCAGTTCACGGGTTTGGTACCAGCCCTATTACGATGGAAAAAATTATAAATACGCCACTATCACCATCGGTGTACCCGTCCAACAATTTGAACGGACTCTCAGCCGCCTGCGCGGGCTTGCCGTCCAGGTATTGGATGAGACCGCTTCCGGCGAAGATGTGACCGACCAATTTGTAGATCTGCAATCACAGCTCACCAATCTCGAAGCCACCCGCGAACGTATCAAATCTTTTCTCGATCAGGCAAAAACTGTGGATGAAGCCCTGCGCATCAATCAGGAACTTTCCAATATAGAAGCGCAGATCGAACAAATCAAAGGACAGATGAACTACCTGCAAGACCGTTCATCCTACTCCACCATCACCATCACCTTCGAACCCGTCCTGCCGGAAATTCTTCCCACCCCCACTCCGGAACCAGAACCCTGGCAGCCCGGCAAAACATTCGAGAAATCAAAAGAAACTGTTATCGGAGCCTATCAAGGCATTGTCGAATTGCTGATCTGGTTCTTCGTGGTCTTTGTCCCGATCATGTTGCCGCCCGCCTTCCTCGTCTGGCTGCTTTGGAAACTATTCACACGCAAGCCAAAGAAACCGGCACAACCTTAAATAAAAATCGTCAGGCGATGAGCCTGACGATTTTTATTTACACCCTGATCTTCCATAACTCCGTGAAATGATCAAACCCGCGGATCTCGGATTGAAAACGAGACATCGAATTGGGAGCCGCGTTCTTTTCCAAAAACGACAGCACTTCAGGATCATTGCGAATTGGTTCGGAGAGGATCAATTCGCCGCCCGTGGAAAAATGAGGCAGACGAGCCGCAATATTCACCGTGGAGCCGAAGTAGTCCAGCCTGTCATTCAAATTGACAACAATACACGGCCCATAATGAATGCCTGCTTTAATGGATAACGGCGGTTCACCCTGCGCTGACAATTGTTTCTGCACATCCCAGATCGCTTTCACCGCTGAGACAGGGTTGCGGAAAGCCGCCATGATCGAATCGCCCATCGTCTTCACAATGGAACCGCCTTCCGCAGTAATCGCGCTTTCCAAAATCTCAAAATGTTCACGCACTCTTCCAAACGCCGGGGCATCCCCGATCTCGCGATAGAGTTTTGTGGAATTACGCAAATCTGTGAACATCAAAGTTGTGGACCCGACTGAGATTTCCTCACCGGGGCGCAGCACTTCGCTTGAGAAGAGGTCGCGGAACACCTGCAAAATGGTCACATCTGCTGCTGTGGCAGCCTGGTCAGACCAGGTAGTGCGCTCCAACTCAAAGGTTTGGGCTGAGTCGGTTTCATTGACCAGGCGGATGTATGGCGTCAGGCTTAGCTCGATGATTTTCGATTCCCAGGCCTGTGAGCCCGCCCGCAGATCAATTCGTTCAGCGCCGCCATCGGTTGCCAGTAAAATTTGTGAGCCCGGCAGGTCTGCAACACGCAGGGTATAACGTCCCATGTTCAACATCGTGGTCAGCGGAAGTTCTTCGCGAGGCGGAACGATCAATGAAAAGATAATGTGCGGCTGGCGCTGCGGGCTGCCTACACAAAACTCCACAGAAGCATCCACTGCGCGGATGGATGGGTTCGGGCGAAAGATGACTTCCACATTGTGGTCGAAGTTTGCGTTGAAATCGATACGGCAGGTATTGCAATGCGCTGTACCGGATAACTCCCCGAGGTGTTGGTGATCTTCCGCAACGCCGCGACATTCAGGGCAAAGCAAATCCCAGTACATATCCAGCATACCAACCCGTGTAGCGCGCAAAAATGCTTCCAAGACTATGCGCCGCGGCAACCCCCACCCATCAGCAAGTGCGTACGGTCTCATTCGTTGGATGGAAAGATCGTCTGCATGATGAAGAAATTCATAAAGATGCCCAAGCACATCACCGCTGACACCCTGTTCCTTCAGACGCTCACTCAAGATTTTGAACTTGGTGTGCCCTGCCGAGGAGAGATGTCTGCCCGTTGAAATGGACAATGCCGAACCGCCGTTTGAAGCGATGCGGTCATACAACTTGAAAGCGTCACCGAATCTTTTTGCGCTGACAATGCCTATCGCCAGCGGAATGCCCATATCCCCAAAAATATTCTTTGGTTTTACCCAGACTTCATAAGTAAGCCGCGTCCCCGAAGGCTGAAGCGGTTCGAGGCGGCAATCCACGCGCATTTCAGCCAGCGGACCTTTTCGATAGCGGCGCAAAACCCCAAAGCGATAGGGATACGTCCATTCAAAGGGTTCCTCCTCCCATTCAATAGTTACAACAGGCACTTTGAATTTGACAAGCTTGACGCCATTATTGATGCCAAGCAGCTGCATGGGCGGCAACCCGGTATCGCGATTAAAACGGTTTGTGTCCGAAACAAGGGGCCAGAGAGCCTCTGGGGAGGATTGCAGATCCCAAGTCCATGCATAATGATATTCTTTAGCCATACTTGTCCAGACGTTCGAGGATGGGAGAATTTTACTAAGGTTCACCGACCAAAGCATTACAATGAGATGACGATTGCAATTGCATAACATCCCGCTTGACATGAATTCCTTTTGGACTAAAATCCCCTGATGAAAAGGCGGCTGGCATGACAAATAATATGAATGATAATTTGCCAAAACCTCAAAAGGGACATTTGAATCAGAACTTGGTGGTTGCGATCATTGGCGCTGCTGCCACTCTCGCAGCGGCCATTATCCCCTGGGCGCTGGATAGAGCCGCCCAGGCGGAGCCAAGCCCAACTGCCATCCAATCCACTTTCACAGAAACCGCATCCCTCGAAGTCACAGAGACAAACACAGCGGCGGCCATCGTCAACACAAATACACCGACCATTGAACCTACAGCTACGATTGCAGCAACAGCGACTTCCATCGAAGAGACCGGCATTTACAATATATTCCTAACCTTCGACTTTGACGGGAATTTCATCGACGACACATTCAGGCAGGATCAAAGTGTCTATTTATTTTTTGATTTCAACGATCCCAAAAACCGAAACGATATAGAAGTGGTGGTAAGCGCGGTGGATGTCCCTGGCGTTCTGGCGGATAGCGTCTATTACCAAATCAGGGATAAATTTGAACCTCCAAATGCAAAATTGACTATTACCAAGGGCAAGTTACCGCCCGGCTTATACAAAGTGGAAATTTACCTAAACAACACGCTTGATAAAACAATCGAATTCACCATAACCCAATAAAGAAAACGACCTGTCAAACGGTGACAGGTCATTTTCTTTAACAAGCCATTAACAGATGGTATTTTCCTTTATGGTATATTCATTTTTATGTCTGAAAAAATCCTTGTTGTTGAAGATGAACCGTCCCTGCAGGAGACGCTTGTCTATAGCCTGAAAAAAGAGGGCTATGAAGTGGAAGCTGTTGGGGATGGGCGCTCCGCGCTCGAATCGGCGCGCAAGCTGAAGCCTGACCTGATCGTCCTGGACATTATGCTCCCCGAAATGGATGGCTTCGAAGTGGCTCGCATCCTCCGCAAGGAGATGACCACAGCCATTCTCATGTTAACCGCGCGCGACGATGAAATTGACCGTGTGGTCGGGCTTGAAGTGGGGGCAGACGATTACCTGACCAAACCTTTCTCAATGCGCGAGTTGATGGCTCGGGTAAAAGCGCAGTTAAGGCGTACGCGCATGCTGCGCGAGGAGATGGGGCAAGCCAGCCTCTCAGAGCCAAAACACGAAGCGTTGAAATTCGACGACCTTGTCATCAACCTGACTCGCCGCGAAGTGACCATGAGTGAAAAACCCATTCAACTCAAGCCCAAAGAGTATGAACTGCTTTTATTCTTTGCAGAGCACAAGGGACAAATGCTCTCGCGCGAATTTGTGCTCGAACGCGTGTGGGGCTGGGATTTCATAGGCGACAGCCGTACTGTGGATGTGCACATCCGCTGGCTGAGGCAGAAGATAGAAAAAGATGCTGCAAACCCTGTCCGCATTGTGACAGTACGCGGCGGTGGATACAGATTCGAAGGCTAAAAGGGGGCTCAGACTGGGATGAATTCATTTCTTTGGGTAAGTGTTGTTGTTTTGTTCATTGCCGCCGCGTGGTTTGCGTGGCGATATTATGATTTAAAGAAACGCATGAATTCATACGCAAGCCTCGTCCGCGCTCAACCAAACAACCTCCCCACCGACCTGAAAGACCTCGAAACTTTATCCAACTCCATCGCCTCGCTCAAAGCAGATTTTGAAATTCGGCTTTCGAATTTAGATTCGCAAAGCGCGCGTCTCTCCACCGTCCTTGAGCAATTGACGGACGGCGTGTTGATCGCCGATGCCCAGGGGCAGGTGCAATTTGCCAACCCCGCAGCCTGCAAACTTTTCGACACCAACGACCCGCTCGATCACAGCGTTGCGGAAATCGTCCGCAACCATCAACTCATCGAAGCATGGCGGCGATGCCAGCAAACCCGGGAGACACAAAGCGAATCGGTGGAATTACCCATACGCCGCCAATTTTTGCAATTGATCGTCATCCCCGATACACACGAAGGCGGCAGCCTTTTGCTCGTGCAAGATCTCACCCGCGTGCGCAGGCTTGAAACCGTGCGGCGTGACTTTATCTCAAATGTGTCTCACGAACTGCGGACGCCGCTCGCATCGCTCAAAGCGCTGACCGAGACATTACAAAACGGCGCTCTTTCCGACCCGCAAGCTGGGCCGCGTTTCCTCGGCAGAATCACCACTGAGGTAGACGCACTGACTCAAATGGCGCAGGAGTTGCTCGATCTTTCACGCATTGAGTCGGGGCAGGTGGAACTGATCCGCGCACTGCTTGAGCCGAAGAAATTATTGTCCTCCGCGGCAGACAGAATGAAGATGCAAGCTGAACGCGCGGGATTAAAGTTAACAGTGATGTGCGCTGACAACCTGCCCATGATCAATGTGGACAAATCACGTTTGGAACAGGTGCTGGTGAATCTGATCCACAACTCGGTGAAGTTCACAAAGCCGGGAGGAGAGATCTTCCTCGAAGCGGCACCAGCCAACGGCGGCGTCAGATGCGCTGTGCGGGATACGGGAAGCGGAATCCCGGCGGAGAGTCTATCCCGCATCTTTGAACGTTTCTATCGCGTGGATAGATCGCGCACAGGTTCAGGCACCGGGCTTGGGCTTTCGATATCAAAACATATTGTGGAAGCGCACGAGGGAAAAATTTGGGCAGAGAGTGAAGAAGGCAAGGGATGTGCGATCTATTTTGAAATTCCCGTTTAATAACCCATAAGGTCATTTTGAATATCGAATTCTTTTTCGCCCTCTTTGGGTTTGATGCGCTCATATGAGCCGTCCGCTTTGAGAATGCGGGCGCGGGTGTTATCTTTGAAATAACGTTCCAGCACTTTATCCCGTAAATGGCGGATGTGGGTCTTGCTCTCGACCGGGAAAACAACTTCGACCCTGTGGTTCAAGTTGCGGGGCATCAGGTCTGCGCTGCCAAGATAGATTTCATCATTTCCATTGTTTTGAAAATAAAAGACGCGGCTGTGTTCAAGATAGCGCCCCACCACGCTGATGACACGAATATTTTCGCTGATGCCTTTGATGCCCGGGCGTAGGCAACAAATACCCCTGATGAGCAGGTCCACCTGGACGCCTGCCTGGGAAGCCATATACAAAAGTTGAATCATACGGTTATCCACAAGTGAATTCATTTTTAAGATGATGCGCGCTTTATTTCCCGCGCGGGCATGCTCGACCTCACGCTTGATAAGGTCTTCTATTTGTTGCCGCAAATTGACAGGAGCAACCAATAATTTTTTATAATCCTGTTTGGTGGAATAACCGGTAAGGTAGTTGAACAAGTCGGTGGCGTCTGCGCCCATATCTTCATCGCAGGTGAAGATGCCAATATCCTCATAGATGCGGGAAGTGACGGCATTATAATTGCCCGTTGCAAGGTGCAGGTACCGGCGGATGCCTTCACCTTCCTTGCGGACGACCATGGTAATTTTGCAGTGTGTTTTCAAACCGACCAGCCCATAGACAACATGAACGCCCACTTCTTCCAGCGCTCGCGCCCAGCCGATATTTGATTCTTCATCGAAACGGGCTTTGAGTTCCACCAGCACAGCCACCTGCTTGCCGTTCTCTGCAGCTTCGAGCAGGGCTTCCACCACTGGAGCATTTGCACCTACGCGATAGACAGTTTGCTTGATGGCAAGAACATTCGGGTCGCGGGCGGCAGCGGTAAGGAAATTGATCACCGGGGAAAATGAATCATACGGATGGTGGATAAATATATTTTCGGAGCGGATGGCATCAAAAATATCTCCCGGCGCAGCAAGGAATCTCAGCGGTTTTGGAATGCCCGGCTTGTAAGGAATATCTTTAAGATCGTACCGCTCCACGTTGTTGTACAGCTGCCATAAATTCACCAGCCCCAGCGGGTGCTGCAGTGCATAAATATCGTTGTGAGTGACTTCAAGGTTATCTACCAGAAGATCGCGGACGCTCTCGGGCATGGAAGGATATATCGCAACCTGCACCACCGAGCCAAACTTGCGTTTGCGAATATTCTGCTGCATGGTTTCGAGCAAGTCATCCGCTTCGAGTTCCTGAATTTCGATGTCCGCATCCCGCACGATACGAAAGGGATGTGCAGACACGACTTCCATCCCCGGGAAGAGAACCTTTAGATTCTCGGCGATCAATTGCTCGATCCAAACGAAATAATGATTGTGAGGGATCGTGCCATCTTTGCGGGCGGACCCGGAAGAACGTTTGATGGGAATCAGGCGCGGCAAAGTATCCGGCACTTTGAGACGGGCGAATTTTTCATTTCCCTTTTTATCGCGAATGACGATGGCAAGGTTTAAACTCAGGTTCGAGATGTGGGGAAATGGATGGCCTGTATCAAGCGCGAGCGGAGTCAGAACCGGGTAGATCACATCGGTGAAATATTTATCGGCACGTTCCTTCTGGGTCTTTGTCAATTTCGAATATTCCAAAACATGCACACCGGATTTATCCAGCAGGGGAAGTATCTTGCGTTGAAGATATTGCTGGGCATCGTGAAGTAATTCCTGCGAGAGTTTTCGGATGGCGGCAAGTTCGTCACGCGGGGTCATTCCATCCGGCGAGATGTCAAGGATGCCTGCCTCCACCTGCTTGCGGATTCCGGAAACGCGGACCATGAAAAATTCATCCATGTTGGAGCCAAAGATGGCGAGAAATTTCAATCGTTCCAACAGGGGATTATTCTCATCCCATGCTTCTTCCAGCACGCGGCGTTGAAATTCAAGCAGGCTGAGTTCTCGATTAATATACAAAGAAGGGGACGTGAGATCGATGGTATCCGTCATTTAATCCTCACTGATCTCAACGAGGATGCCGGGGGTAAGCAGCCATTCCAATGTGGCAACGCGCGAGTGACGAAGGTCATCAGTGGAGAGCCTGCACACGCCGCCTTTTTTGAGGGTCATATCCACAGGCATATTTCTGGCAGTTAAGAAACTGATGAAGCCGGTCAAACAAGGTTCATGCCCGACAATGGCAAGGCTGTCAACCGAATATTTCTCATTGATCTCTGCAATGAGCTTTTCGGGGTCTCCCATGGGAAACAGGTTGTCGCTAAAAACAACCTGCTTTTTCATTTTGAATACATCGCTCAGGATTTTCGCCGTTTCTTTCGCACGCACATATGGGCTTGAAAGGATCATATCAAATTCCACGCCCAGAATCCGCAAACCTTTCGCGATCTGTCTCATTCTTTTACTGCCCTTGTCAGTTAACGCTCTTTGACTATCGTCACCCGAGGAGTTCTCCTCTTCGGCAATGGCGTGGCGGATGAGATATAAATTCATGTGGGTTCTCCAAAAGAAAAAGATGTAGGCGGTCTTTGATAGCCGGATCAGCGCAGTCATTATACAACCCTTCAAGCCTTCGACCGCTGGAAATAGAGCACCTTGCAAACACCTTTACAAATTGTTAACCAACTCTTAAGTACATTATAAAAAGCCTGCAGTATGATAAGCGCATGGAAACGTTCATCTCAACATTAGTTGTCTCTTTGCTGACCGTCTTCACCATAGACGCAACTCGCAAACGCCGTGAGTTCTTGCAGAAACAAAATCGTGCGTAACCTGCCATCCTTCTCCTCCTTCTTCCCCCACCCGCCCTTTCAGGCGGGTGGATTTGTTAACAATATCGTCACAAATTCTTGACCTTTCCATAATCAGCATTGGGTAAACTGAGGAAGAAAAATAGTTCGTGAATTGAAACTTTTTCACGAAGGTTCGGTCTAATAATTAAGAAATGGAGTTTTTATGGGACTAGCAGACTTACACATGCACACAATCTACAGCTATGACGGGACAGCCACCGTCCCTGCTGTTTTACGGCGCGCAAAAGAAATCGGGCTGGATGTAATCGCCGTCACAGACCATGATGAAATCGGCGGAGCATTGGAAGCCGTGGAACTCGCCTCTCACTACGGGATGGAGGTGATTCCAGGAATTGAGATCACCACCGCTGAAGGCGACCTGCTCGCTCTCTTCATCACTGAAAAAGTGGACGCAGGTCTCTCGCTGATCGAAACGGTCTTGAAAGTACGCGAGCTTGGCGGCATTTGCATTGCGCCGCATCCCATGGCAGGCGGAATGGGAATGAAAAGCCTGAGCGCCCTCTCGATCATCAAAGCCTTACGGAATAAGAAAGTGGCTGATACTTTGATCGGCATCGAAGCCTACAACGGGACCGCCATTGACCGCGTCAGCAATCATTACGCACATCTTCTCGCAACCCGTTTGAAGATTTCTCAAACCGGCAGCAGCGACGCGCACGTGCTGGAGGCAATTGGTCTCGGCGCCACCGAATTTCTAGGGAAAACAGCAGCAGATTTCAGGTCCGCATTGCGAAGCGGAGACACCAAGGTCCGCAAACAGAAAGAATGG
>JACZJB010000228.1 GCA_014860805.1 Anaerolineales bacterium
GAAGTCCGGGCCTTGATGCTAGATGGCTTGAAGCACGCCTTCACCGTCAAACCATTTTGGTTTGCATTGCTTGTTTCCTTCATTGGACTTGGCATCTTCAACGGCATCACCACATGGATCGAGAATATCATCCGCCCGCGCGGGTTTACTCCCACAGATGCAGGCACACTCGGCGCGCTGATGATCGTCGGCGGCGTGATTGGCGCGGTGGTCATCCCTGCCATATCTGATAAACAACGCAAGCGCCAACGCTTCCTTTATATCGCCTTGCTCGGAGCGATCCCAGGGTTGATCGGGTTGACCTACACCACAACATCCACACTGTTGTTTGCTTCTGCGTTCGTGATGGGATTCTTCCTCGTCAGCGCTATGCCGATCGCCATGCAATATGCTGCTGAAGTGACCAACCCCACCCCCGAAGGTACCTCCAACGGATTAATTCAATTATTCGGACAGGGTGCCGTTGTTTTCGTTTACATCATGGAGGCCTTGAAAACTTCAGATGGATCATTCACGCCTGCGCTGCTACTTGCAATCGGATTATTGGTGTTAAGCGCCCTGTTCGTAAATCAGATGAAAGACCCACAGCCTCGAGCTTGAACTTTGGAGAAGCCATGCTTCCAACTTTAAAAGATATTTATGAAGCCGCAGAGCGCATCAAGCCATACGCGCACCACACGCCCGTGTTGGTCAATGAAAGCCTGAACAAACAAACGGGGGCGCAAGTGTTTCTCAAATGCGAGAATCTGCAAAAAGTGGGCGCATTCAAATTCCGCGGCGCATGCAATGCAGTCTTTTCACTTACAGACGAAGAAGCCGCTCGCGGTGTATGTACACATTCATCAGGAAATCATGCAGCGGCATTGGCGCTCGCAGCGCGGATGCGCGGAATCCCTGCATACATCGTCATGCCAGATAATGCGCCGCAGGTAAAGAAAGATGCCGTTGCTGGGTACGGCGGCAGGATTATGTTTTGTGAGCCAACGCTTGAAGCCAGAGAAAGCACATTGGAGGGGATCAGGCTCAATACGGGCGCGACCGTGATTCATCCATATAATGATGAACGTGTGATCGCAGGTCAAGGCACGGCGGCGTTGGAACTATTGGAAGATATCCCAGACCTGGATGTGATCATCGCTCCTGTCGGCGGCGGCGGATTATTGAGCGGCACATCCATAGCGGCAACCGAAACCAAAAAGGGAATCCGCGTAATTGCAGGCGAACCTGAAATGGCGGATGATGCATTTCATTCGATGCAGGCTGGCGAGATCATCCCGTCTGTGAATCCCAAAACGATTGCGGATGGCTTGCTGACTTCACTTGGCACCTTAACCTTTCCGATCATCCAAAAAAATGTTGAACAGATAGTAACCGTGAGTGAAGAAGGCATTATTGTTTCAATGAAATTTGTGTGGGAACGTGCGAAGATCATCATCGAGCCATCGTCCGCTGTAGCGGTTGGCGTGTTGTGGGAAAAGAAAATCGATTTGAGCGGACTCAAAGTTGGGGTTATCATCAGCGGCGGCAATGTGGATCTGAAAAAGTTGCCGTGGCAGGATTAGGAGAATCTGTGAACCCCATCGAAACCCTTTTACATCAAACACCAGTTGCGATCTTAGACGGCGCACTTGCAACCGAACTTGAAAACCGCGGCTGCAATCTGAATGATGATCTTTGGTCTGCAAGAATTTTGATGGAGCAGCCAGAATTAATTCACCAAGTGCATCTTGATTACTTCAATGCAGGCGCAGATTTCGCCATCACTGCAAGTTATCAGGCGACCATCGAAGGATTTGCCCGCCGCGGTCTGAATACAGAAGAGTCACTCGCGCTCATGCAAAAATCTGTGAAGATCGCACAAGATGCCCGTGATGAATTTTGGGCAATTGAAAGCAATCGCACAAACAGAGTCCGTCCGCTGATCGCCGCGTCCGTTGGTCCGTACGGCGCCTTTCTGGCGGACGGGTCAGAGTACCGCGGAGACTATAAATTAACCGAACAGGAATTGATCGACTTTCATCGTCCGCGAGTTGAAGCGCTCATCGCCTCAGGCGCGGACCTGTTGGCCTGCGAGACCATCCCATGCATGATCGAAGCCCAGGCATTGATCAAATTGCTGAACGAATTTCCAAATACATGGGCGTGGTTTACTTTCAGTGCAAAAGATGGCGAACACATCTGCCACGGCGAAAGAATCGCGGATTGCGCGGCTTTACTGGATTCGTATCCACAGGCAGCGGCAATTGGAGTCAATTGCACGTCGCCTCTTTATATTCCATCTCTCATTCGTGAGATCAAAAAAAATACAAACAAGTCTGTTATCGTCTATCCTAATTCTGGCGAAGTATATGACCCCGAAACCAATACGTGGCACGGAGAAACATCCTGTGAAGCGTTTGGCTTGCAATCAAAGGATTGGTACGCAAATGGCGCGCGCATCATCGGCGGATGCTGCCGCACAACGCCTAAGCACATCCGCGAAGTGAAGAATTGGACACATCAATGACCGAACCTATCCTCCTTGCAGTTGACCTTGGCACATCTGGAATGAAAGTCGCGCTGATCACCGTCAGCGGGAAAGTGCTGGGCTGGGAAGCGGAGACGATCCAATTAATGCTCACGCCAGATGGCGGTGTGGAACAATCACCAGATGAATGGTGGGCGGCATTTTTGTCAGCTTCGAAAAGGTTGATCGGGAAGAATCAGGCGTCGGCGGGTTTGATACGCGCAGTCTGCTGCTCCACGCAAGGTGAAGGGACGATCCCAGTCGATAAAAATGGAAACGCACTGGGCAATTGCATCCTATGGATGGACATGCGCGGGGCAAGCCACCTCAAAAAACAATTGAGTGGATGGATCAATATTGATGGCGCGGATGTATTCAAAGTGCTGCGCTTCGTGAGCCTGACGGGCGGAATGCCCAACCTTGCAGGCAAAGACCCTGCGGGACACATGCTCTTTATCCGCAACACGAAGCCCGGTATATACGCGAAGACACATAAGTTTTTGAATGTGCTGGATTATTTGAATTTGCGACTTACGGGCGAATTCGTGGCTTCATTTGATTCAATTGTCACTTCGTGGGTAACGGATAACCGCAGTCCGAATGAACTGCGTTATAACGATGGTCTAATATCCATGCTGGGGATTGACCGCGCAAAGCTGCCTGATGTAGTGGCTTGTTCTGCAGTGATCGGAAATATAAAAGCCGATGTTGCTAACGAGCTTGGGATTTCAAGCGAAATAAAAGTTGTCGCGGGGTCCATCGACAACACCGCCGCGGCCATTGGTTCTGGCGCCGTGGAAGATTTTCATCCACATTTGTATATCGGCACATCATCGTGGATCACGGCGCATGTGCCTTTCAAGAAAACGGATATCGGCTCCAGCCTTGCGTCCATTCCGTGTGCAGTGCCAGATAAATATTTGTTGACTGCGTTGCAGGCAACGGCCGGAGGAAACCTAACTTTCCTGCGTGACAACATCATTTACCACAAAGATGAATTGCTCCAAGAAGCAGACGTGCCTGATATTTTCAAAGTGTTGGACAAGATCACCGCGCGCGTGCCCGCTGGCGCGAACGGAGTCATGTACACGCCGTGGATCTGGGGCGAACGCGCACCCGTGGATGACAAAACTGTACGGGCTGGTTTGTACAATTTGTCCTTGAACAACACACGCGAAGACATCATCCGCGCATTTTTGGAAGGGATCGCGCTCAACACAAAATGGTTGATGGCGCCTGTTGAAAAATTCCTCGGTAAAAAAGTAACTTCGATCAACATCGTCGGCGGCGGGGCGCAATCGGATGTGTGGTGCCAGATCTTTGCGGACGTGATGGACGTGGAAATCAAACAGGTTGCGGAACCCGTCTACGCCAATGCGCGCGGCGCGGCATGGATCGGAGCGGTAGGGCTGGGCGAGATCACGTTTAATGATGTGCCCAGGCTGGTAAAGATCAAGCAGGAACATGAACCAGATAACAAAAACCGCTCCCTGTACGATGAGCGGTTCGACGTGTTCAAAACAATCTACAAGCAGATGAAGGATGTATATAAAAAGCTGAACGGTTAGCCATTTTTAACTGCAAATTACTCGGATTATTCTATCGCCACAAAAAAAATGCAGCCTCCCAAGCGGGAGGCTGCTTCGTAATCAGGGATTTTTTATTGCACTATAAATTGAGTCGTGCTGACTGAAGCCCCATTAAATAACACTTCTACCTGATAGACACCAACGGGCCAGCCGCCTTCAGGAGGTTCGAAATAGAAGTAGACGGTATAAGACAGTTGGTCTTTATCCAAAGTCAAATCCACTTCGTCGATCACAAATCCAGGGTCATATCCTTGCACGCTGACGATAGTCCATTTGGATCTGACTACATTGCCAGCAACTCCATTGGAAAGGTCGCTGACAACATAAATGGTATCTGTAGGACTAAAAATACTTGATACCTGAGTGCCGTCTTGATCTTTCGCAACACGGACGTTGCTCAAAGTAGGGTCACCCAAGGCGCAGGCCAGCGTTGATACCACCAATGCGGCCACGGCGAGCAGAATTGAAGTCTTATTCTTTGATCTCATTGACACATTCTCCTTTTATATTAGCTTTCCAATAAATTTAATGGGATTATAGTACAAAGCAAGATTAACTCTTCCCCCCAATTTGGACTATTGAGAGATAAACAATCGGAGCGGGCAAATGTCACTTGGGCGAATCAAGCGCGGCCCAAGAAAGAGGCGGTTTTGTTTGAAATCCAATCGGCTTAGGCAGAAAAAAATCAAGATTAGTGTTGGATTAGAAGTGTTGTACCCGCTTGACTTTGAGACTCCAGATATTGTATAGTAATCAACGGCAAAACTAATAAAGGCACCGCCCCCGGGCTGTGTCTTTTGTTTGTAAAAACCCCTTTATTACCTGACTGCAAGGAGAGGCAATGATCAAAGTAAGTGGCCTTACAAAGGACTACGGCGCGCGCCGCGCCATTCAAAACCTAAGCTTCGATGCTCAACAAGGTGAAATTGTCGGATTTCTTGGCCCCAACGGCGCGGGAAAAACCACCACCATGCGCATCCTAACTGGCTACATGCCGCCCACCGATGGCGAAGCGATAGTGGCCGGATATGATGTTGTGGAAGAGTCGCTCGAAGTTCGCAAACGCGTTGGATACCTGCCAGAAACCGTTCCGCTGTACACGGATATGGCTGTGTTCGATTATTTGAAATTCATGGGCGAGCTGCGCCACATCCCCAACGTGGATGACCGCGTAGATGAAGTTTTGGACATGGTCGGTTTGATCGACCGCGCCAACGGCTACATAGGCAATCTTTCGAAGGGTATGCGTCAGCGCGTTGGGCTGGCTCAGGCGCTTCTGCATCGTCCCGAAGTGCTGATTCTTGACGAGCCCACCATCGGTCTCGACCCCGGGCAGGTCGTTGAAGTCCGTGAGTTGATCCGTGAAATTGGCAAGGAACGCACCGTATTGCTTTCCACCCATCTCCTGCATGAAGCACAAAATATCTGTGACCGCGTGCTGATCATCAACAAAGGCAAGATCGTTGCAGAAGACACCACCGAAAACCTGCAAGCCCGTTTGATCGGCGCGGAACGCGTCATTGTGCGTGTCCGCGGCGAGGCAGACGAACTCGCTGACGCCATCAAATCTGTCAAAGGCGTACGCGGCGTGGAAACCAAGGAAGATGGCGCAGTGGAATTCGAATTCGCTTCGGGCAAGGATTTGCGTCCCGAAGTTGCAAAGCAAGTCATCAAATCAGGCTACGACCTGCTCGAATTACGTCCGCTTGGCATGAGCCTTGAGGAAATCTTCCTCGAACTCACTGGCTCCGACGCAAAGAAGAAATAAGAGGACTCATGAGAAACATTTGGACTATCGCAAAACGCGAATACGATAATTATTTCAACAGTCCGCTGGCGTATGTGGTGGCGTTTGCCATCCTTTTGCCGCTGGGCATTTACTTTGCATTGATCCTGTGGGTCAGTGCTGAACAATCGTTTATGGGCGGCGGAGCCCCGGAAGCCACACCGATCAACTGGCTGTTTGTCTTCCTGATGATCTTCCTCAGCCCGGCGCTGACCATGCGCGCACTTTCCGACGAAGCCCGCATGGGAACATTGGAATTAATGTTAACGGCTCCCGTCCGCGACTTTGAACTGGTTGCAGGAAAATGGCTGGGTGCCATGCTGTTTGTTCTATCACTGGCATTGATTACGCTGGTGTATCCGATCATCCTCAATAATTTTGTCACCCCCAGCATTGACTGGATGGTAATCCTCTCCTCATATATTGGGTTGATCCTGGTGGTCTCTGCGCTTCTTGCCATTGGTGTGGGAGTTTCGGCTATTTTCACAAATCAGTTTGCGGCCTTCTTCACCACGCTTGGCTTGTTCTTCTTCCTCTGGTTCATGATCAGCCTGCCCGCCAGCTACCTGCAGGAAAGCGGCGAGATATTGAATTACCTCAGCCTGTCCAACCACTTTTCACAATCCATGAATATCGGCACGATCAACCTCGGAGACATTGCCTACTATCTAAGCCTCACCGTCCTGGGTCTGTTCGTCGGCACAACTGCAATTGAAATTCGGAGATGGCGATAATGGCCGGAAAAAAGAAAAACCCAAATGCAAAATATGCCCTGATCGGGCTTGTCGTTGCCCTGCTGGGCTGTGTTTCTACAGGTCTGCTCGGAGCAGGAAATGCCCTAATCTCAATGGGTATGTTCACACTTGAAAACACGGATGCATTAACCCTTGCCCTGCAGATCAGCGTTGCCGTTCTCGTGCTGGGACTCGCGATATATGCGATCCTTTCCCCTGACAGCATCCGCCGCTTCTTCACCGGACGCCAGGCACGCTACGGATCAAACTCATTGATCCTCATTCTGGCAGTTCTTGGCATCATCTTTGTGGCGAATTACATTGTCTTCAACAACCCTAAATCGTGGGACTTAACCCAGGATAAATCCAACACGCTTTCAAATGAGACACTGCAAATCCTTGCCACCCTTCCTGAAAAAGTGACCGCCACAGCCTTCTACTCCGCCAGCTTAAATACCGCCAGCGCGGACGAACTTTTGCTCAAATTCAAAACAAACAGCAACGGCAAATTTGACTACAGCTTTGTTGACCCGGACACAAACCCGGTTGCGGCGCGCCAGGCTGGCATCACCGGGGACGGCAAGATAATGCTGCAAATGGGCGAAACCAAGGAAATCGCTTCCTTCGCCAGTGAAGAGGAAATTGCGCGCACCATGATCCGGCTGATCAGCCCCGAGCCGCGCGCCGTGTACTTTTTGCAGGGACATGGTGAACCCAATATTGAATCTGGCGGAGATTTAAGTTACTCGATCGCCAAAAGCACCCTGGAGTCAAAGAACTACACCGTAAACACGTTAAATCTTCTTTCCATAAAGTCCATTCCGGAAGACGCGCTCACCATCATCATTGCAGGTCCAACCAAACCTGTCAGCGCACAGGAAGTAGCCTTGCTCAAAAAATATGTCAATGAAGGCGGCTCTCTTGTGGTACTGCAAGACCCCCGTTTCTTCACAGAGTTCGGCGACTCACCAGACCCGTTGGGCGATTACTTAACCTCGGACTGGGGCATCACGCTTGACGACAACATCATCATTGACTACGAAAATACCCAGAACCCATTTCAGGCTTTGTCTTCCCAGTACAACAGCCACCCGATCACACAGAACCTGACGAATAATTACATCGTCATTCTGCCGCAGGCAAGCAGCGTCAGCGCCGCCGCAGGGACAGACACTATCATCCTGACCCCATTGATCAGCACCACCGACCAATCCTGGGGCGAAACGCAATTGGAGGCAAGCGCCGACCAGTTCCCAACCTTTGACCCCGCCACCGACACTCAAGGTCCGTTGAACCTGGCAGTAGCCGGTGAAAACACCGAAACCAAAGGTCGTGTGGTTGTGTTCGGCAATTCACTCTTCGCCACGGATCAAATTTTCGACGCATACGGCAACGGCAACATCTTCATTAACTCCGTCGATTGGGCAGCCGAACAGGAAGACCTGCTGAACATCCCCATCCGCGAAACCACCCAACGCACCTTCCTGCCGCCCACACAGGGAAGGTTCCTCTTCCTGGTTGTCATGGTTGTTTTCGTGGTTCCAGGCATGGTGGTCTTTGCCGGTATCTATTCATGGTTCACCCGCCGCAAGAGAGGCTAACAGGATTATGGCTCGTAAAACGACAACATCAACACCAAAGAAATCAGCTTCCACAAAAAGCAGAGCAGCCCGCAAGGAAGCGCCTGCTTCAACAAAGCAGGGAAAACCCGTCTTCCGCGCAGGAACATGGCTTGCAGTTCTTTTGCTGGCTGTTTTGATCGGCGGCGCGTATTACATCAATAAAAATAAAGAAGCCTCTGCCGAAGCAGAAGCGACTGCCACAACTGAACCTGTTTTCATCTTCGGCACAGACAGCACTGTTTCCAGCATTGAAGTCAAGCCGTCTGATGGAGAAGCTGTCAAAGTAACGCGTGGCGAGGATGGCGTCTGGGCGTTGGAACTGCCTTTCGAAACAGAGGCAAACCAGGGCTTGGTCGAGGCGGCGGCATCGCAGGTCACAGCCTTGAAAATCATCAGCGAAATCGACGCGGATCCATCCATCTTTGGATTCGACACGCCTGCCTACTTAATCACAATCGAGTTTGCGGATGGAAAAACCAGCAAACTTGAAATCGGCGACGCTACGCCCACCAACAGCGGCTACTACGTGCGGGTGGACGGCAAGAAGATGGCAATCGTTGGATTGAGCAGCATCGACGCGCTCACCAACCTGTCCTTTTCCCCGCCTTACTTGAACACCCCCACACCCACAGCGCTTCCCGCCACGCCGACACCTGAGTCGGCACCCGAAGCAAGCGCAACCCCGACGCCTTAAATCGCGAGGCTTCCACAAGTGTGAAGAAAATTTACGGCTGTCCAGTCAAATTTTCTGGACAGCCGTAATACAATTGCATTGCAAAGCATCTGAAAGTTGTGAAGGTATTGCTTTTCGATTCAAAAAAGTGTATTCTAATTCAGGTACATATAACTGAAAGTTGGATTGGTATATAAATGGATGTAGAGAAAATATTGATCGTTGACGACGAAGAAGAGTTTCCCGCCATAGCGAGGCTCATTGAACTGGGCCGTCAAAAATCTTACGTAACCTTGGATGATATCCTGCACTTCTTCCCTGAAGCAGAGCAGGATGTGGAACAACTGGAAGAAGCCTTCTCAGCTCTTTTAAGCGCGGGTATTCCTTTCATGGAAGACACCGTCATGCCCGAGCCAACCGAGGATGAATTGGTTGCAGTGGAAGAAAGCGGAGAGGCCGAACCGGAACCAGATCTCGCGCTGGATGATTATCTGGCAAATATTGACACAGACGACACGATTGGCCTGTACCTCAAAGAGGTCAGCCGCGTGCCGTTATTGACGGCCGTTGAAGAAGTACAACTCGCCCAACGCATTGAACGTGGACGCACCGCCCGCGAGGAACTTGCCCACGGCAATGTCACTCCAAAACGCAGGCTGGATTTGCGCCGTTCAATTGAGGACGGCTGGGGCGCGCGTGAGCACCTCATCACAGCGAACTCCCGCCTGGTAATCTCGGTCGCCAAAAAATATATGGGGCGCGGCGTCCCCTTCCTTGATTTGATCCAGGAAGGCAACATCGGTCTCATCCGCGCCACCAAAAAGTTTGATTATCGCCGCGGACATAAATTCTCCACCTATGCAACCTGGTGGATTCGCCAGGCTGTCACCCGCGCCATCGCCGATCAGGGACGCACCATCCGTGTGCCCGTGCACATGGGTGATCAGATCAACAAACTCCTGCGCGTACAGCACCAGCTTACCCAACGCCTTGGGCGCGAACCAAGCGTGGACGAATTAGCCGTCGCCCTGGATGTGCCGCCCAAGAAAGTTGAAAACATGATTCAGGTGGCACGCCGTCCGCTTTCGCTTGAAACGCCAACCGATGATGAAGAGGATTCGGTGCTCGGCGATTTCATTGAAGACGACGAGGCTCCCCCGCCAGATGACACAGCTACCTACAATCTTCTCCGCGAACATCTCGGCGAAGTGTTGAACGGCTTACCTCCGCGTGAAGTCCGCATTTTGCAGCTTCGCTACGGCCTGCTCGATGGCCAAGCCTACACTCTCGAAGAAGTAGGCCGCAAAATGGGCGTCACTCGCGAGCGCGTGCGCCAGATCGAAGCACAGGCACTGAGCCGTCTGCGCCATCCATCGATCCGCAGAAAATTGCGCGATTATTTAGGCGAATAGATTCCAAAAAAGCGTCACTGAATTGTGACGCTTTTTTGATTCCATTACAGGTAAAATTCTGTAATCACACAGCCGAGGCAAAATGAAAAATCTCCATCGTATCAACCTTCTACCTCGAATTCAGGATATTTTCTTCATTGCGATATTTTTTGCCGTACTCCTGCTGGGCAGCCGCATGCTTAATTTAGATGGCGACCTGCCGCGTCATCTATTAATGGGGAAATTGATCCTGCAAACCGGCGAAGTACCAACGACTGAGCAGTTTATTCATCCATATCTCGGCAGGCATTATGTGACTCATGAATGGCTCGCGGATGTGATCTTTTACGGGATTTACAAATTTACAGGATTAAAGGGAATCGTTCTTTTTTCCGCAATCATGTTGGCGGCAACCTTCTTCTTGATCTATCAATACATCACAGTGCGTTTTCAAAATCGGCTTGGGGCGTTTTTTCTTGTGACATGGGGCGCCCTTGCCACTTCACTGAATTGGGCAACCCGTCCGCACTTGTTCTCAATGCTGTTCTTGGCAATTTGGCTCATTTTGGCGGATAAGCTGCGGCGCGGAGAAAAAATCCCTCTTTGGATTTTCCCAGTTTTTATGCTGGTGTGGAGCAATACACACGGCGTATTCATTGCAGGGATTTTGGCCTTGTTTGCGCACGCTGTCGGCTGGGGTATCGACATTCTGCTGGAAAGTACCAGCGCCAACAAAGCGGTTGGGAAAAATCTTTGGCTGGCTTTGATCCTTTCCGCACTTGCCAGTTTGTTCAACCCGGGCGGCAGCGGATCCTGGGAAAGTATTCTCGGCTTCGTGAACAACCAGTATTTAATGTCCCGCATGCTGGAGTCGAATCCGCCAAACTTCCAGCTACCGGAAATGCGCATACTTTTGGGATTAATCGCGGCATCCATCTTCCTGCTTGCCATCAAAAAGGAAAAAATCTCTTCAGGGCAGGGATTATTACTGGCTGGCTTTACAGCCATGAGCCTTATCGCTTTCAGGAACATTCACCTGTTCGGTGTTGTGGCTCCATTTGTACTGGCAGAAACACTCAGCATATTCAGTAACATACCGTTTGTATTCAGGCTTGAAGCCAGTTTGCAAAGAGTTGAAAGTCAAATTACAGGTTCATTTTGGATTGTCGCCTCCACCCTGCTGATCGGTGTTCTGATCCTATCTTCCACAGCGACATCCAGACTGTATCAATTTAATCAGAAGACATTTCCCGTGGGAGCAGTAGAGTGGCTCAAGGAAAATCCGCAAGAGGGAAAAATGTTCAACTACCTGAACTGGGGCGGCTACATCAGCTTCAATCTCTGGCCTGAACAGCTGGCATTTATCGACAGCGTTGCAGATGTGACCGGTGAAGTTACCATGGAATATGAAACCGTCATCAGGGTATTACCTGAATGGGAATCCATACTAAACCAATATGATATCCAATGGGTCATCATTCCACCCGACTCACTACTGGCGAAAACTCTTACAGACGAGGCTAAATGGTCTGTTGTGTACGAAGATGACACGGCTGCAATTTTGAGAAAATAACCAAATCATGAATAAAGCTTCCGCGTACTCCAAAGATGTAACGGGTTTTTTCCTCATTCTGACATTTGTATTCGGGATTGCCGTACGCGTCATCCCTCTGTTACGTGTGGATTTTCCACTGGTAGATGGCGGCATGTTTTACAGCATGATAAAAGACCTGCGAGCCGCAAATTTTTCCCTGCCTGAATTTACAACTTATAACAACGCCCAAATCCCTTTTGCCTACCCTCTGCTGGCGTTTTACCTGGCAGGGATTTTGAATGCGACGACAAATATTTCAATCCTGAAAATTCTGCAATGGCTACCTGGTGTGGTAACCATTCTAAATATTCCACTTTTTTATTATTTTTCAAAACAGATACTCAAATCCGAAGCGCGGGCGGCATTGGCAACCCTCATTTTTTCGCTGACCCCGAACTCCTATTGGTGGAATATCGTCGGCGGCGGACTGACACGCTCGTTGGGCGCCTTACTCTTCACTGCAACCCTCGTATGTACATACCAAATGTATCAGCATAAGACAAAAGCCTGGGTTGCGGCGGCAATTGTCAGCGCGGCAGGAAGCGTACTGAGTCACCCTGCCTGGGCGTTACAATCCGTTGTTGCATTTATTCTTTTATGGTGGTTCTTTGGAAGGGACAAACAGGGAACCATTTATTCTGTGATCGTTGGTCTGGGTGTGCTTGTCTTGACCTCGCCATGGTGGGCTGCCGTAATCTCCAATCACGGAATTGGAACGCTGCTAAACGCAAGTACAGTCACTCACTCCCGCCTGCTGTTTTGGACAGTTTTTTTTGCACTTTCATTCACGGGGGAATATGCACCGGTCATCGCAGTTTTTGGAATGATCGGTTTCTTCCTACACTTGGCGCGCAAGGATTATTTTCTGATCGCGTGGGCATTGCTGTGTCTTTTCGTTGACCCGCGCGGGGGACTCCCTGCGGCAGTTTTTCCATTTTCGATCATGGCAGCGACCTCGTTTGCGGATGGAGTTGCAACGCGGCTATCCAACACGAATGTTGATTCATCCCCAACTGAGCACTGGATGGAAGCATTAAAACTTAACAGCGGACGCCTGTTCTTCGGATTTTTCATTCTTCTTTTTTTATACAATGCTTATCAGGTCTCGGACAGGCTTTCACATCAAGTGCTGAGCGCAGAGGAGCGTAAAGCCATCGAATGGGCAAAGGCAAACACAGAATTAGATGAACGGTTTTTGATTCTGGACGAAGAGGGCAATCCTTTGCTCTCCCCATTAACTGAGTGGTTTCCCGCACTTGCAGAACGCCGAAGTGTTGCAACCATCCAAGGTACGGAATGGCTGCCCGGAGAAGAAAACTACAACGAATTGTACGGAGCGGTCACAGACATCCATCAATGTCTATATCAAGACGTAAATTGCCTGCTCAAACTTCAGGACGAACTGCCAGACGATTACGAATACATTCTGCTGTCAGGAAAGCAACAAAATGCAAGCGGCCATCCCCTATTAGCCTCTTTGAAAGAGACGCCGAGTTTTACGCTGGTTTACGCCTCGCCAACTATTAGTATCTTCAAAGTTCCGTAACGCTTCTTGAATCCATTTTCCCGCACAAAAACACCCCAAAAATCGGGATGTTTTTTTATCTGCCATTATTCTTTTTAGATTACAGCGTCGATCATCAACGCGAGAAAGATGAACATCAGATACATGCTAGACCAGCGATACATTGTCCACGCGACTTTGTTGCCGCCAACCTTCCAAACACGGAAAGCCGCATAAAGCAACAAACCGCCCAGCACCACCGCAGAGACAAGGTACACCATCCCCGCCAGATTGAAAATGGGGAGCAATAATGTGACAGCAATCAACTCGATAGTGTAGATAAGAATATGCCTGCGGGTCTTTTCCTCCCCATGAACTACGGGCATCATGGGCACGCCTGCCTTTTCATAATCCTTCATGCGGACAATAGCCAGCGCCCAAAAATGTGGAGGAGTCCACATGAAAACGATGGCAAACAGAATCCATGCTGCAAGGCCGAGGTGACCTGTCGCCGCCGCCCAGCCCACCATCGGAGGGATGGCGCCTGCCCCGCCGCCAATGACAATATTCTGTACGGTCGCCTTTTTAAGCCAGACACTATAGAACAGAACATAATAAAAAATACCGACCAATGAAAGCAAAGCCGCCAGCAGGTTGACAAAGCCCGCCATCACATAATAACTCAGCAAGCTCAGAGCCAGCCCGTAAGACAATCCCTCTGCCGGTGTCAGGCGTCCTTCAGCAAGCGGGCGCTTGGATGTACGCTGCATTTTCTTGTCCAGTTCGCGGTCAATATATTGATTCAACGCGCTTGAGCCAGCCGCAGCCATAGTGCCGCCCAGCAAGGTCCAAAAAGTCAACGAAGCGGAAGGCCAGGCTTTCGCGCCTGCAACCAATCCGCTGTACGTTGTGACCAAAAGCAGCGCCACGATCAACGGTTTTGAGAGGATAAAAAAATCCTTCACGCGCTGACGAAAAGAAAATCTTTCGACCACAGCTTTATCTTCTGCCAACACGCCAGACGCAAACACGAGCGAAGCGAGCGAAATCCATAATGCGATTGCGGTCATTTGATGCAGTACAAGCAAGTGCAAAGGATAGGAACGGGTTACTTCAATGGCACCGACAAAAGCCTGACCAAGAAACAACACGCCGGTTACAGTAGTCAGCGGCAAAAGCAGATTCTGATCCCGTTGTTCACGCCATGCTTTTCGCCACACCAGCGCCATAAACACTGAAGCCACACCCACCAAAGTAATGTGCAAAAGTTTCAAATACCCCAATGGATTTGTCGGCACACACACAGGCCACCCTGCGCAATACGCCCACGCGCCAGTCAATGCAACGATCCGCCCGACAACAGTCAACAAAAAGACCATCACAAACAACCCCAGCACCAAGCGGGAGAAGGACGATTTCAACGAATATTTCATATCTACTAATCCTGCTTTCTCAAGTAAAACGGATACCCAACGAACAAAATCGTCGCAAAGGTAAACCACTGCAAGGCATATCCAAAATGCGAACCCTCACTGATCTCCACAACCGGCTGAAAAGGAAACGGCGGTATCGTGTCACCAGCTTCCACATTCGGCTGAATATAAACATCCAAAATAGGGAATTCCAACTGCGCGGCGATCTGCTCCAAATTTAGATTATTCCACACGAAAAGCATTTCCCCGTTATCAGGCAGCGCATCTTCCACTCCGCCGAAAGCTGGCTTTACCTGCCCAAGCCGAATCTGTCCCGTGACAGTGACCTCCCCTTCATCGTCATACGCTCGCCAATCGGCGGGAGAAGAATTGCCTTCAGCGGGAATCCAGCCGCGGTCCACCAGAACAGCTGTCCCGTTGAAATGAAGCGGAGTCACAAGATGGTATCCGTATTGGTCGCCGTTGTATTGATTCCGCAAAGCGATCTGATTCTCAAAATCATATTTGCCAATTACAGTGACAGCCCGCCATTCCATTGCGGAGATATCTTCAGGTAATTCAATATTTAAATCCAAAGGTTCTGCGGCGCGCATGGATTCGACCTGTGTATTGAAAGCACGGCGCTGCTCAAGCCTGTCCAGCTGCCAAATCCCCAGGCGAACGCAGACAGCGGCACCTAAAAATGCAAGCAAAGTGGTGAGCAGCCATTTACGGCTGAACATTTTTTTGAGGATCATTTTTCTTTTTCGAAGGCATGATTACAGCATAAAGAGCGATCAACATTCCGAGGGGCAAACCTGAAAATAAGATTCCATAAAGACGGGTGCTAGTGGTAAGGGGCTCGTGCACGTCGAGACCGAAATAATTCCCTTCCTGGAACGAACATTCATAAGCGTAGGATTGTGCCGCGTCCAACGGCAGGCTTGCAGAGGTGCCGGCGGGAATCCACAACGGGCCAAGCTGGTGATCTGTTACGTCATTGTTACGGACCAGCAGGGTATCGCCTACGACAAAAGTCATTGCATCGGGGAGAGACGGAGGCGTTTCACCATTAGCAATGCTTTCTGCTGTGCCTTCAGGAATGACGAGCTCTATCACTTTTGGCGCACGGGCGGTTTCCCGCAGAAACAGAAAAGTCACTTCGTTGATCAAAACGCCCACAGCAAGACCGATCAACAAAGAGACAAGAATTCGTTTTAATACAATTTGAATGGAGGGCATACAGTTGACTTTCAGAGTTACTTTAACAGCAGTTTAATGTCGTGAGCTATATCTTCGGGCGGAGTTTGAAACCCATAAGATAAACGCATATTCCCGGCTTTATCGATCAGGATAACCCGGGCCGTATGGTTGATGATGTAATTTGTTTCAGACGTTCCTTCCACTACTTCTCGAAATACACCGTAGGAGTTCCAGATCGGGGCGAGTTCCTCTTCTGTGCCGCTCAAGCCGATAAAGGTCGGATTAAATCGTTCCACATACTTTTGCACTTTTTCAGAAGTATCGCGTCCCGGGTCAACGGAAATAAACACAACTTGAACCTCGTCAGCATCTGACTTCAACAATTCCATTACCAATTTCAGTTCGGCCAGAGTTGTCGGGCAAATATCAGGACAGTACGTGTACCCGAAGAAAAGAAGCGTGATCTTCCCTCGATTGTCACTTAATTGAAAAGGGGAACCTTCGGAGGATGTTAAAGTAAATTCAAATGCTGAGGGCACGGGGTCGGCATATGCTGTGCCGCGAAAACTGGCAGGTTTGACGAACAGGATATTTAATGCAATTGCCGCAACGATCACAAGTAGAGAAGCAACTCCAACCCGGGTAATTTTTCGATCCATATCAATTAATACTCCAAAATTGCTTGTGCAGACACTCCAAAACGGGGCGACCCTCTCAGGTCGCCCCGTTCGTTTCTCTTCATATCATTACCCCAATTATACCTAAAGCAACGAAGGTTGGGAGTGTAGTTTCTACAAAGCCTTTCCAATCAAATACAAGGCGGGGTAGAAGAAGATCCAGACGAGGTCTACGAAGTGCCAGTAAACGGCGGCGGCTTCCACACCCCAGTGCTGCTCTGCGGAATAAATGTCCTTACGGGCGTTGTTCAACACGACTACGAGGAAAAGCAGCCCCGTAAAGACATGGAAAGCATGCATGCCAGTCATCATGTAGAAGACGGCTCCCGCTGCGCCGCTGCCGGCTGTCAGCCCTTCTTCGGCCGCCAGAGGCCATTCCACAGCCACCACGCCCAGCAAGAAGCCGAGACCAAGCACAAAGGTGATGATGGTATTGGTTATAAAGCCCTTCTTGTCCCCATGCGCCATGGCGGTCTCACCACGGTTCATGAAAAATGAAGAAACCAAAAGGACAGCGGTCACGGCCAAACCAAGAGTTTGATTCAAATGCGGACGAGTAAGCCCAAGCAGATTGATGCGGACAGTGAGCAAACCAGCAAAGACAAAGGCGTCAGACAGCAGGAAGAGCCACAAGCCAAGCCGGTTCGTGCCGGTTTTGTATGAATACGAGTGTATATCAGCGTCACTCTCTTCATTCAATTTGTAAACATGCATGTAATAGTACATGACCAGGCCAACCTTGATAACTGCGACCACAACAAGGATGGAAACGGCATTGAACGTAACCGCGACAAAATACTCCAGCACGGTTAATACAGCGAGGTAGACAAAAATCACCACGCCCTGGCGAAAAGCAGAAAGTTTATCTAATGTGTGTGACATTTGAGTCCTACCCCTTATTTATGCGCGCTTTTGGCGGGCGCAGAAAATTCAACATACTTCGAGTCGGCCAAGCCGTAATCGTATGGTTCGCCCACAACTTCAAAGGGCTGGTCGTAATTGTGCATGGGCATTGGAGAAGGAACCTGCCACTCAGGTGAGCGGGAATTCCAAACATTGCCTTCCGCCTTTTCGCCATTTTTGATGCTGTTAAAGAAGTTGTAAATGAAGATCATAACGGAGAGACCGATCAAATAGCCGGCGATGGTGAGCACCAGATGTGTGGTATCAAAACCAAGCGCAGGGTCATAGTCCGCAATACGACGGCGCATGCCAAGCAAACCAATACGCATCATGCCGAGGGTCAAAACAAAGAACGAGGGAGTCATCATCCAGAAATGGATTTTTCCGAGGGTCTCATTCATACGGCGGCCAGTTGCCTTGGGAAACCAGTAGTACAGGGCGGCAAAGAATGGGAAAACAAAGCCGCCAAAGATCGTGTCGTGGAAGTGTCCCACAATGAAATAGGTATCGTGGAGATGAAGGTCGGTCGAAACCGTAGCATTTGGAGGTCCAGAAAGACCGCCCATCAGGAAGACTACGATACCGCCCAGCACGAAGAGCATGGGAGTAGGCGTCTCGATCTTACCCTTCCACAGGGTCGCAACCCATGAGAAGAACTTCACGCCTGTAGGAATGGCAACCAACAAGGTGCTGTACATGAACGGCACGCGTAAATATTCATTCATGCCTGAAGTGAACATGTGATGCGCCCAAACGACAAAGCCCACCAGAGCAATACCGAGGGAGGACATGGCGATCCAGCGATAACCAAACAATGGCTTGCGCGCAAAAACAGGCAGCAGTTCGGAAATCACACCGAGACCGGGCAGAACGAACACGTACACCGCAGGATGTGAGTAGAACCAGAACAAATGCTGGAAGAGAACCGGGTTACCGCCCTTGGCTGAGTCAAAGAAGCCCATACCAAAAAGACGCTGGAACATCACCAACTGGAAGGAAAGACCAATCAACTGGGTTGCGGTGAGAGCTATGAGAGAGGTGGCAACAGCGGCCCACACAAAAATAGGCATGCGCATGGCAGTCATGCCTTTGGCACGCATACGAAGAACCGTGGCAATCACATTCAATGCGCCTAAAATGGAAGACCAACCTGCCGTAAACACACCAAGGAAGAACATCTGCATGCCAACCGGAGCGCGCGCCGAAAGCGGCGGGTAGCCTGTCCAGCCTGTGTCAAAGCCGCCAAGGACAAGGCTCATCAGCAAAAGTACAGCCGCAGGGACGGCAATCCAGAACGAAAAGGCGTTCATACGCGGGAAGGCCATATCCTGCGCACCAAGCAGCAAAGGCACAACATAGTTGATGATGCCCGAAACGCCCAAAAGAATGGACACGATCATGATCATGCCGTGCAGGGACATCAAGGTGTTATAAAGCTGCGGTCCATTTTGACCGAATAACTGCACATCTTCGGTGAGGAATTGTAATTGGGAGGCTGCAAGTTCCGTACGGAAGATCAAAGCAAACAAACCGCCTATGCTGATCAATGCCAGCGCGACCACTGTGTATTGAATGCCGATCACTTTATGATCGAGAGAGACACTGAAGTATTTCTCCCAGCCAGAATATTTCTCTTCATGAACTTCAGGGGTATTGATCCCGCGCGCCCACTTGAACCAATCCGTTACCGCCCCGTTGCCGCCCAGGAAGAAAAGCACGCCAATAAAGCCGCCCAACACCCAGGCTGGCTCCGTAAAGAAAAATTTATCAGTAACACTCAACCCCATTGCGGCGCGAATGCCGGTAATCAAACCGGCGCCCAACAAAGTGCCGATAAATTGCCAGAATAATCCTCGCGCGAAGGCAGTTGCAAAAAACTTCTTCATTTTATTCCATCCTCCGCCTGTTATTTCAACGTCTTGAGATACGCAATAATGTTCGCGATCTCTTCATCGGTCAATGCTGTGTAAGGCGGCATGCTCGAAGGTGAGAAACCAGCCACCTCATGCGCCAACGGCTCGCGAATGGACTGGGTAATGTAAGCATCGTCCGCCACAGCAGATGTACCATCTGCAAATTCACGCACAGAACCGTAGGTACCCAACCACGAAGGTCCCACCAATTTCGAACCATCTATGGAGTGACAGCCGATACAACCGTTCTTCACCGTCAGCAATTGACCGATCGCCTCGGGAGTCTGAGCTGCCGCTGCAATGGCTGTCTGTTCTGCGATCCAGGCATCATAATCGACCTGCGCATCCACGATCACAGGATTTTCCATTTTGTAATGGGACATGCCGCAAAGTTCCGCGCAGCGGACTTTGTAATCACCGATCAGCGTCGGGGTGATTCTGTATCTCGTCACGCGCCCAGGCACAACGTCCTGCTTGACGCGGAATTCAGGCACCCAGAACGAGTGAATCACATCCGATGATTCCATCAAGAGCACAACCTGTTGATCCACAGGCAAATGCAATTCAGTCGAGACGATCCCATATTCGGGGTATTCAAAAGTCCAGGAAAATTGCTGACCCCTCACCTTGATCTCAATTGCATCCGGGTCCACACGGTTTATTTCACCGAGCGAATAAGCGCCCATATAAGCAAAAGCCAACACCAGAAACAAGGGAAGCACAGTCCATGTGATCTCCAGATTGGTGTTGCCTTCGATATGTTCGCCATCGCCGGTCTCGCCCTTCCTGCGCCGAAAAACAACAAGGCTGTAAACCAGCGGCACAAAAATGAGCGCGAACAGGAATGACATCGCGACGACCTGCCAGTTCCATAACCAGTCAATCGAAACCGCCTGCGCGCTGGCTTGAACAGGCATCAGCCCAGCAGAGTCAAGACCGACGTAAGTGAGAACGGCCATGACGATGACCAGAATTCCCACGATTACAAAGTGTTGCATACGCTCTCTCTCCTATTTAAAAAAATCAAAAGGGAAACCACCCCAAGTTCCACTTATTCTGAAATAAGACTATTTATGTGTGAATTGTCACTATTTTCACAACCTGACCAATATACCAAATTCTTAGTCATTTGTCACTATTTTTTGTGGACATTGTGCGCTTCTTCTTTAACTGAAAGCTGTCCCCGTCCAACCGGCAAAAATAAGCCGACGATGTTTTCATAACATCATCGGCTTGTACATTATTTAAATAAAAGTTTAGCCAACGCCCAAATCAGCAAGCAGTTCGGCGCTATGCTCGGACGGGCGAACGTTCTCAAAAACCCGCTTGATATTGCCTTCAGTGTCGATCAAGAAAGTAGTCCGCAGCACCCCTTCGTATTCCTTGCCCATGAACTTCTTGGGTCCCCACACTCCATACAGATCACAGACCTTGTGATCGTCGTCAGCAAGCAATGGAAATTGCAGCTGGAATTTCTTTTTAAACTTCACATGCGAGGCAACTGAGTCAGGACTGACACCCAAAATGACCACACCAGCCTGTTCATAGGCTGAATAATCATCACGGAAATTACAGGCTTCCTTGGTGCAGCCCGGAGTATCATCCTTTGGGTAGAAGTACAGCACTACATTCTTTCCGCGATAATCGGAAAGTTTACGGGACACATTGGTGTCATCCAGCATTTCAAAATCAGGGGCTGGAATTCCAGCGGGAATGGGCATGAGGGTTTCTCCTTTTGAAAAGTATTGTGGTACGCTCCCTCTTCGACGGAGGTGTTGCGGCCCATCTTACGTTATACCGCTTGGCAACTAAAGAAATCAACCAGCCAAAATTTTAAAAATTGCACAAATTAGGCATACCATACGGTATAATTCGGCGGCTTATTGCATACCAAATCAAAAACTGGGGATGTGCTGGAATTGGCAGACAGGCATGACTTAGGATCATGTGCCGCAAGGCGTGTGGGTTCAACTCCCACCATCCTCACTGATAACAAAAAATTTAGACCGTAAAGGTCTGCGAGACCTGTATGGTCTGGAGGAAACATTGAACATCGAAAAACAATACCAGGAAGACCACTCCGTCAAACTGATCGTGGAAGTGGACCAGGACAAAATGTCGACCTACAAACGCCGCGCGGCGACGAAAATCTCGTCACGCGGGAACATCCCCGGCTTTCGTCCCGGCAAAGCCCCGTATGATGTTGTTGTCCGCACTTATGGTGAGGGCGCAATCACCGAGCAAGCCGTTGACTTGTTCATCGACATGGAGTATTCCAACATCCTCAAGGAAGCGGATATAAATCCCGGTGCAGCAGGTTCTCTTGAATCGATTGACAGCCTTGAGCCGCCCAAGTTCACTTTCCGGGTGCCGCTGGCTCCCGAAGTAGACCTTGGTGATTACCACTCGGTGCGTTTGCCGTATGAATGGCAGGCCCCGGGACAAAAAGATGTGGACGCCGCCCTTGAAGATATGCGCCAGATGTACGCCACGACAGAAAACGTGGAACGCGCCATTGAAATCGGCGACTACGTCCTGGTAGATGTGAAATCAGAAACCACCGAGTTGAACCGCACGGGTTTCGCCACCTTCGTCCGCAAGGAAGATCGAGATACCGAATGGCCCTACAACGGTTTCGCCAAGGAACTCGCTGGGCTGAAAGCCGGCGAAAGCAAAACTGTCAAACACGATTTCCCGGCAGATTGGGAAGTGGAAGAATTAAAAGGCAAAAGTGTTGAGATCGAAGTTACAGTCAAGACCGTTCGCGGCGTGACCCTTCCGGACGTCAACGACGAATTTGCCAAAATGACAGGCGCCGGGGAAACCGTGGATGCATTGATGGAAGCTGTGAAAAAGGATGTAGAAGCGCGTTCGCAGGCTGAATACGATGACAAATACTTCGTCGAATTGATAGAAAAAATCAAAGAAGGCGCGGTCATCAAATACCACGAGCACACTGTCGAGCACGAAGGCGAGCACGTGCTGTCGGATCTCTCCAACCGCCTGGCCCAGCAGGGCATGGATTTGGACACCTATTTCAAAGTCCGCAGCACCACCCGCGAGCAGTTCATTGAAGATGAAGTGAAACCCGTTGCCAAGAAGCGCCTTGAACGCGGCTTGCTCCTGGACGAAGTTGTCCGCAGGGAAAAAATTCAACTGGATAACGAAGCCCTGGATGCTGAATACAACAACACTATTAACAGTCTCGCCATGCAAGGCATGGACTTCAGCAAAGTCCGCGGCGGGCGCAAAGGCCAGAAGCAATTGAGCGAAGCCATCGCCATGGAATCCGCAAGCCGCGTGATGACCCGCAAGGCACTTGACATGATCAAGTCGATTGCGATGGGCGAATACAAACCTGTTGAAGAAGCAAAAGCCGAAGAGGTGAAGGAAGAAGCCGCTCCCGCAGACGACGGGCAGGAAAAAGCATCAGAGTAAGTAATGCTTTTTATGGCTGGCAGGTAATAGATTAAGAAAAGTAGCGAATGGCGTTGGTGTCTAAATTCAGACATCAACGCCATTACATCACCTATCAAATTTTAATAAAAATCCAATACAAATTGTGTACCATTGTCCCAACTTAAAGGAGACAAACATGATCCCTGACTTCAAAAATGTAGTTCCAATGGTCGTTGAAAACACAGGCCGCGGCGAGCGCGCTTATGATATTTATTCATTGCTGCTGCGCAACAACATCATTTTCCTCGGTACGCCGATTGACGACCAGGTTGCAAATGTGATCGTTGCTCAATTATTGTTCCTCAATCACGAAGATCCTGAGAAGGAAATTCGCATGTATATCAATTCCCCCGGCGGACAGATTTACGCGGGCCTTGCGATCTACGACACGATGCAGATTATCTCAAACCCGATCAGCACTGTAGCTGTGGGCGTCACCGCTTCCTTCGGGACCGTGCTGTTGACCGCCGGCACGAAAGGCAGACGCTACGCCTTGCCGCATGCCACCGTCCACATGCACCAGCCTCTCGGCGGAGCACAAGGCCAGGCTACGGACATCGAAATCCAAGCCAAGCAGATTTTACGCTTGAAGTCTCTGCTCAACGGCGTGATGGCAAAACATACAGGCCAGCCGCTTGAAGTGATCGAGCGCGACCTTGACCGTGATTACTATCTCGACGCCCAGCAAGCCGTGGACTACGGTCTGGTGGATCAAGTGATTGAAATGCCAGAGAAAGTTTTGAAGTAGTGTGTAGCTGGTAAGTATTACAAGACCCCGCAGAGAAATCTTCGGGGTCTTGCGTTTATAATGAAGAACTGAAAACGTACTTCGTGATGCGCAATGCGTAAATCCAAAACTTGTAAGAGTTTATCGAAGTATCGAAAATCGTAAATTAAAAATGATCCCTTCAAACATCAAAGCCCTTATCCTCGATATGGACGGAGTCATCTGGAAAGGCGATTCGCCGATCGGAGACTTGCCTGCCACATTCAACAAAATCCGCGAGCGCGGATTGAAATTTGTCTTTGCTACAAATAACGGAACAAAGACGCCCGAAGAATACCAAAAGCGATTGGCTGAACTTGGAGTGGAAATAACCCCTGAACAAGTGGTGACATCCGCACTTGGAATTGCCTTTATGCTTGCGCAAAAATTCCCACGCGGGACGAAAATCTTCATGATCGGCGAAGACGGCATCCGTGTGGCATTGGAAGAAAAGGGATTTGAAATCCTCACAACTGAAAATGCTCCCGAAGCGCAGGCTGTCGTCATGGGCATTGACCGCAGCATCAGCTTCCAGAAGGTGGCCGAAGCGACTTTGCTGGTCAGGGCGGGCATTCCGTTCTACACAACTAATACAGACAGAACCTTCCCCACCCCACGAGGAGAAATCCCTGGGTCCGGTTCATGGCTATCAGTCGTAACATCCGCTACGGGCGTAGAGCCGATCGTGGCAGGCAAACCCTTCCCCTATTTGATGGAATTGGCTCTCGAAAAATTGGGAACGAAAAAAGAAGAGACTCTCGTCGTCGGTGACAGGCTGGAGACAGATATCGCCGCTGGCCAATCCGTGGGATGCCCGACCGCTTTTGTTTTGAGCGGAGTTTCCAAACTGGAAGAAGCAAAAGATTGGAATCCGAACATCGTTGCCGACAGTTTGGCTGCACTGGTAGCGTAAAAAAGAGACCTGCGTTTTGCAGGTCTCTTTTTTCTTTTTTATGGAGTCGCTGTTACGGTCGGCGTTTCGGTTAGTGTACTTGTGGGGGTAGGTGTAGGTGTGTTTGTAGTAGCAGCCCCACCTGAAGTTGCTGTGGCGGTTGCAGTACCCGGTACACTACCACCCACTTTGATCACAATAGTCAGCTGAGTGCCAAAGGCTTGTGCTTTGTCGTTGGTAAGCCGCCAGGTTCCGCTGGCATCTCCGTTTGACGTAGGAGCAACCATCGCCACGGAAATGTCTACAGATTGGCCAGGGTTGACGGCCTGACCGATCGCAGTTGCCACACCACCCATCGCATTTCCCGCAACAAATGTGATCTTATATGTAGCGGTCCATGCACAAGTACCGTTGTTTTGTACTTTCCATGTCTTGGTCATCGACTGGCCAGGCGTAACCACCGTATTATCTGGAATGGTCACATCGCTGATATATACAGAATTATCACATCCGACAGCAACCGAAACAGATTGTGTATTAGTGGCAAATGCCGCAAGCGACGGAAGCGTTGCAACGGCAAAAGGCGTGTTTGTTAAAAATGGAGTCGCTGTCAATGTGGCGGTAGGCGTTGCAGAAGGCTGGCTGGCGCTCAAGGTCAATTGCTGCGCTTCAACGGTCAATGCTGCGTTGGTGTAGATCGCATTGACATCCTCCTCCGAATTGTTCGATCCACGAAACGCAAAGACGAGGGTAATCACGCCGGCAAGACCCAAGACTGCGACCAAAATCCAAATAATCATCTTTTGTTGTTGGTTATTTTGTTGTCTTAACATAGTTACTCCTTGATAATTCAATGCAGGGATTTCATTGCAGAAACTATTGGAATTTTTCCTACAAGACCCCTGTGCCTTCCGTACACAATACTACCTTATAACGAAAATTTTTGCACAGAAGTTCCCGCTGAGGTCTGCTAAAATAGAAACGATGATAAACATTTACGATCTTGATCTGCCTTCTCTTACGGAACTCCTCAAAGGATGGAATGAGCCCGCCTACCGCGCCAAACAGGTCTGGCAGGGATTATATGTACATCTCTACAACTCGCCGGAGCGGTTCACGAATTTATCCAAACCTCTGCGTGAGAAGATGATGGAAAATTTTACCTTCATGCCATTTTCGGTGAAGACCTTTCAGGATTCTTCAGACAAACATACCCGCAAAACCTTGTTCGAACTGCCCGACCGCAATTTGATCGAGGCAGTTTTGATGCGCTACGGCGACCCAGCAGACACCCATGATGGTCCCGATGCGCGCACAACCAAGCCGCGCCGCACGCTTTGCATCTCCACCCAGGCAGGCTGCGCCATGGGATGCGTCTTCTGCGCCACAGGCCAACTGGGATTCAAACGCCACCTTTCCAGCGGAGAGATTGTCGCGCAGGTGATGTATTACGCGCAGATGCTCAAGAAGCAAGAAGAAACCGTCAGCAACATCGTTTTTATGGGCATGGGCGAACCCTTCCATAATTACGAAAATACCATGGCCGCGATTGATAGGTTGAACGACTCTGAAGGCTATAACTTCGGCGCCAGACGCTTCACTATTTCGACCGTGGGACTGGTCCCGCAAATTCGGCGATTTGCTGACGAACAGAGGCAGGTGAACCTTGCCATCTCCCTGCATGCCATAGATGATGATGCGCGCGTGGCAATGATGCCTGTCAATAAACGCTATAAAATCGATGAAGTTCTCGAAGCCTGCGAATATTATGTAGCAAAGACCAGCCGCCGCGTCACATTTGAATGGGCGCTGATCAACGGCGTCAATGACACACCGGAAGTTGCAAAAAAACTCGCCTCAAAATTACGGGGATTGATGTGCCATGTCAACGCAATTCCGCTTAATCCCACAGCAGGATTTGACGGACAAGCCACAGACCGTCAGCGTGCAATCCTCTTCAAAGAATCACTGGAACAGGCCGGGATACCGTGCACGATCCGTATGCGTCGCGGGATCGATATTAATGCAGGGTGCGGTCAGCTTGCGGGAGCGGCATCCAAATAAAAAATCTCAGATGCAATGCCTACACGAAAACCCGTAACATTCTTGATATAATACTTCTCACATCCCATTAAACTTTTGCGAATATCATTTGCAATAAGAAATTGATTGAAGTATAGTCAGGCAACTTTATCAAAGGTGAAACTCAATGGAACAAAAACGAAACTGGCTCGAACGCCCCATTCATCCGCTGCTGCCCGCGCTAACCAATGAGATCGCAGTTTTTGCGATCGTTATTTTGCTTGCCATTGTTACGCGCTTTTATAATCTTGAATCACGCGTGATGAGCCATGATGAAAGTCTGCATACCTACTTCTCCTGGCTGCTCTATCGCGGACAAGGCTACGAGCACTCCCCCATGATGCATGGGCCTTTCCAATTCCATAGCCTTGCGCTCACGTATTTTCTCTTTGGCGCAAATGACTTCACATCGCGCATTCCTGCTGTGCTGTTTAGTATCGCCACAATTGCAATGGTCTGGTATTGGCGTCGTTATCTTGGAAAATGGGGCGCGCTTATTGCGGGTTTTTTATTGGTTATTTCTCCCTATATGTTGTATTACGGGCGCTATGTCCGCAACGAGTCGTTTGTCGGCTTCTCTGGAATCTTGATGCTGTACGCCATCCTTCGTCATCTTGAAGTTGGCGGCAAAAAATATCTTTTCATGCTCGCGGCTGCCCTTGCGCTGCATTTCACATCAAAAGAGACCTCCTTCATTTATACTGCCGAAGCACTCATCTTTCTTGCGATCTACTTTCTCGCGCAGGTCACACGCCGCCCGTGGAAAGAAGCCGAAAAGGATTACCGCACTTTCATCATCACACTTGGCATCACAATTCTGCTCGTTGGCGCCGCAGCAGGGTATGGACTTCTCACCCGCGAAGCCAAAGTCATCTCGGGGACAGAGACCGCCATGCCAAGCAACCCGACAGGTGAAATATCGCCTCTTGCTCCGCCCGAATCTGCAACTCCTTCGTTGACAACCATCTTCGCTGTACTTGCTTTGGCATCCCTGGGCGTCACAGCTTATTTCCTGATTCGTGGTTATGGGTGGGAACGCATCCGCAACGAACGCTCCTTTGACTTGCTCATGGTCACAGGCACGATCGTCCTTCCGCAACTATCTCCTTTCTTAATTAAGGTCTTTGAAAAGACCCTCAAAGTTGCCATCCCAACATCCGCAGCAGAAGTACAGGCACTGGGTTCGAATTTTTCAGCCATTCTTGAGATTGGCGGCTTCCTTCTGCTTATGTTCGTTCTTTCCGCCGCAATCGGCATGTTGTGGAACAAGGAAAAATGGTGGAAGACCGCCCTCATCTTTTGGATCCCATTCACCATTTTATATACCACTGTCTTTACCAACAGCAGCGGATTCTTTACTGGTTCAATTGGCTCTCTTGGATATTGGATCGTCCAACAGGATGTAGAGCGCGGCAGCCAGCCCTGGTATTACTACCTGCTGATTCAAATCCCCATGTACGAATTTCTACCTGCGCTTGGCTTCATCCTTGCGGTTGTTCTTGGGCTGCGAAGGAAACCCTCCATTCGACCTGAAGCAAATGATAAGACTGTTAATTCTGTCAGTGAAGAAGAAGCTATCGCCCTGCTTCAAACCGAGACCCTTATTGAGACCGAAGAAAGAAACTTCCCCAACACGTTCAGCTTGCTAGCCTGGTGGAGCGTGATCAGCGTAGTCGCGTTCTCCTACGCAGGAGAAAGAATGCCGTGGTTGACCTATCACATGGCATGGCCCATGATCCTCCTCACAGGCTGGGCAATCGGACGCATCATTGATACCACCAACTGGGAAAAGATAAAAGAACAACGCATCCTGCTCACAGTGGCAACCCTGGCTGTCTTTATTACCAGCACGGCCGGCGTGGTACTTGCCCTCAATGGAAGCACCCCTCCCTTTCAGGGACAGGAGCTTGTACAACTGCAAGCTACCAGCGCCTTCCTTTTACCATTGGTCGTCACCATTCTTAGCGCCGTCGGGCTCGTCTATCTTCTCCGTGAATGGACATTCAAAGAGATGAGCCAAGTCTTCATCCTGATATTTTTCTCATTACTCGCCGTCCTTACAGTTCGCGCCTCATTCCGCGCCTCTTACATTACCTACGATCAGGCAACGGAATTTCTCGTTTACGCGCATGGCGCAACAGGCATAAAAGATATCATCCATCAGGCTGAGGAGATTTCCCAGCGCACAACAGGCGGTATGGGTGTAGCCCTTGCGTATGACGCCAGCGCGCCTGACACAGGCGTCTCATGGCCGTTCGTCTGGTATTTGCGCGATTTCACCAACCAAACCTCTTTCGACCAGCCTACCCGCTCGCTACGTGACCGTGTTGTCATCATCGTGGATGAGAAGAATTTTGACAAGATCGAGCCTGCCATCGGGCCTGGCTTTTACCGCGTGGACTATATCCGCATGTGGTGGCCGATGCAGGATTACTTCAATCTTGTCAGCGACCGTGACCCAAACATTCCCTTCGCGGACGATTATGCCTGCAAGGGAATGATGAGCTTCCTTAAACTTCGAAAATCGAAGGATTATTCCCTGTTCTGCCGCGGCTTTACCGACCCGGCAATTCGCGCCGGCATTATTCAGATATGGCTCAACCGTGATTACACAGCTTACGCTCAAGCACTAGGGCGCCAGGATTTAACAATTTCCACCTGGCAGCCTGCAGATAAAATGAGGCTGTATATCCGCCAGGATGTTGCCGCGCAGATCTGGAATTACGGGGTTGCGCCAACCACTACCGAACTTGCTGAAGACCCAACAGAAGGCAAATTCATCCAACTCGCCGCGGATATGATGTTTGACTCGACGCAGGCAAACCCTGTCGTCATGAATGCGCCGCGCGCACTGGCTTTTGCGAAGGATGGGACCATCTACGTCGCAGATTCCCGCAACCATCGTGTTCTGCATCTTGATATGGAAGGGAACACATTGCAAGAATGGGGTTCTTTTGCCGACGGCATCAACACGCCCATCGGGGATGGAACTTTCAATGAACCGTGGGGCATTGCAACTGGTCCTGACGGCTCGGTCTATGTGACCGATACCTGGAATCATCGCATACAAAAGTTCACTGCAAGCGGAAGGTTCATCAAAGCCTGGGGCACGTTTGGACAAGGCGAAACCCCCGAGTCGTTTTATGGCCCGCGCGGGCTTGCCGTAGATGCCGAGGGACGGGTATATGTCACAGATACAGGGAACAAGCGCATCGTTGTGTTTGATGCGGATGGGAATTTCGTCACGCAGTTTGGCAGCGCAGGTTTCGATCCCGGTCAATTCGACGAGCCTGTCGGAGTCACAGTTGATAGAAATGGAACGGTTTATGTTGTAGATACGTGGAATCAGCGCATCCAGACATTTACCCCAAGCGAAGTTGAAGGAGTTTTGACCTTTACCCCCGACAAGCAATGGGATGTCTTCGGCTGGTTCGGACAATCGCTGGATAACAAGCCGTTCATTGCAGTGAATAATGAATTCCATGTTTTTGTCACTGACCCGGAAGGCTATCGTGTCATCGAATTTGACCGCGCCGGAAAGGTCGTCCGCACCTGGGGTGAATATGGAAACAGCCTCTCGGATTTTGGTCTTGCATCGGGCATTGCTGTGGATGCAGAGAATCACATTTGGGTGACAGATGGTGCGTTCAATCGCATTTTGAGATTTACCCTGCCGGAATAAATTTAAAATCCCGTGAGTTACAAAACTCACGGGATTTTTATTATCGGCGCAAAATCTTATGGTGGTATAATGCCGATGCTTTTACAAGGCATCGCATGAATTTAATACGCCCAAACTTAATGTTTGCCGAAATTTTTGCAAACAAGTCCAATAAGTCAGGCGGCAGGCGATACATAACATACCCTCCGAGGGAAATAATGAAACTCCACGAATATCAATCAAAGACAATTTTTTCAAAATATGGCATCCCGATTCCGAAGGGACGGGTTGCGGCTACCGCTCAGGAAGCAAAGCAGATTGCGGAAGAGCTTGGTGGCCGCGTTGTCATTAAATCGCAGGTGCTGGTAGGCGGACGCGGAAAAGCAGGCGGCGTAAAGCTAGCCAAAGATTCCAATGAAGCAGAACAACTTGCGACGCAGATCCTTGGCATGGATATCAAAGGGCTGCCCGTTCGCAAGGTGCTTGTGGATGAAGCCTCCGCCATTGACCAGGAAATCTACTTTGCCATCACTGATGACCGCTCCGCCAAAAAGCCTGTGATCATCGCCTCTGCCGCTGGCGGCGTGGATATTGAAGAAGTAGCCGCAAAAACGCCCGAGAAGATCATCAAGATCAATATTGATCCGCTACTTGGCATGCGCGAGTATATTGCGCGTGATGTAGCCGCCGCGATCGACCTGCCCCGCGAATACTGGCGCGATTTCACCAAGGTTGCCATGGGGTTGTATGAAGTATACAAATCCACTGATGCTTCCCTGGCGGAAATCAACCCGCTGGTCATCACCAAGGATAAGAAACTGGTTGCGCTCGATGGGAAAATGATGATCGACGATAACGCCTTGTTCCGCCACCCTGACCTAGCAGAAATGCGCGATACTGATGAAGATGCACCCTCCGAAGTGGAGGCTCGCAAATACGGTCTCTCCTTCATCAAGCTCGATGGCAACATCGGCTGCATGGTCAACGGCGCAGGTCTGGCAATGACCAGTATGGATGTGATCAAACTCTTCGGCGGCGAACCAGCCAACTTCCTGGATGTTGGAGGCGGTGCCAGTTCTGAAAAGGTAGCCGCAGCCATGCGCATCATCCTGACCGACCCAAGCGTAAAAGCCATCCTTTTCAACATTTTCGGCGGCATCACCCGCTGTGACGAAGTTGCGCGAGGAATCCTCGCCGCAATGGATGAAGTCAAACCGAAAGTTCCGATGATCGTCCGTCTCGTTGGTACGAATGCCGAAGAAGGACGCCGTCTGCTCGAAAATGCAAACATGATCACCGCAGAAACCCTCGCCGACGCGGCGAAGAAATCTGTTGAAGCCGCGAAGAAAGGGAAATAATCCATGAGCATCTTAGTTGATAAAAACACCCGCCTGATCGTTCAGGGCATTACCGGGAACGAAGGCTTGTTCCACACCACCCAAATGGTCGCCTACGGCACCAATGTTGTCGGCGGCGTGACGCCCGGCAAAGGCGGCGAATGGGTTCTGGATGGCAAGCTCCCCGTCTTCGATTCAGTGAAGATGGCAAAGGATGCCACAGACACGAACGCCACCATCATCTTCGTCCCTGCCCGCTTCGCCCCAGACGCCATGTTTGAGGCGGCCGACGCAGGCATCCCCCTCATCATCTGCATCACCGAAGGCGTCCCCGTGCAGGACATGATGCGCGTGCGCAATTATCTCGATCAGAAAAAGGTTCGGTTGGTTGGACCGAACTGCCCGGGTTTGCTCACTCCCGGCGAGGCAAAAGTCGGCATCATTCCCGGCGACATTGCCATTCCCGGCAACGTTGGCGTGGTATCCCGCTCTGGCACATTGACCTATGAAGTACTCTATGCCATGAAGAATCTCGGCATGGGCGCATCCACCTGTGTTGGCATCGGCGGCGACCCGATCAACGGCACAAACTTCCTGGATGTATTGGAAATGTTCGAACACGACCCCAAGACCGAGAAGGTCATCTTGATCGGCGAAATTGGCGGCAATGAAGAAGAAAAAGCCGCCGCATATATCTCAGCCAAAATGACAAAACCCGTCGCATCCTTCATCGCCGGTCAAACCGCCCCTCCCGGAAAACGCATGGGACACGCTGGCGCGATCATCGAAGGCGGCGCCGGCACAGCAGCCGACAAGGTCAAAGCCCTGGAAGCTGCCGGCGTGAAAGTTGCCAAACACCCGGAAGAAATTCCAACCCTTTTGATGTAACAATCAATATCTATCAGAAACACATAGAGCCGCCTTTATCAGGCGGCTCTACGGTTATAATCTCAAACAATAAATTACTTCTTGCGGGCGTCGATGTAGTTTACTGCTTCGCCCACGGTGGTGATCTTCTGGGCGTCTTCATCGGAGATCTCGGCACCGAACTTATCTTCAAAAGCCATGATCAACTCAACGAGATCCAGCGAATCAGCTTCGAGGTCCTCGCGGAAGCGCGCTTCCATGGTGATCTTTTCCTCATCTGCACCGAGCAAATCCTTTACAATTGCCTTAAGTTCAGTATATGTTTCAGACATTACAGCCTCCAATTTTTATTTTGATATATTTATTGTAATCGCTTGACAAAGCCTGTCAAGCCAGCAGGTTCACACTCAGGAACACTACCCCATGACAAAAGTTGCGCCGATTGACCAGAGAAAATCAGACCACATTAAAATCAACCTGGAACAGGATGTCCGCTCGGCGTTAACGAGCGGCCTTGAAAAGTATCACTTCATCCATGAGGCATTGCCCGAACTGGATTTGAACCGCCTCGACACCAGCCTCAACCTGTTCGGCAAACAACTGGCATCCCCCACCCTTGTCAGCTCGATGACAGGCGGCACATCCGAAGCAGAGACGATAAATCTACGCCTTGCGGAAGCCGCGCAGGAATGCAGCCTTGCCATGGGAGTTGGGTCCCAGCGCGCCGCCATTGAACATCCCGAACAAGCACGGACATTTCAAGTCCGCCGCGTGGCGCCTGACATCTTGTTGTTTGCCAACCTAGGCGCGGTTCAGTTCAATTACGGTTATGGCGTGGATGAATGCCGCAAAGCCGTGGATATGATCGAAGCTGACGCGCTTTACCTGCATCTGAATCCCTTGCAGGAAGCTGTGCAGGATGCGGGTGACACCAATTGGATCGGCATTGCAAAGAAGATCGAAGAAATTTGCAAAAAGATCGAAGTGCCTGTCATTGCCAAAGAAGTAGGCTGGGGAATCTCGGAACGGACGGCTAAGATGCTTGCTGATTGCGGCGTAAGCGCCATAGACGTGGCAGGCGCGGGCGGCACAAGCTGGTCTCAAGTGGAAATGCACCGCGCGCCTGACGAATTCACCCGCAGCCTCGCTGCCACATTTGTCGGCTGGGGAATTCCAACTGCCGAATCAATCCTCAGCGTGAAAAGAGCCGTGCCTGAGATAAAGGTCTTTGCCAGCGGCGGAATCAAAGACGGACTCGACATCGTCAAATGCATCGCCCTCGGCGCAACCCTTGGCGGCATGGCAGGACAGTTCCTCAAAGCCGCAGCCATCTCCACCGAGAAAGCCGTGGAAATGATGAAGCTGACAAAGCGGCAGATCGAGGTTACCATGTTCGCCACAGGAGCAGGAACGCTGGATGAGTTGAGGGAAGGCAAGTTACAGGAAAACAAATGAATTCAACGAGCAAAAGCCATAGAGTCATTATCACTTTGCTGGCAGTGAGCTTTGTGGCTTTTTCGGCGTGGACAGTTTTACGAGGAAGATCAAATTATTCTCGACCACCAGCCACACCCACCGCTACACCCGAGGCTGAATTTATATTGAATTACCCATCCAAAACATTTTGGGGAAATTACGTGACCGCCTCAGTGGAAGTTCCCCGGGAACGGATTGCAAATTGATATATATGTCCCCAACAGGTGTGATGCATGAAATAAAGACAACTGCAAATGACAGCGGGATCTGTGAAGGAAGATGGAAAATCGAGAAGGCAGAAGGAAAAGGCACTGGAAGGTTGAACTTCACCATAGACGGCCGCAGCGAAACACATTTTATTGAGGTACGCTCCAGTTTCTAGGCTGCGTTAAAAAGAATAAAAAGGATGGCAGCCAAATGACTGCCATCCTTTTTATTTCTCGCGTTTCAAATCACTATGGGGTTGTTTGTTGACCAGCACCCCAACCGCCCATCATCCCGCCGCGGCCATAGCCATTGCCCATCATACCATTGCCATAATTGCCTTGCGGACCGACTCCTGTGCAATTGCTATTTCTCATGGTACCGCGGGAGGTCATCCAATCCGCCTGCTCCTGAGTAATGACGTTGGCTTTCACGGCTTCTGCCAGAGCAGCCGCGCGGACTTCGGTCATGATGGCGGGGAATTCGTCAGCGGTGACGCCTGCCGAAAGGGCAATGTCATACATGGTCTCGCCAGCCGCGAGGCGGGTGTTAATGTCGTTCACATTCAGGTCAAGCGCCTTCGCAAATTCAACGGTCATAAAAGTGTGGACGGGGCCTGAACCGTTGTTCATCATTTGTCCATGCCCAAAGGGAACAGGGGGAGTGTTATCTTGGGCAAACACAGCGCCCACGCCCAACACGCCCAAAGCCAGCACTGCCAAACCTACGATCAAAATTGTCTTTTTCATTTTCATACTCCTTTTGAGTAAATATTCAGATCTATCCTGATTACTCCCAAAGGATACATCTGCAATGTAAAGGTTCCATAAAGAAAAGGAAAAGAGTGGAACAAGATGATTCGACGGAAAATGACACGGAAACCGCAAGGTTTTTTGAACTGAAAATCAATATAATCCCTGTTGAATTTCAGGAGTTTTATGTACATACCCAAACATTTGGAATGGAACGAGACCCTCAGTACCGGTGACGAGACGCTGGATAATCAGCATAAATATCTCGTGGATACTCTCAACAAACTTGGAGATGCCATCAACGAAGGTCATGGCAACGAGAATATTGCCAGGATTCTGGGTACGCTCCGCTTTTATTCAAGCTGGCACTTCGGAAAAGAAGAAGACTGCATGGAGACCCATCACTGCCCGGCGGCAGAGAAAAACAAAAAAGCACACGCCGTTTTTATTGAAAAATTTGACAAATTCCATGCTGAATTCACCAACTCCGGCGGCACCAATGGACTCGCATTAAAAATCCACGAAGAGATCTCAGGCTGGATCGTCAACCACATCCTGTTCGTAGACGGTGAACTGTATCCCTGCATTCATCACAGACCCAAACCAACCCGCCCCAATTAAATAAAAATCCCAGGAATTTCCTCCTGGGATTTTTTTATTCAGGGTTTACTCATCCCCGGTCATCAATTTGATCCGTTCCCAGGGCTTCAAGCTTTCATCTTCAGCCAACAACGTCTTCAATTCGTATAATTCATCACGCAGTGCGGCGGCTCTTTCAAACTCGAGGTTCTTGGCCGCCTCTTTCATGTGCGCTTCCACCTCCGCGATGATCTTGCGCAATTCCGTGCGCGGCAAGCCGTCCACGCCTTTCACTTTGTATTCGCCGCGCATCTCGCTTACAGCCTTTGCAGTCATTCCCTCGGTAAGGTCATGAATCTCCTTGTGGATGCTGATCGGCGTGATGCCGTTCTCTTCGTTAAACTTCATCTGCTTTGCGCGGCGGCGTGTCGTCTCGTCAATGGCACGCTTCATCGAATCGGTCATGCGGTCCGCGTACATGATCACGCGCCCATTCACGTTGCGAGCGGCGCGTCCAATGGTCTGGATCAGAGCCGTATCGGAGCGCAGGAAACCTTCCTTGTCTGCATCCAAGATCGCCACCAACGAAACCTCGGGCAAGTCCAAACCTTCGCGCAGGAGGTTGATTCCCACCAAAACATCGAAAGTGCCCAGGCGCAAATCCCGCAATATACCAACGCGTTCGAGCGTCTCCACTTCTGAATGTAAATATTGGACTTTAATTCCAAGCTCTTTCATGTACTTCGTCAGGTCTTCAGACATACGCTTGGTCAGAGTCGTGACCAAAACACGCTCGCCTCTTTCTACCCGTTCCTTGATCTCTCCGACCAGATCATCCACCTGCCCTTTGGTAGGACGCACGATCACTTCTGGGTCAACCAGCCCCGTGGGACGGATGATCTGCTCAACCACCTGCTCCGCATGTTTCATTTCATACTCAGACGGCGTCGCTGACGTATAGATCGTCGCTCCCATTACCTGCTCAAATTCATCAAACTTCAGCGGACGGTTGTCCATTGCGGAGGGCAGGCGGAAGCCGTATTCCACCAGGGTTTCTTTGCGCGCGCGGTCACCGTTGTACATCCCTCGGATCTGCGGCACGGTCATGTGACTCTCATCGATAATAAGCAGGTAATCACTGGGCAAAAAGTCGATCATCGTCCACGGGTGGGAACCAGGAGGGCGTCCATCCAATTGGCGCGAATAGTTCTCAATGCCAGAACAGTAACCAACTTCCTTCAGCATTTCAAGGTCGTAGCGCGTGCGCTGCTCAATACGTTGGGCTTCCAAAAATTTACCTTGACTCTTGTAGTAGGCAAGGCGCTCTTCCAATTCCAGTTCAATATTCTTTATCGAATCTTTCAATCGCTCTGCGTCGGTCAGGAACTGTTTGGCGGGATAAATGGAAACTTCACTCGGTTCCTCGATGATCTCACCAGTCAGAGGGCTGAACTGCATAATGCGCTCCACTTCGTCACCGAAAAAGGTAATCCGATATCCTAATTTGGATTCGTAGGCGGGCACGATCTCCAGTGTGTCACCGCGAATACGGAAAGTGCCCGGACGCAACTCCATATCGTTGCGCTGGTACTGGCTCTCGATCAACTGTCTCAGGAGAGCGTTGCGACGGTAGATCTCACCCACTTTCATGGTGACCGTCCCTTTGCCAAATTCCTCCGGGGAACCCAAACCGTAAATGCAGGAAACCGACGCTACAATGATCACGTCACGACGGGAGATCAATGCTGTTGTCGCTGCCAGCCGCAGGCGCTCGATCTCTTCATTGATCTGCGTTTCCTTCTCAATAAAAAGATCATGGCGGGGAACATAGGCTTCGGGCTGGTAGTAATCGTAATAGGAAACAAAATATGAGACTGCGTTCTCCGGAAAGAACTCCTTAAACTCCGCATACAATTGCGCCGCCAGCGTCTTGTTATGTGCCATGATAAGCGCAGGCTTCTGCACCTGCTGGATCACAGAAGCGATCGTGAAGGTTTTGCCCGTGCCCGTAGCGCCGAGCAACACCTGATGTTTAAGTCCTTTGTTTACGCCGTCCACAAGTCCGCGGATGGCTTCGGGCTGGTCGCCCATGGGAATGAAGGGTGCTTGAAGTTTGAAATCCATAGTTTTTTTGATGTTCCTAATAAATCAGCAGTTCAACTGTTTATCGAAGGCCAATAAATTGCCATACTTGTTTTATAAACAACAACGCGTCGTTCGTCCTGGGCAACGGAACTGTACTCAATATGCTGACCGTGATGGAAAAAATCACCAGTACCACGACAAAAAAGAGATATGATTGCCTAAACGCCGCTCTTTCTTTAAATATTTCATACCCTCTCCCCAAGCTTATTGTTGCAAGCAGCATCATTGCTGGCAAAAATTCTTCGGTAAATCTTACGGCCGGGTAATAATATAGAAGAATTATACTCAACAAAATCAGTGACGAACTTGCCAGACCAAGAACCAGCCAGTTTTCTGCCGGCAGGCCGTTTCGAGCTGCTACACTAATTGTTTGCAAAAACGTTCTGGAATAAAGCGTGCGACCCAAGGGTATTAATGTGATCAGAAAAAATGGGGTCGTATACAATAACCCCGTAATCCTCTCATTGGAAGAAACTGTTTCGATCGCCCTGAGAAATGGAAACTTTGGCTGTGTCTTAAATGGCTTTAGAAAGTAGTTTTGAAAATTTCCAGACAAATAATCAGGCGAAAAAACTTTTGTAAATTTATGATAATCTACCTGGGCAAGTTGATATCGGATGCCAAACTCAGATACGGACCCAAAGCGCGCATAGTTATACCATCCCAGACCAACCATTAAAATTAAAAGGGGGAAAACAATGGCTGAAAGGTTCAAAATCAACTTCCCGGGATGATACAGTTTATTCTCTTTCCAAACATGAAACAAAACTGTAAAACTCAGAAATAGAATCGCCGGCAGAATAGTAATTCGTGTCCCAATGGCAAGCGCCCAATGCAAGCTAGCAATGGCAATTTTCCATGAACTCATTGGCGTGATTCGAATTGCGGAATACGCCCAATAGCATCCACCAATGAAGAACAATTGACATCCCACTACTGCCGCCTCATAGATTGATGATAAATTCAACAACTGGGCAATTGGACCTGATATTCCAATAGCAAGCAATGCAACGCCAATCATCCAGGCAGGAAGGGCTTGATTGAATTTCTCCCAACTGGATCGTATCAACAAGAAAGAATAAAGGAACAAACCATATAGAAACACAAGAAACACGTATTGATCGCCAAGAACTTGAAGCCGTTCATTACTAAACATCATCAATAATAACGATGGAACTGGCCCCCAATATAGGTAAAACCTGCCTTTATACAAAGAGACATCCATGGTGAAACTTCTTCTAATCGAATATCGGGCGCCCCAATCATACGGATCACTCAAGGCCAAAAGCGCTGGGGGAGGTTTTTCATGTAAAAAAAGTTGGTGATCCTTAAAAGCAATTGCTAACTGGCTATAGTTATTAGTAGTGGGATTCGAATTGGCAAAAGGCAAAAAGGACCAAATATAAACTGCGCTCACTACAATAATTGCAAGAAAGGAAAATATATTAAGCCGTATTGAATAATCGACAGCATCAAATCTTTCAAATATTTTTGAAATAAGCGCGGAAATGTTTGTAAACCCATTTCGAAAGATAATAGCAATAGCGTTTATTGCAACAAGCACACCCCCAATTTCAAGCATTAGTATTCTTCCCCTTCCCCAACCAGGATCATTATCCAACCCAATTTGTTCAGCAAATACAGCCAACCCTAAAATAACTACTCCTAAACTTCCAGTGATATATTTCCTGTACTTCATCCATCGCGCTCCCGAAAAGTTTTTTTTATTCTACTCCAAAGGTTTAAGAAAGCAAAGAAAACCTCTCAACCGAGCGGGAAATGAACTTTCAACGTTATAATCTCCCTCTAATGAAAGAGATACAATCCAATTTTCGGCAAATCACATTCACAGAAAAAAGCGCGTCGCTCGCCTTTTTGATTACATGTCTTTTCAGCTTTGGGCTGTTGATCCCGCGTCTCGGTTTTTACATGGACGACTGGCCCTACGTGTTTTACGCAAAACTAAAAGGGATTGACAGCCTGCGCGAGATGCTGATCTATGACAGCAGGCCGAATGCAGCATGGTTGTATATGCTTGGATTCAACCTGTTGGGATTCAAGCCACTTGCGTGGCATATTTCCGCTTTGTTAATGCGCTGGGGAACTGTCCTTTTAATTTGGGCGATCTTCAAAGCACTGTGGCCCGAACGTAAAAAAGAAGCGATTTGTATCGGGTTATTCTTTGCGGTCTATCCATTTTTCATGCTCCAGCCTTTTGCAGTAGGCTCAACGCATCATTGGTTTGGATTTCTTGCATTCACCCTTTCCATTCTATCGATGATCTATGCTGTGAATGCGACCCCGGGGAAATGGATTGTCTTCACCTCGCTTGCGTTGACCCTGGAAGCTGTACATCTTTTTACAAGCGAATATTTTTCAGGGCTTGAATTGATTCGCGCTTTCATCTTATGGATTTTGATCACACGCATCGAGCCGGGGCTTCCCAAAAGGCTCTCAAAGACTCTGTTAAACTGGCTGCCTTACCTTATTGTTCTGGGTATATTTTTTTATTGGCGAACAGTGCTATATGAAAATCCGCCAGATGTGACTCGCAACGAGCCGGTGATTCTGCGACAGCTTTTCAGTGAACCATTCAAAGCCATTGGATATCTCGTCATCACTTCCATAAAAGATGCGCTGGCTGTAATGACAATGGGCTGGCAAAAAGCCACAGATGTAGGTCTGCTGGATTTCACTTCTCCATTTGGGTTATTCAGGCTTGCAATCAGCTTGTCATTTTTCATGCTTGCCTTTTTGTACCTAAACAGACTTGCTCCATATCCAACGGAAGTAAATGATGATTGGAAAACAGGGAGTATCACTCTTGCAGTTGCGGGTCTATTGACTGGCGGTCTGCCTGTCTGGTTGATCGGACGTTCCATTGTGGAAAGCAAGAATCTTTTGTCTGCGTCTCGGTTTGGGATTCCCGCCATGTTCGGGGCGGCAATTCTAAGCTATTTGTTGATCGATTATTTCGTCAAAGAAAGAACAAAAAAAATATTCCTTTTTTCATTCATGCTGGCATTATCTGTCAATTTTCACCTGGACAATACAAAGGAATTCCAATATTCATGGGAAAAGCAGGAGCGGCTGGCGCAGCAATTGATTTGGCGTGCGCCGCAGATCGAACTTGGCACAGCCATCCTGACCGATGAGGAAGTGCTGGGTGTCATGGGTGAATACGCGGTTTCATTTTCCATCAATACAACATATCAGGCTGGGAATTTTGGAAACACACCTCCCTACTGGTATTTTCCTTTTTATTACACCAACCCCAATGTTGGTGATCTTTTGCAGGGAGCGCCGCTGGAATACAGCAAATTGAGCATGAATTTTACAGGCAGCAGCAAACAAATGCTTCTGCTTTCCTTCAACCCTGAAATGAATCGCTGCTTATGGGTGATGCAGCCACAGGATATAAATCTGCGCCTCGTCAGCAATGATATGCGGCAGCTTAGCGCTGGCTCAGATATCAACCTGATAAAACTCGCGGAAGGCAAAGAGAAGTCCCTGCCAGAGGATATTTACGGGAAGCAAAACACACAGACCTGGTGCTACTACTTCGAGAAGGCTGACCTTGCACGTCAGTACAGCCAATGGGACGAAATTGTAAGGCTGTGGAACGAATCTCAGTCTGTTGGCGAACGAGCAGACAACGGCTTTGAAT